>CAZCXI010000067.1:0-16629 GCA_964502635.1 uncultured Desulfobacterales bacterium
CGTAAGGAACGCTGACTGTTTTAGATACGCTCGCTAACCCCGCAGCAAGCTACGGGGAATGCGCTCGCTTTTTCGGTTCATCATTTGTCATCTTGCGTTGATCATTTTTTCATTCTGTACTGCATGCTGCTTATCGCTCCATCCTTGTCCTCGTCTGCCCTGCTTCCCATGACGTCAGGCTTTGGTTGGCCTAGCAGGTCAGCTCCTGGACCGTTCTCTCATCAGGGCCTGGATGCGAAGTCTCAGGGCGTTAAGTCGGATGAAACCTTCTGCGTCTTGGTGATGATAAACATCATCCGACTCAAAGGTTGCAAAATCGTCCCTATATAAGGACATGTCGGATTTACGGCCCAGCACACGACAGTTTCCCTTATAGAGTTCCAGACGCACCGTACCTGATACCGCTTTTTGCATTTCATCCATCATGGCCTGCAAGGCCTTCATCTCAGGAGAAAACCAGAATCCATAATAGACGCACTCCGCATACCTGGGAACCAGAGAATCGCGAAGATGCATGACCTCCCGGTCCATGGTGATCGATTCCATGGCCATGTGGGCCACCCGCAGAATCGTGCCCCCCGGTGTCTCGTACACGCCTCGCGACTTGATGCCCACAAACCGGTTTTCCACCAGATCGACCCGGCCTATGCCGTTTCGCCCCCCCAGCGAGTTCAGCCGGGCAAGCAGTTCAGCAGGGGAAAACCCTTCGCCGTCAACGGCCACCGGGTCTCCCCGCTTAAAGGAAATCTCTACGACCTCCGGCTTGTCAGGGGCCTCGCGCGGGGATACGGAAAAAGAAAACATATCATCCGGCGGTCCTTGCCAGGGGTCTTCAAGAATGCCTCCCTCATAGCTCACGTGCAGCAGGTTTCGATCCACACTGTACGGTTTTTCCGGGCTGACCGGCACCGCAATCCCGTGCGCCTTGGCATAATCCATGAGAGACTGACGCGAATTCAGAGACCACGCCCTCCAGGGTGCAATGATCAGCATGTGAGGCGCCAGGGCCTGATAGGCCAGCTCAAAGCGCACTTGATCATTGCCCTTTCCCGTGGCTCCATGACTCAGCGCATCCGCGCCCTCCGCTTTAGCCACTTCAACCTGCTGTTTGGCAATGAGGGGGCGGGCCAGAGAAGTCCCCAGGAGATAGTGGCCTTCATAGACGGCGTTGGCCCGGAAGGCCGGAAACACATAGTCCCGCACGAAGGTTTCTTTCAAGTCTTCAATAACCACCTTTTCCGCACCGGTGCTCAGGGCTTTGGCCTCCAGGCGATCCAGGTCTTCTGCCTGGCCGATATCAGCGGCAAAGGCAATCACTGGGCACTCGTAGGTCTCGGACAACCACTTCAGGATAACCGAAGTGTCCAGACCCCCTGAATAAGCCAAGACTATCTTTCTCGCTCCTGTCGACAAAATACGCCTCCGTCAGCTCATTGCTTACTGCTCAGAAGAAATTTTTCCAGGATGGCCTTGTGCATGTGGAGCTTGTTTTCCGCCTGATCCCACACAACCGATTGCGGCCCTTCCAATACATCACCTGCAATCTCCTCACCCCGGTGAGCCGGCAAGCAATGCATCACCAGGACATCCTCTTTGGCCAGGGCCACCAGGGTCTGGTCTACCTGATACGGCCTAAAGATCGCCTTTCGGTGCGCTGATTCCTTTTCTTGACCCATACTCGCCCAGACATCCGTATAGATCACGTCCGCATCACGAACAGCCTCTTTAGGATCAGAAAGGACCACAATGCTGCCACTCGTATCCTTCACGGCCGGCCCCAGGACTTCCTCCCTAGGATAGTAACCTTCGGGACACGCCAGGACCAAATGAAGTCCCAGGACGGCTGTTACATTTAACCAGGAATGAGCCACGTTGTTACCATCCCCTACCCAGACGATCTTGAGTCCGTCCAACGAACCCTTTTTCTCCAATATGGTCATAACGTCACTCAACGCCTGGCAGGGATGATAAGCATCTGTCAGTCCATTGATCACCGGGATCGAGGCTGCCGCGGCCAGCTCTTCAAGCAGGTCCTGAGAATAGGTGCGAACGACCAGGCCGTCCAAATACCTGGAAAGCACACGGGCGGTGTCTGCAATAGGTTCGTTTCGAATCAGCTGCGTGTCCCTGGCGTTTAAGAAAAGTGGCGTCCCGCCCAGCTGGATCATCGCCGCCTCAAAGGAAACCCGGGTCCGCGTCGATGCCTTGTCAAAGATCAGGCCGAGGGTCTTGCCGCAAAGCATTCGGTCCGGTATCGCCATCAGCCGACGTCGTTTCAGTTCAAAGGCCCGCTCAAACAGCGCCTCAAAATCATCCGCGCTCAAATCCCTGAGGGTTAAGAGGTCCCTTTTCATTTCGTCATACATTATTGGAGAAAGGTTATCATTGATGGTTTCGTAAAAAGTGTTTTGCGAACGACATTGAGCATTTTGGGAAAAAGGCACTTCAGATGTTTAGCGTTAAAAAATGCTAACTGTTTGAGGGCGTTAGCCCGAGTCTTAGCGTTTTAGCTGAACATCTTAAGGGCCCCCAAAATGTTCACGGAGCGAGCAAAAGACTTTTTACGAAACCATCATTACTGACGAACTCGCTAACAGTCTTGTCGCTATTGCGCAACTCGCTTCGTCTTCATTCCTCAGACCTGCCGGAGAGACCCTCAAATACGCTGTTCAGACATGAGATGAGTGAGTCTATTTCCTCCTCCTTGATGATCAGCGGGGGAATAAACCTCAAGATATGGCCCTGTGTGCAGTTAATCAAGAAGCCTCGCTCCATACACGCCGTCACAACAGACGCGCCGTCACATGTCAGGTCGAGGCCGATCAGCAGCCCCTCTCCCCGGACCTCGCGGATGAAGGCGTATTTTGACTGCAGGGCCTGGAGTCGCTCATGGAAATACTTGCCCACCCTCTGACAGTTTTCAAGGATCCCTTCGTCCAGGAGGATCTTGACGGTCGTCAGCGCTGCAGTGGCGACCAAGGGGGTCCCCCCAAAGGTGGAGGCATGAGACCCGGCCGTAAAGGCCTTGGCCACCCCTTCTCTGGCCAGCATGGCCCCCATGGGAAGCCCGTTGGCCAAGGCTTTCGCCAGCGTCATGATATCCGGCGTCACGCCGAAGCGCTCATAGGCAAAGAGTTTTCCCGTCCGGCCCATGCCTGTCTGCACTTCATCAAAAATGAGGAGCAGCCCCTCTTTGTCACATAACTCTCGTAGACCTTCCAGGTACCCCCGGGCGGGACATTGGACGCCTCCTTCCCCCTGGATCGGCTCCACCATGACCGCACAAGTTTGCTCTGTAACGGCATCCCGAACGGCGTCAGTATCGTTGAACGCAACGATGTCAAAGCCCTGCAAAAGGGGCTCAAAGCCTTTGCGAATCTTTGCCTGGCCCGTGGCCGTCAGAGTCGCCATGGTCCGACCATGAAAAGACCCCTCCATGGTGATGATCCTGAATCGGTGCGGGGCGCCGCGATCTTTGAAATACTTGCGTGCCAGCTTGATAGCCGCCTCGTTGGCCTCTGCCCCACTGTTGCAAAAGAAGACGCGGTCGGCAAAGGAATGCTCAACCAGCCATTCAGCCAAGGCGATTTGCGGCTTGGAATAATAGAGGTTTGACACGTGCACCAGCCGGCGCGCCTGATCTGCTACGGCCTCGGCAATCCCTTCATGGGCATGTCCCAGGTTGCACACGGCAATGCCTGCGACAAAATCCGTATAGGTGCGACCTTCTACATCTGTTAGGGTACAGCCCTTGCCTTCAACCAGAACAATGGGAAAACGGCTGTACGTACTCGCCATGACCCGGTCCGCTGCTTCCATTAAAGCTTCTGCATTCATAACTGGCCACTCGTTTCCAATATCTGCCCCGAAAGATCCATTCCAGTACTCAGCACCGACCACTGATAGCCGATTATGGCTTAACCTCGGTTCCGATCCCACTGTCCGTAAAAAGCTCCAGGAGAACCGCGTGTGGTTTCCGGCCATCAATGATGTGCGCCCTTCTCACGCCCCTTTGAATCGCCTCCAAGGCGCACTGAATCTTGGGAATCATTCCTCCTGAAATCGTGCCTTCTTCAAGTAGTCTCTGTATACCTTTTGCCGTCATGGAAGATATCAGGGAGCTGCTGCGGTCCATCACCCCTTCCACGTCCGTGAGCAGGATCAACTTGATGGCGTTTAAGGCCACGGCAACCTTGCTGGCCACCCAGTCGGCATTGATGTTATATGTCTCACCCGATGCCCCCACGCCGACCGGGGCAATCACCGGAATAAAGCCCCCACTTTCCAAAGTGCGTATAATCTCCGGTTTTACGGCTGCAACTTCACCCACCATGCCCATGTCTATGATCTCCGGGGGCTTGCCTTCCGTCTGGGGGCGAACCAGGTGGAGCTTCCTGGAAAGGATCAACCCCCCGTCCTTGCCGCTCAAACCCACTGCCCTTCCCCCCTGTTGACTGATCTGGGCCACGATCTCCTTGTTGACTTTGCCCACAAGAACCATTTCGACAACGTCCATGGTGGGTTCATCCGTGACACGCATCCCGTCGATAAACTCAGAACTGATCCCCATCTTGTCCAGGACCGATCCGATTTGCGGCCCCCCGCCGTGGACGACCACGGGATGAAGGCCTATGAATTTCATTAGGGTGACGTCACGGGCAAAATCTTCCTTAAGGGTCTCATCCACCATGGCGCTGCCGCCATACTTGATGACGATCGTCTCGCCGTAAAAGCGACGGATGTATGGAAGGGCCTCGATGAGTATGTCCGCAACACTTGTGGTCATGGGTGGATTCTCATGAATCAGTCTTCGTTGGTCGTTGTTCAATCTCTTTGGGTGCTCTTTACGAGGCCATCAAGGGCAGCTGAAAACCAGGATCAATTACAGGATATATCGGCTGAGATCCTCATCCTCCTTGATGTCCTGCAGTTTGTCATACACGTATTTGGCGTCAATGACGATCCGTTGTTCCCCAACATCCGGTGCGTCAAAGAGAATCTCGTCAAGGAGACGCTCCATAACCGTGTGGAGCCTCCTTGCACCTATGTTCTCAGTGCGGTCATTGACTTCCGTGGCGATCTCTGCGATGGCAGAAATGGCATCGTCTTCAAAGACTAAATCTACGCCCTCTGTTTTCAGAAGCGCCTTGTACTGAAGGAGCAGGGCATTGTCCGGCTCGGTCAAGATCCTGACGAACTCTTCTTTACCAAGAGATCTTAGTTCCACCCGGATTGGAAAGCGCCCTTGCAGTTCCGGCACCAGGTCAGAGGGCTTGCTGGTATGAAACGCCCCGGAGGCAATAAAGAGAATATGGTCTGTCTTGACCATCCCGTACTTCGTCGTCACCGTACACCCCTCGACAATGGGAAGGAGATCCCGCTGCACGCCTTCCCTTGAAACGTCCGGCCCGTGCCCCCCCTCTCTGCCGGTGATCTTGTCGATCTCATCAAGGAAGATGATACCGGTCTGTTCCACCTTGGTGATGGCTCCCTTGACGACCTTGTCCATATCCACCAGTCGTTGCGCCTCCTCCTGGGCGAGGATGTCCATGGCTTCCACCACCTTTACCTTCCGTTTTTTTGTTTTCTTCGGAAACATGCCGCCAAACATGTCCTTAAGGTTGATATCCATCTCCTCAAGCCCGACGCTGGAAAATATTTCCACCACAGGCATCGCCCGCTCAGCCACTTCCAAATCAACATAACGGTTGTCGAGCTTACCCTCGTGCAACATTGTTCGGATTTTTTCACGTGTTGACGGCGGCTCCGTGCTGTTTTTCCTCACCAGCTCCAATGTCTTCTCTTCACTATGAATCGGCTCTGGTTCCTCCGACTCCTTCTTTGGCGGAAGCAGGATATCAAGCATTCGCTCCTCGGCGATGGTCCGGGCTCTCGCCTTGACTGCTTCCTGTTCATCGGATTTCACCATATTGACGGCCAGCTCCGTTAGATCGCGGACCATAGACTCTACATCGCGGCCCACATACCCCACCTCGGTAAACTTGGAGGCCTCAATCTTCAAAAAGGGCGAAGCGGCCAAGCGGGCTAAACGTCTTGCAATCTCCGTCTTCCCGACCCCGGTGGGACCAATCAGAATAATGTTTTTCGGGGCTATCTCGTCTCGCAAGTCCTCCGGCACTTGCCGCCGCCGCCACCGATTCCGCAGAGCAATGGCCACGGAGCGCTTGGCATCATTCTGGCTTATAATATATTTGTCGAGTGCTGATACGATCTCGCGTGGTGTCAACTTTTTCATAGATACTCCTCGAACAGGACGCCTGCCTCCTCACTTGACCCCAGCGTTGCAAAAGCCGAAGGTGCTGCAGATCCAAGGCGTCCAAGAGTGCGGCTGTAGTGAGCTGCGCCGAACCCTTGGCAACGCAGGAGATGCTGTATCATCGGCTTTCCCCCAGGGTAAACAACATGGCTGTCTTCCAAATTTTCTGGATATCTCTGGCAGTGAACTCCACAATATCGCCCACAAACACAGCAAAGATGGTCTACTATTGCTTTTGAGGACTCTTTGCCATGTTGTCTATGCAACATTGGGGTTGATTTCTTCAATCGTAATCTCTTCGTTGGTATAGACACAAATGGAAGCAGCAATCTTCATAGCCACTTCTGCTATCGATCTGGCATCCAGTTTGGTATGTTCGGTCAGGGCCAGTGCAGCGGCCTGAGCATAGGCCCCGCCGGAACCGATTCCCAGAATCCCCGCATCCGGTTCAATCACATCGCCGTTTCCCGATATGAGAAACAAATGATCAGAATCCACGGCTACCAGCACCGCCTCCAGACGCCTCAAGTACTTGTCGGTCCTCCAGTCCTTGGCCAGCTCAACGGCCGAGCGTGTCAGGTTGCCGTTAAACTGCTCAAGCTTGCCTTCAAATCGTTCATAAAGATTCAATGCGTCGGCAGTGGCGCCAGCGAACCCAACGATGATCTTATCCTTATATATCTTGCGAACTTTCTTGGCACGGTGTTTCATAATGGTATCCTTCATGGTGATCTGGCCGTCCCCTGCCACGGCAACACGATGGTCACGTTTGATAGCCAATATCGTGGTCCCATGAAGGTTCGTAAGATCTTGCATGTCAATGCTCCCCGTCTGATAAATGGTGTCGACACGGTATTGCTTGGCAATATCTCATAGAATAATAGGCTGCTGCTGCCCGGATTCCGCCCCCTTGCCTATCGTCTCGGGTGAGTCTTGTCATAGATTTCCATTAACCGATCCATACTCACATGCGTATATCTTTGCGTGGTCGTCAAGCTTGCATGACCAAGCAATTCTTGCACCATCCGAAGATCTGCTCCGGCATCAAGCATATGGGTGGCAAACGTGTGACGGAGCCCGTGGGGTGTCACGGGCCGCATCAATCCCAATTGTCGAATCGCCTTGTCAAGGAGCCGTCCAACGGAACGAGCCGTTAAACGCCCCCCAAAGCGGTTCAAGAACAAGGGCTCACCACCTATGTCTCCCACGGCCTTGCCCTGACTCCTCAGATCCAGGTAAACCCGGATACGAGACAGCGCCTTGTTTCCCACTGGCGACAGGCGCTCCTTATTGCCCTTGCCCAGGACTCGAACCAAGCCCCTGTCGAAATCGACGTCTCCAACGTCCATCCCCACTAACTCTCCTACTCGCAACCCCGTGGAATAGAGTGTTTCCAATATGGCCCTGTTCCGCAAAGCAAGAACTGAATCCCCCTTGAGCCCGTCCAAGAGACGAAATGTCTCATCAATGGGCAAGTAATTCGGTACAGGTCGTCCCCGCTTAGGGGTCAAAACCGTTTCAGCAGGGTTCCTGCTAATGACCCCCCGTTTCACCAGGAATCGAAAAAAGGATCTCAAAGCGGAGAGTTTCCGCGCGATCGTCGTCTTTTTGTGTCTCTTGTGCAAAGAGCCCAGATATGAGCGGATCACCAACTCATCCACATCATGGATGTCTGGGCGTTCTTCCTCTTGAAACCGTCCAGCCAGATAGACGCAAAACTGCTCAAGATCCTTGGCGTAAGCCCGGCAAGTGTGGGGCGAAAAGCCCTTCTCCACGGACAGGGTTTCAATGAAATTTTCAATCCATGTCTTCATTGGAGCGTGACCTCACAGATGGTCCACCCATCTGGGGTATGGACAGAGATCTCCCAAAAATTTTTAGGCTATCACGATTCGTTCATTAATCAATAAAAAAATACTCCACGCTACGACGCATGAAGATGCATGAGATCCCTGATCTCAGCCCAGCTGGCGACCTCATGGAAGGGATGGGGAAACCGATTCCAGGGTTGGTAAAACACGATGGGGGAAATATTCTGCTCATTCAACATGAAGCAGATATCGAGGTAGTCCTCCACAAAATAGTCGATACCCCGCGCCTTGAGCACATGGGCCTTGGCTTCAAAGGTGCCTGTAGCAATCACTTCAATCGGAAAGTCCGGCTCCGGAAGCATTTTGTTCACCCATGCCTTGATGGGTGAGAGTGTGGGTCGTGCGGTCACAAAGAGTAGAGGGCCTTCTTGGGCGATTTCAGAAAGCACCCTCACAGAATCTTCTATAGGCTGGAGCTCTCCCTTAAAATCTCCTTCCAGGATTCTGTGTATGATGACCTTAATAATTTCAGGCTCTATGTCCAGGCACTCTTCCAAAAAATACCGGGTTATGTCCTCATATTGTATATGGTTGATGCCGTAATCCCTTCGGGCGAGTTCCAGAAACAGCGCCATGGTATTGGCAAACACGCCGTCTATGTCAAAGGCTATCTTCCCCGGACGGATCATGGAGACCTGCCTTTACGCGGCTCTGCGTGTCCTTTTCTTAAGTCGACTTATGCGGCGTCTCAATATGCCGGTCTTCGCCTTGTCCTTGCCTTCATGGGCCTGGGCCTTTAGCACCTTGAGATCCTGAATCTTTTTCTTAATTTCCCGCATGGATATGTCCGACTTTTTCGTCTTCTCATCCACGATTCCGCGAGCCTGCTTAACGCAGGCCAGCAGTTCAGCCTTGTTCATCCCGTGGACACCCGTTATCTCAGGAATCTCCAAGGCAACCTCCCGCAACTCTTTGGCCGTCATTCGCTCCAGCGGCTTTTCCTTTTTCTCCTTCTTCTCCTTTTTGCCCATGACTGCATTTCTCCTTTTCATATTGAAGCTCCCTGTAGCAAGCTACGGGGAATGCGCTCGCTTTTGCGGTTCAGTGAAAATGATCGAAGACGGATCGTTGCTCTTCTTAAGCGCCTCCAATCTCAAAGCCGGGGGGCAACGGTACAATAAAGCACCGAAAGCTGTCAAGCAAAGCGACCCTCCGGTCTCAGTCTGCTTTCCTACCCATCCTTAATTTTCTCTACCAGCGAGAGAAACGGCCTGAAGAGATCAATGGGGATCGGAAACAGGGTGGTGGAATTATTCTCGGCCGAGACCTCCCGGAGAGTTTGCAGGTACCGCAACTGCAAGGCCATAGGGTGATCTCGGATGATGCTCGCAGCATCTGCCAACTTGGCAGCCGCCTGATATTCTCCCTCTGCATTGATGATCTTGGCGCGTCGCTCTCGCTCTGCCTCAGCCTGCTTGGCCATGGCCCGCTGCATATCCTGGGGCAGGTCGATATGCTTCACCTCCACGGTGGAGACCTTGATCCCCCAGGGATCGGTGTGTGTGTCCAGAATCTCCTGAAGCTGGGTGTTGATTTTGTCGCGCTCAGAAAGGAGTGTGTCCAGTTCTGCCTGCCCGCACACACTGCGAAGGGTGGTTTGAGCCAGTTGGGAGGTGGCATACATGTAGTTTTCCACCTCGATCACCGCCTTCACCGAATCCATGACCCTGAAGTAGATGACGGCGTTCACCTTTACGGACACGTTGTCCCGGGTAATCACGTCCTGGGGATCCACATCCATGGCGATAAGCCGCAAGCTCACTTTCACTATCTTGTCAACAATAGGGATCAGGATAATCAAACCAGGCCCCTTGGCAGCAATCACGCGACCCAACCGGAAGATGACGCCACGCTCATATTCATTGAGGACACGAACGGCAGAGGCCAGGAAAAATACGAGCAAGACAATTGCTGAAATGATTGTAATCATATCAAGCCCCCCTTTCTTTATTCGACCCGCTCAACCTTTAACATCAGGCGATCTATGCCGACCACACGAACCTTAGCCCCCGGTTCAATGCCCCCAGGGGCAACGGCATTCCAAAGCTCCCCATGAACAAAGACCTTGCCCTCCGGCTCAAGCCTGCTCCTGGCCACCCCCACTTCGCCAATCAACCCTTTGTTTCCCGTTCTCGGTTTGGATATCTGGGATCGGAACACAAGGCCCGCCACGGCGATAAAAAAACCAGACACCATGACGACCGTAGGAACCAAGACCCGCCACGACAGACGCATCCCGGGTGCTGTTCCCTCAAAAAGCATCAGGGATCCCAAGAAAAGCGAAATGACACCCCCAAGGCTCAGGAGACCATAGCTCGTCACCTTCATTTCGATAACAAACAGCAGGATGGCAAGCGCAATGAGTAAGATCCCCGCATAGTTGACTGGAAGGGTCTGAAACGCAAAAAAGGCCAGAATCAAGGAAATAGCCCCGATCACACCCGGGAAAATGGCGCCAGGATGGGAAAGCTCAAAATAGAGGCCGGCCAGGCCGATCATCATCAGGATATAGGCGATGTTGGGATCGCTCAACGTCTTCAGAACCTTGTCCCTGAGGCTTTCTGTCAGGACCACCCGCCCCACCCCTTTGGTATGCAAGGTCCCCTTGTCTTTTACTTCGCGGCCATCAATCTTTTCAAGGAGATCGTCCAGGTCCATTGCAATCAGGTCGATGACCTTCAGCTCCAGGGCCTCCTTCTCGGTTACGGAGACACTTTCACGAATCGCCTTTTCAGCCCATTCGCTGTTGCGACCCCGCTTTTCTGCGATGCTCTTGGCATAGGCCACCATGTCATTGACGACCTTTTCGGCCATGGTCTCGTCCATCTTCCCCTGACCCAGGTTCACCGGGTGAGCTGCGCCCATATTGGTGCCGGGGGCCATGGCTGCGATGTCAGCTGCAAGGGTGATCATCACACCGGCGGAGGCGGCCCGAGCCCCGCTCGGCGATACATAAACGACCACAGGAATCGGCGAGGACAACATGGCCATGACGATAGAACGCATGGACAGCGCCAGTCCGCCGGGGGTGTCAAGCTGAATCACGACACAGGCCGCTTGGTCGCTGGAGGCCTTCTCCATGCTTCTTATGAGGTACTCTGCAAGGCCCGGATTGACGGTGCCAGACACTTTGGCTACATAGACCTCTCCCTTGGCCCCGCGGGCTGCCAGGGGAAAAACGCAAAGGACTGCACTGGCGAGCAGCACGAAAATAAGAATATGACTAACCCTGTTCATACGCCCTCTGAAGTTTCTGCATATCCTCCCAAACGTCGCGCTTCTTGGCCGGGTTGCGCAGAAGAAAAGCCGGGTGATACGTAGGAAGCACTGGAATATCCTCATAGGTGTGAAAATGGCCACGCAATCGAGATATGGATGTATGGGTTTGAAGCAGTGTTTGGGCAGCAAAAGTGCCCAGGGCACATATCAATCCTGGCCTGATAGCCCTTATCTGACGTTGGAGAAAAGGCAGGCAGGCCGCGATTTCGTCGGCTTCCGGGTTCCGGTTTCCGGGGGGATGGCATTTTATGATATTGGCAATGTAGACGTCCTCCCTGCTCAGGTGAATCGCTTGAAGGATTTTGGTGAGCAGTTGACCTGCCTGACCTACAAAAGGCAGCCCCTGCAAGTCTTCCTCGTAGCCCGGCCCTTCACCGACAAGGACCAGTCGAGCGCGTGGGTTTCCCGCACCGAAAACGATATGTTTCCGTCCTTTGTGAAGCCCGCACCGGCGGCAGTCACCCAGATCCTGTCGGATCATCTCAAGGGCCCCGGCCTCAGACCCTTTGTCCTTCCGCTGCAAGATCTCCTCGGACGCCTCAGACAAGGGAACGCCCTTGTATCCCAAGCGCTTCAGATATTGCACATACGCCTGGAGGTCCTGGGCGATTTCACATATATCTCGGCGCAAATTCGTGTTGACCCTCTGGTCGGTCATTGGTCTCCGATCACGCCTGTAAAGCCTTCTTTATTGCCAGCACCCTGTCCAAGACGATGTCGGCAAGGGACCCCTTGTCCATGAGCGGGATGGCTTCGCTGCGCCCATCTGCGTAAAAAAGCGCCACCTGGTTCATGTCTGAGCCAAATCCCGAGTCATGCTGCCCCACGGCATTGGCCACGATCAGGTCCAGCTTCTTTGCAACCAGCTTGGCCCTGGCGTTTTTCTGTAGGTCTTGCGTCTCTGCAGCGAAACCGACTAAAATCTGAGCTTTCTTCTTCTCCCCCAGGGCTTGTAAGATATCCACCGTCTTCTCAAGGCAGACAGGCGGCTCCTCCTCTGCCTTTTTCAGTTTGTGTTGAAAAACACGCGCCGGCCTCCAGTCGGATACGGCGGCCGCCTTGATGATCACGGTCTTCTGATCCGCATGGGCCATCACCGCGTCAAACATTTCTTGCGCCGTCTGTACCCGTATCACCGTCACACCGTCGGGGTCAGGAAGCACCGTGGGACCGCTGATCAATAGCGCCTTTGCCCCCCGTCTGCGAGCGCACCTGGCCAAGGCATATCCCATCTTACCCGAAGAGGGATTACTGATGAACCTGACTGGATCCATGGGCTCCTCGGTGGGCCCTGCCGTGACCAGCACGTTCTCACCAGCCAGGTCATGAGGAGACACCAGGCATCTGAGCCGTTCTGCTATGGTCTCAACATGGGGAAGACGCCCCGCGCCCTCATCACCACAGGCCAACGACCCAATCTCGGGATCAACCACATGGACCCCGGCCTGACGGAGTCGCTCCATGTTATCCCGCACCACGGGATTTTCATACATCCGCACGTTCATGGACGGACAAACCATCATGGGCGCCCTGACCGCTAAAGCAAAGGTGGTGAGAGGATCATCGGCAATGCCGTGGGCCATTTTGCCTAGGATATTGGCGGTGGCCGGCATGATCACGGCGGCGTCCGCCTCCTCGGCCCATTGGATGTGTCTGAAGGCACTATTGTGCGGGCCTCTGAACATATGGGTCCAGACGGGATGGCCTGAAAGGGCTTCAAAGGTCAAAGGTCCGACAAAGGCCTGGGCAGCCCTGGTCATGATCACCCGGGCGTTGGCACCTGATTTGACCAGTACCCTGACAAAATCTGCCGCCTTATACGCCGCAATCCCGCCACAGACCCCCACAACAATTTCTTTATCCTTCAGTGGATCCGGCATGTTCCTTGTGCGGAGTTCGCTTTCCCGTTCACGAGATAGGATTTACCTTGTGCGCTATTTCAACAGCGTAGACTGTGTGTCGTCTTCTACGTTCGGGGCCACCCAGATCTCCACTTCCGTCTTGAGCCTTCTCTCGGTGATGTTGATGATACAGCTTCGGTTCGGCTTATTGAAAAACATGATCGTACGCGGCGACTTGAATGAACTCACCAAATGCCAGTTATCCTTTGCCATGTTGTTTTCAAAGAATCGGATCAGGGAGTTGAGCTCTGTCCGGCCCGACAAAGCCAGGATGCCGGCCGTGAAACCAGGGGCGTGATAAACAAAGGACTTTTTCTGATCCACCTTGAGCTCTATGGGAACCAAAACATCTCCAAAATCGTAGTAGAGCGGTTCCGGTTCCTCAGCCTTCTTAATGACCTCGGCCTCTGTTTGTTCCACCCCGGCACTGTCCTTTTTCAGGTGGGCACATCCAATGGAGACCACAAAAACAACGAGGAGAACCGAAACACCCACAAATGCCATCGATCGTCTTAAGTCTGTCATGGTAATCCCTCCCTCTCATTCACGGATTGATCTGATTTGCCAGTCTGCACAGGCCGGATTGAGGCGTCTGCAGAACCGCCTCTGCCTCGTTCGAATGAACACCCCGAGGCAGCGGTGGAAGACTAACAGCAATGGCAAGCACAGTCAAGGACCCCCGTGTTTACAAAACCATCCATTGCAACGAATCATCGTCGCCATCTTCCACGGCCTCGTGACCCGATCAGCCGTGAGCGAATCACTGGGCCCAGCGCTTCACGTGAGCCCACACCCCCACCTCGTTTCCATCCATAAATGGCCTTTTTCCCTCTGAGCGGCGTTCTCCGCGGGTTTTCGCCTGCGACGTACGAAAAGTACGCCTTGGCGTAAGCCCTTGTGCGGCCTTGCTCAGAGCGAAAAATGCTCATTTCTGAATTGGAAACCGACGCCTGTGCCCATTGATTGGATAGCGTTTCGTGGATGGGAACTATCTCGTTTATCCCTTGACACACAGGCCCGTTACTCCTACACTCCTCCCATCGAAAAGTGCCTTCTTATCATTATCTTACGTTCCTTCAACCCTTGATGCGGAGGTTGCCCATGTCAGACAAAGAGACCCTAAGCATTGAAGATCTTATCAAAAAACCGGAAGCGCAAAAGGTAATCAGCAATGTCAACCAGGCATTGATTGAAAGAAGAGCGTACGCCCCCGAAAAGTGTGAGGTTTTCTCCAGTCCCTATACGGCCTCACGCGAGGATGCAGACTATAGGTTCTCCGTTGACAAGGAAGCAAGAAAAGCGTTGCCACGTATTATCGATAATAAAGTTCAGATCGTGGTTGGCCTTGAGTCCCCGGAAGAATCTTTTAGAAAGAGATACTGCAAGAAACGTAACATAGGTATCGTCTTCTCTGGAGGACCTGCACCCGGTGGTCATAATGTCATAGCAGGCCTCTTTGATGCTGCCAAGCAGGCCAACCCGGAAACCAGAATATACGGTTTTTTCCTGGGACCGGACGGGATTATCGAAAACGAGGCCAAGGAACTGACTGAAAGTCTTGTCGATGCCTATAGAAACCTCGGGGGTTTTGGCATGATCAAGACCGGACGGACGAAGATAGATACTGCAGAGAAGATGGCCCTGTCAAAGGAGACCTGCAAAGCCCTTCAACTCGACGCCCTCGTGATCGTGGGGGGCGATGACTCAAACACAAATGCCGCATTTCTGGCAGAGGAGATGTTTGAAGATGGCGTTCAGGTCCTTGGGGTTCCCAAGACCATCGATGGGGATATACAGGTGAGAGATGAAGACGGTCATGTCCTGTGTGCCGTGTCCTTTGGCTTTCATACGGCTGCCCGGGCCTTTGCCAACGAGATAAGCAACCTGTGTACAGACAGCACGTCTGATGTCAAATACTGGCACATTTGCAAGGTGATGGGCAGGGTTGCAAGTCATCTGGCCCTTGAAGTGGCGTTGCAGACCCACGCGAATATCACCCTGATCGGCGAGGATCTCGCGGATTATGTGCACAAAAAGAAAATCGAAAAAGCAGAAAAAGAGGGAACCATAGATCATACGGCTTACGGCATGACCTTGCGGCATCTGTCCCGCGTCCTTTGTGACGGCATTGTGAAGAGGGCCGCTGTTGGGAAAAACTATGGTGTGATTGTGATACCCGAAGGCGTCCTGGAGTTTATCAATGAGATACGGGTCTTTATTACCAAACTCAATGTCATTATCGCCGAATACAACGAAATGCACGATACGGATTTCCACTCGAATTTTCCCCTTCTCAGCGATAAACTGGAATACCTGCGGAAATTGGCCCGGCGTTCAAGGGAAGATAGCTCCTTCACCATCTGGAACACACGCGACGATGACTTCTTTGATGATATCCCCGCATTCTTCCGGGAGGGGCTCCTGACGGAAAGGGACAGCCATGGAAATTTCCAGTTTTCCCAGGTTGAGACCGACAAGGTCATCATGGGGCTGGTCAAAGACTATCTCAACATCTTAAAGGAACAAGGGACCTACAAAATCGGAATAGAAAAGTCGTATTACAGAAAAACGTTGGAAAACGGGGGCCTGGACCCTGATTATTTTGGACCTGTCCTGTTTGAGAGCTATGATGATTGCGAGTTCCTGATGGTGAAAACATCCATCATATCACGAAGGAGGCTCCAACAGGCCTTGATCAAAGAAGGCGCTATCAAGGAAAATGAGAGGATTCCCGCTCCTATTGAGAAGATCTTCAAGAAATCGGTTCCCAAGTTCAAGACCCAGATCCATTTCTACGGTTACGATGGCAGGGGAAGTGATCCAACCAGATTCGACTGCATGTATGCCTATAACCTGGGATTAACCGTCTTTAGCCTTATCGCCAATGGTGCAACCGGCCAGATGGCAGCCATCAAAAACTTAGAAAAAGGCTTTTCCAGTTGGGAACCTATCGGGATTCCCATCGCTCCTCTGATGCACCTTGAAGAAAGAAAGGGGAAGTTGTCACTGGTTCTGGAAAAAAGCGTGGTGGATGTCAATTCTCCCGCTTTCAGAATCGTAAAGGCATTTAGAGATAAATGGCTGGGGACCGTACCTGAAAAGGAAGAATACAGAAGGCCGGGCCCCATCAGGTTTACCGGCAAAAGCGAGGAAGAAAGGCCGATAACACTGGTCTTGAATGCCCTGCGCAAATAGCAGGTGATAACCTCTTGTCTCCTCACCGCTCATCACAGGCCATAATGCGTTGAGACCTTTGCACAACCCCTTTTCACTTGGTTCTGTGAGCTTTTTGACCCATCTT
>CAZCXI010000068.1:0-16540 GCA_964502635.1 uncultured Desulfobacterales bacterium
TGAGGATACTCATGCAGTACGCTTGGCCCGGAAATGTGCGAGAACTGAAAAGCGCTATCGACTTTGCCACCTTGCAATGCAAAGGATCCGTCATAAACGCTGAAGATCTTCCTTCTGAAATTCTTTATTCAGAGTATCCCCGAGCACTTGCCGCCGTCACCCCCCTCCAGGATGAGAAACAACGCGTGCTCGCCGCGCTGGAGACAGCAAAAGGCAATCGGACTGTTGCAGCCCGTCAACTTGGCATCAGCCGGGCCACGCTCTACCGCCGTTTAGCCAGCCTTGATATCAGCCCCTCCGAAGAGCAAAAAGCTGCCATGCCCATCAATGTTTCACATGAGAGATGAAGGCCTTCTCCTGACATCAGGCCCCGGCCGCCTTGAAGGCTTCCTTCACCATGGCCTTCGCCTCTTCTTGAATTTTCTCCAAATGCCCCCTCCCTTTGAAGCTCTCCGCGTAGATCTTATAGATGTCTTCCGTCCCTGAGGGCCGGGCGGCAAACCAACCATGTTCGGCAACGACCTTAAGCCCGCCAATGGGGGCGCCATTGCCCGTCGCATGGGTCAGTTTGGCCGTGATTCTTTCCCCCGCCAGCTCTTTCGCCGCCACCATATCGGCCGACAGTCTTTTCAATGCCGCTTTCTGGTCAGGTGTTGCAGGTGCATCGATCCGTTCATACACAGACGTCCCGAGCTTTTCTGCCAGCTCCGTGTAAAGTTCTGCCGGGTCGCGGCCTGTCCTGGCGGTGATCTCCGCAGCCAGAAGGTCCATGATGATGCCATCCTTGTCCGTGGTCCAAACCGTCCCATCCTTCCTGAGGAAAGAGGCCCCGGCGCTTTCCTCGCCGGCGAACCCATAGGAGCCGTCGATGAGCCCACCCACGAACCATTTAAAGCCCACAGGCACCTCTGAGAGCCCCCGTTTGACGTGCGCGGCCACCCGGTCGATCATGGAGCTTGAAACCAGGGTTTTTCCAACAGCAGCGTCGGACCTCCAGTTCGGCCGGTTCTGGAACAGATACCAGACAGCCACGGCAAGATAGTGGTTTGGATCAAGCAACCCGCTACCCTTTGTGACAATACCATGGCGGTCTGCGTCCGAGTCGTTGCCGAAGGCGATATCAAAGTGGTCCTTGAGACCGATCAGGCTTGCCATGGCATAGGGAGAGGAGCAGTCCATGCGGATCTTCCCGTCCTTGTCCACGGTCATGAACCCAAAGGTCGGGTCGACGGCGTGATTGACCACGTCGATTTCAAGACCGAACCGGTCGGCAATGGGGTCCCAGAAGCCCACTGCCGCCCCACCCAAGGGGTCTACACCCAGTTTCAACCCTGCTTGAGCCACCGCCTCCATGTCGATGATGTTTGTCAGGTCTTCCACGTATGGGTCGATATAGTCATACTCGTGGGTCGTGTCGGCGGCGACCGCCTTCTCAAAGGGCATCCGGCGCACGTCCTTGTTACCGCCCTGCAGTATGTTGTTCGCCCTTTCTTCGATGATCCTGGTGGTTTCGGTGTCTGCCGGGCCACCGTGTGGAGGGTTATACTTGAAACCTCCTTCATCCGGCGGATTGTGGGAGGGCGTGATGACCACGCCGTCGGCAAGCCGGTTTTTCTTGCCTCGGTTGTACGTCAGAATGGCGTGGGAGATTACGGGGGTGGGCGTGTATCCGAGGCCTTTTTGAATCATCACCGTATCGCCATTGGCTGCAAAGACTTCCAGGGCGCTTGTAAGCGCTGGTTCTGACAGGGCGTGGGTGTCCATGCCCATGAAAAGGGGACCGGTGATGTGCTTGCACCCTCTGTGTTCGGAAATGGCCTGGGCGATGGCCAGGATATGATCCTCGTTGAAGCTCTTCTTGAAAGACGACCCTCGGTGGCCTGAGGTGCCGAAGGCCACCTTCTGGCCGGGGTCCGAGATGTGTGGCTTTCGGCTGTAATATGAAGTGACAAGTCTCGGGATATTGACAAGAAGAGAGCGGGGTGCCGGTTTTCCGGCCAGTTCAGACAGAGCCATACCTCACCTCCAAAAGCGGCTTTCCGGCCTCAATGTAACAGATGTCCGAAAGATAATACAATCGAATTTAGCCGTGTTCAGGAATTGAAGCCTCCCCGCGGCAAGCCACGGAAAATCTTCACCGTAAGGAAGTTTTCATTTCAGATTCGCTCGCGATCACCCTTGCCTTGGCGCTTCAAGCTTTTCCTGAATATGCCGATAAATTCTCTAGGGATGGGCTCTGTTGGCATGGGAACCGATAAGAAGGTTCACCATAAGAAATGGAAATCAGGCTGATCGGAGAGCCTTGGAGGCTTGATGGGCGCCAACGTATTCCCTTTCTAGGGTGTGGCTCATGAATAGATTGCGGGTCAGGTGTATCAAATGCGGCAAGGAGTGGGAGAAGGACTGCGTGATGTGTTGGGGGCCGGAGGACTTTACCTCATCGCTTTGCAATGCCTGCTTCAGGCAGGTCATCTCTCCAATCATCCACAGAAAGCAACTGAATGAAGGCAGCTTTGACTGCTTCGGCAAAGCCGGCGCATATTGCGATCAAATTGGATGCAAATATAGAAGGTGGTGTCTCCGCCCGGCTGGGACGGAAGAAACCCAAAAGGGATTAAGGCCCAGGTCCTAAGACAAGAACCATCTCGCCCGGCCGCCAATACACCTATTTGGATTTGTTGTTTCAGGTTTTCCGGAATCTGCCGATGTAACGATAAGTGAGCACGAGTTGAGCAGAAGCGTCTTCCATGATGAGATATACCAACCATTCAAACAGACCAGAGATGTCATCCACGGAACAGGCGAGACTCCATGTGCTGTTGTTATGTGTCACGCGTTTCGTCGTGGAAAAACACGGCGGAGCCATGGAAACAGATCCCGCTACACACACGGCCTATATCAGGATCCCAGCGAGCAAAAAAACGGCCTGCTTTGAAGAGCTTGGGGAAATGCTCGGCCACATGCCACGTGAACTGGTCCCCAGCAAACAAGCACCCACGCCATGAATCATTCCATGTCCGCTTAGGGCTCACGCAATCCCAGGCTCGGATCGTTCTTACCGTGGCATTCTTGCGCGTTGCCATCTCGACTCCTACCCAACCAAGCGAGTACCCATCCACGAACCGAAGAGGGCACTAGACAGTGTCTAATTCAGAAATGAGCAATTTTTTTGATGAGCAAGGCCGCACAAAAGTTTACGGGGAGGCGTACTTTTCGTACGTCGCAGGCGGAAACCCGCGGAGAACGCCGCTCATCGGAAAAAGGGCCATTTATGGATGGGCACAAGCTAATCCATTGACGGTAAACACGATCTTCTGATATTTTCAAGTAAAACATCGTCCGGACTTTCTTCCCCTGGCAGATGGGGGGGCCGATGCATCGAAGGTGAAGCTCCACGACGAAAGGTGGGAGCTTCCGGGAAAGGGGAGTCGACAGGTGAAGCGTAAGCTGGACAACAAAAAGGTCGAGAAGTCTTTCGCTGAACTTGAAAAGCAGGTTGCTTTGATCGTTGGGACAGTAAAGGAGGACCCATCCAAAAAAAAGCAAGTTCTGATCGGCTATATTGCACACTTTTACGAAGCGGTGAAGGAAACAGTAAAAAAGCAAGGTTCTATGATATCCCACTATGTTATTCTGGCCGATAGACCGACTTTTGGGGGCCCTTCTGTTACCGATGAAGTGATTGCGAAGGCCAAGGAGATGAGGGCCGAGGCAGTTCTGTCGGTCGAAGGTTTTCAGGCGGACGATGATATCACTGATGTGATTTACCATGTGAGTATGTCTGCTCCCTGTCTAGGCGTGTTGGGTTGGGTGTTTAAGGTCAAACTTGGTGATGGTAAAGTAGATATTGTTCGTGAAATGCCTTACCTCTTTGATTCTGATGCGACGGTCAAGACCCTGGGAGAACTCGTCGAGGACTTGGAAGCGCAACCAAGGCAATGACGCTCTGTTTCCACCG
The DNA here is from genome assembly GCA_964502635.1 of uncultured Desulfobacterales bacterium. Lineage (GTDB taxonomy): Bacteria > Desulfobacterota > Desulfobacteria > Desulfobacterales. The sequence goes on from CAZCXI010000068.1 coordinate 3,959, forward strand.
GATCACATAGCCTCCAGGAGGCACGATTTTGTATCTTGCTCAGCAGAGAATTAGAGGAAAAATTCACTATTTTATCAGGGAATCCTTCAAGGATGGCGATGACTTCAAGAGCCGTAATCTTTTTCATCTACACACGAACCCCGCCAGGCATATCATCTATCCAGGAGGCAATGCCTACTATATCGACAGCGTTGTAGAGGAAACATTGTATTCCCTGGGGGTAACACCAAGCGCAGACGAAATGGACGATATATTCTGGCCTTTCCTGAGACCAGAGATCAGGCGGGCTGTGGGGTCGTTTCGGGAAAAAGCAAGAGCCAGGAGAACAAGGGTCGCGATCAAACCCGAGGAAGAGGAGAGCATCCGGACACACGTCAGCGAGTTTGACAAACGACGCATTCATTATCTGAGATGGGGCCAAATCGACCAGGGCAGGCTGGGACAGATGCCTGGCAAACTCCTCAAAGGGCTCGTGGGAAAATCAAGAGATGAGATCGAACAGCGTTTTGTAAACATGGAACAGTGCTTAAAACCCTTCGAAATCAAGACGTATGCCTATGTCATCTTTGACCTGCAAAGATTTTTTTCGGAAACCTGTGCAAAGAAAATGCCTCAAGGCTTGGATCAAGACAAGGTGGACAGACATTTCCTGGAGGAGATATGCCGCCTGAATCGTGATGCTTGCTTCTGGGCCGGAGAAAAGGTTGGAGACGCCTTACACGAATATCTGATCCGGTATGTGGTCATGTTTTTCGACAACGATTATGGACCCGACTCTTCCTGGCAGGACTACGTCAGGGAGTTCACGAACGCCAGGAGATTCCGAAGGGCTCCTGCAGGCAAGCCTTCAGTCACCATTGACGAGGCAAGCACCCTGTTCGGCGTAAAAAAAGAGGCCTTAAGCACCATGACAAAACGTGGCCTCACCCGGCTCTATCGCCGCATGGCTCAAAAACTCCATCCTGACAAGGGGGGGGAACACGAAAAGTTCATTCGACTCACCGAAGCCTACCAGGAGATTCTGAAAAGGAAGGGAACGCCTCTCTAGTTTCCCTGCAGCCATTAATGCCGGTGCTTGTCGCCGGGTGCAAGGGATGTCTCAGGATTTTTTCAACACACTCACCAACCCCTTTGGCAGAAACATGATGATCACAAGGAGGATCAATCCGTAAATCAGCACATCAAACTCGTGAAACATGTGGAGCCATTCATTGCTCAGATAGCTCAAGAGACAGGTACCCAAAAGTGCCCCCCAGATGCTTCCCATGCCGCCAATGACGACCATCATGAGAAACTTGATGGACCAGAAAAGGTCAAAAGAACCTGGGCTCAGGAAGGTCATGTAGTGCGTATACAGGCTGCCTGCCAGCGAGGCGTAGACGGCGCTCAACACGAAAATTCGCGTCTTATACAACGATGTAGGCACACCCATGGCATTGGCGGCCGTTTCGCTGCCGTGGATGGAACGAAGGGCCCTGCCCACCCTGGAATGTATGATGTTCAGGGAAAAGAGGAGAACGGCCAGCACCAGGGCCCACACAAGATAGTAATACTTGAGCGGCGTGTCGATTTGCCACGTGCCGAGTGCGATGCCGGGAATATCGGCGAAGCCTGAGGGGCCACCCGTCCAAGCCACTTCCTCGTTAAACACAACAAAAAGAATGACACCAAAGCCGAGGGTTGCCATGGCCAAATAGTGCCCTTTGAGCTTCAGCGAAGGGACCCCCACTGCGAGGGCGACGATGCCGGTCAGCACCATCCCCGCAGGCAGGGCCGCCCACGGTGACCATCCAAACTTTGCGGTCAGTATGGCGGAAGCATAGGCCCCCAACCCAAAGAAAGCGGCCTGCCCCAGAGACACCTGACCTGCATAGCCCATGAGGAGACTTAAACCGATGTTGACCAGGGAAAATATCCCTACGAAGATCATGATATCCACATAATGCCGGATGGGCGGGACTTGAATGGCCAGTGCCGGGAAGAGGACAATACCGACCCCAAGGCCGATCAACACACGCCTGTCTTGCCTTTCTGCACGGGTCACGTCGGTTCGCTTCCAGCCATCAGAATTCCTTCATCTTCATGACTTCCTTGCTCCCGAAAAGCCCGCTCGGCTTCACAAACAGGACAAGGAGCAGGACCAACAGGGCGGCTGCGTCTTTGTATCCAGACGATACCAGTCCTGCACAGAAAGACTCTATGAGACCAACGATGAATCCCGCCGCCACCGCCCCGTAGAAATGGCCCAACCCCCCAAGGACGGCGGCCCCAAAGCCTTTGAGGCCCAAGAGGGTCCCACGGTCATATTCCATCAAAGATATGGGGGTAATCACCACGCCAGCCACGGCCCCGACAGCTGCACTCAAGCCAAAGGATACCATCACCATGGTCTTTACATTGATTCCCATAAGCTGGGCCGCATCCCGATTATCCGAGCTGGCAATCATTGCCTTGCCAAACTTCGTCCGTTTGAAAAACATGGTTAAAAAGAAAACCACGACCAGGGTGGTGACAACGACCCATATGGACTGGGGAAAAACCGCCGCGCCCATGAAAACGAATGGCTTTCGGTCCGTAAATGGAGGCAGGGTGAAGGGGTCCTTGCCCCATCCGTACATGGCCGCCCCCTTCAGGAGGATGGAGCAGGCGATGGTTATGATGATCATGGTTAGGACTGAAGCGTTCTTGGCAGGGAAAATGGCAAACCGTTCCATCATGATCCCGATGGCCATGACCCCGGCAATCGTCATCAAGAAGGCCAGCGGGACCGGCATGTCCAGGACCCTGGCAAAGAAAACCATGAAAAGGCCGCCCAGCATGACAAACTCCCCCTGGGCGAAGTTGATGATTTCCGTCACGTTATAGATAATGTTGAAACCGATAGCCACCAGGGCATAGATACTGCCCACGGTAAGCCCGGTGATGGCATACTGCACCAACTGTCCGCTTAGGGTGATTTGCTCCACGGGGGCGACTTATCTGGCTATGGCCCAGTCTCCATCCTTGACCACGACCATCTCCAGGTCATCTTCGGACAGGCCATTGTGGTCAGTGGCCGAAAAATTGAATACGCCGTGTTGGCCCACAAAACCGGTCAGGTCCTCAATGAAGTCACGGATCTTGGCGCGATCCGGGCCCACGGCTTCCAGGGCCTTCACGGCAATGTGCAGGGAATCCCAGGCGTGTCCGCCAAAAGACGATATGGGTTCGTGGTACTTTTTCTCGTATGTCTCCGTGTATTTCATGACCACCTTTTTCTGGATATGGCTGTCAGGGAGCAGGCGTCCAATATTGACCCGTGCCAGGGGGCACAGCACCCCTTCGGCGTCCTTGCCGCACAACTCAATGTTTTTTCGACTTCCAAATCCGTGGCTCTGATAGAGCGGAAGATGACCCATGCCAAGGGCCCGCCAGTTTTTCACCGCCAGGACCTGGGTGGGACCGATGGACCAGTTCACGATAGCCTGGGCATCGGTTCCTTTGATCTTGGTCAACTGGGCAGTCAAGTCTGTGTCCTTGGGGCCATAGCGTTCATCTGCAACAATAGCGATGCCGAATTTGGGTGCAAAGGCAAGGAGTTCTTCCCGGCCGCTCGCCCCGAAGCCCGTGGTACCGGTCATGATGGCCACCTTGGTGATCCCCTTAGCCTTCATGTGCGCAAAGATCCGCTGGGCCACGTGAATGTCTGAACCAGCAACCTTGAAGACCCAATGACGCTTTTCCACGGGCATGACAATCTTTTTGCTGGCGGCACAGGAGATCAGAGGGATCTGGGCCTTGTCGGCAACGCTTACGACGGCCAGCGACGTACCACTGGTTGATGGGCCGATAACCACCGGGACATTATCCTGACTAATCAGCCTCTTCATGGCCACGTTGCACTTGGTGGCGTCCCCCTCATCATCATAGACAATGAGTTCAAGGGGGTGCCCGTTGATACCACCGGCTGCGTTGATCTCTTCGGCAATCATCTCGACCGTCTTTTTTTCAGGCTCGCCCAGAAATGAGGCACGGCCCGTCACCGCAAAGATGGCACCGACCTTGTAAGGTTCTTTTGCCTCAGCCTTAGCGGCAAGGGGGGGCAACAGTGCGGTGGTCAAAAACATGGAAAGGGCGACACACAGGGTCACGACCAAGGTATTGCTTCTCGTATGCATGGCAGTCTCCTTCGAAAAGATTTAATCTCGCAGCGATCCAACTCCATCTAACAAAAATCTACGATAACACCCCGTCACCTCCTCTCAGACAAAAAAACCGTGAGCCTTGCGGATCCCGGCTTCTGATTCCTTTTCTATGTGTGCTGGCTTCGTAAAAAGTCTATCCTGTGTGAGGCCAACCAACACCTGTGTACACAACACCTTGAAACCCGTACAAGAAACGGGGAAGCCTGTCAACAGAAAACCCCCGGACGCCACCAGGCACGGCCGAGGCTGCGTGAAAGGTAAAAATCGGAACGGCGCGCGGACAGAGAAAGGATTTGATTATTTATCGATTATCCGTTAAATCGGATGCCACACCCCTTGCGTACGATCGTCCCTGGAACGCCGCGAGGAAGGGGGATGGATCACCGTTCGCGGGGATTGTTAGTCGAGGATGAAGGTATGAAGATCAAGACACGAATGACCACGATTGTCAGTCGGGCCATTTTATCGTCGCTGATGGCGATGGCTATCGTTTGTCTGGCAGCGGCGGCTGAAGACGATGAATACGCTCGCTCCACCCTTCGGGGTCTTCCGGGCGTCTACGTGGCCGTGGAAGCCTTGGATCCTGACATCCAGAAAGACGGGCTGACCATAGCCATGCTCAAGGCAGACACCGAGTTGAGGCTTCGGATGGCCGGGGTCAAGGTCCTGTCCAGGGAAGAATGGGCAAAGACGCGAGGAGGACCGGTCTGTTATGTGGATGTCAGTATTGTCAAAGACGTTGCCTTGACCGACGTTCTTGACTTTGACCTCTACGCCTTTGAGGTCAGGGTTGAACTCCATCAAGACGTTTCCCTGCTCCGGGACATGGCTGTCAAGGTGCTGTCTCCAACCTGGTCGGTCTCCTATGTGGGTTTCACCAATACGCTACCCCGCATTCGGACGAAGGTCACACAGCTGGTTGACACATTCATTGGTGCCTACCAGGCCGTAAATCCCAAATAGCAGAGGCTGTCGGGATAAGGGCATGAACAAATCCAACAAGAATGAGCGATGGTGGGAAAATGGATGGTGATTTCTTGGCGGCCCTTGCCACTTGCCTGTTGATAGGAGTCGCAACCGGATATATAGCCAAAATGAAAGACAGATCACCCTGGAAATGGGGGGCTCTGGGCCTGTTCGTCTTTGGCCCTGTTGTCCACACGGTTATCGGCGTCCTCATTGCCTTCCTTTTCTTTTCCTGATGACTCCCTTCGCTCCTTTCGTTAAGAAACAGGAGGTTGCCACATGTGGGTAATCACGGCATTGAACCGCCTTTGTTGACAAATTGGCATTCTCCTTGCTTGACTTGCAAGAGTTTAAGCAGATATACCAAAAACCCTTTGCAAGTGTGTCAAAGGCTCCAGGGCACGGATTCTTGTACTGAACAATACGGTTAGCGGATTATGGAAGAAACAGTGAAACCCATCTTGATCTTATGTGGAGGTCACCCCCTGTGCTGTGACGACGGGTTCGGTTATCACGTGGCAAAAACACTTTGGGAAATGGACCTTCCGGAAAACGTAGAATGTGTCGAATGCGGTTATTCGGCCTCAGAGTGCTCCCACCTCATCGACGGTAGAGACAAGATGATCTTTGTGGATGCCTTCCGGTCTCACAAGGCGCCCGGAACCGTTGTTCGCATGAAACCCGAGGAGATGGAGCTCACCATCGATGGAATCACGGACGTGCCCAAATTCCATCTCATAGAGTTGCTGCAGGAGATCGCCATATCCGGCAAATGTCCGGAGACCGTCCTGATTGGCGTCGTTCCCAAAGAGATCAATGTCGCCAGTGAAGAGTTAACCCCGGAAATCAAGAGCAAGATACCGGAGGTTATAGATTTGATCATGAAAAAGATTGATGAATGGACAGAAAAACAAAGCGATGAAGGCCGCTGGTAGCTTTTAAGATGGTTCACGACGCCCTTTTCGTCACGAGTCCCCTGCCCCGCCTCCCCCACCCACGTCTTGAGACACACCGCACAGCCGGCCCAGGCCGGCACTCAGCCCCCTTGCCGAGTCGAGCCATCACATGCTGCAAGACGTTTGGCATCCCCAATCCGGGGCTTCCAGGCATATGTGTATTCTAAGCGATCCTTGAAGGGAAGTGAAGGCAACCTCCATTTCCCACCGGCAGCCCCGGTCTGACGGTCTCATGTGGGTAGCAGATTGCTCAGAAGTGCTATTTCTTTTCACACTCATGACAAAGTTTTCCATTAATTCAGGCGTAATTCCTACCCCACCAATCGGAGAACCAGTTGAAAATGTTGAATATGAATAAAGAGCGTTGGGATAGACCTCGCTCGCATGTTTCTTGCATGTCACTTCCAATGCTAAGTTCTTGAAAATAAAGCCATTATGTCCTGTATGACATAAGCCATCGCCTGGATGCCGGCGTTACAAACACTGCGACATGGTTAACTGTTTCCAATAGATGCGGATACACTCCCTTTTGCTCTTTCCGTCCGCTCTTGCATTTTGGTTTCTTTCCTAACCCGTCCCGACAACCCTTGGGGGGTACTATGATTCTCAAATTTCTTTTCTAAGCTCAAACCGAGTCACCGAAGGTGACGTTTCCGTCCATGCTCGCAAGACATGGTCCCATGCAAAGCCTGGAGGGAATAGGCGTGATCCACATCACGAAAAACCATGCGGCGCCATCAATGCCCGGTCTGACTTCAGGAGGTCGGTCTGGCTCAGCCATAAGGCAGCCGCTTGGCCTGTGCAGTACTGCAAGAATTGCCTTCTGCTAAATATTCACTGTCTGTTCCCTCCAATCTTTGCATGGGGTGATCATGGTGTCGCTGAAAAAGGGCAGAGAGTTTTCAAGAGGCAAGACAAGAAGGGGGTGAGATTCGGAACATTACAAACCATCACAATTCTTGGAACAGAGGGTTTTCGCACTCCAAGAATACACGAAAGGGGGGATGTTTTGGTTTATGTAGTCTTTGTGCTTTTGAGAGAAGGCGTATCCGTTTCAATCATGAAAATTTTGTGGAAGGGAGGGTTTTAGTATGGATGTAACTAGAAGAGATTTTATGAAAATCTCTGGTGCAGCCACGGCAGGCCTCATGCTGGGCAGTCTGTTTGACCTGGCGCCCATCAAGGCTTACGCTGTGAAAAATCCCCCGCAGTGGGACCAGGTCACAACCAGCATCTGCTGTTATTGCGCTGTGGGATGTGGGCTTTTGGTGGGAACTAACAGCTCAAATCCCGACGAGGTCTATGTGCAGGGTGATCCTGATCATCCCATCAACAGGGGAACGCTTTGTAGCAAGGGGCAGGCCATCGGCCAGCTCCACACCGTGGACGGTTCGGTCAACCCGAGGCGGTTGACCCAGCCGCTGTACCGGGCGCCAGGCGCGACGACCTGGCAGACAAAATCGTGGACCTGGATGTTGGACACAATCGCCAACCGGATCAAGACCACCAGAGACAGCGCAAATCCAGGGTATACCGGCTCAGACCCAAACAGTCCTACGATGAACACAACGCTGGAGGACTATATTGTGGATCCGGACAACCCGTTAAACAACGGGTGGTTTCCTGCCAATCGATGTACGGGCATCGCCTGCCTGGGTGGGGCGGCCCATGATACGGAAGAGTGCTATCTGCTCGTCAAGCTCATGAGGGCCCTGGGGCTCGTTTATATCGAGCATCAGGCCCGTATCTGACACTCCTCGACTGTTGCGGCTCTGGGAGAGACGTACGGACGAGGGGCAATGACGAACCACTGGATCGACATCAAGAACTCTGATGTGGTCATGGTTATCGGCAGCAACGCAGCCGAGAACCACCCGGTTTCCTTCAAGTGGGTGCAAAAGGCCATAGACAATGGGGGGAAACTCATCGTGGTGGACCCCCGTTACACGAGAACCGCATCCAAGGCATCGTTCGTGGATGGGACGCAGTTGTATTCCAAGATGCGCTCGGGTACCGATATCGCGTTCATGCTGGGGATGATGAAGTGGGCCATCGACAACAACAGGATCAACTGGCAATATGTGAAAGACTGCACCAACGCCAGTTATCTCTTAGACGCTGGTTTCCAGACCTGCCGGCAGGCAAATTCCGTGCCTCCCGGCCTGGGCGGTGGCACGGCCACGGGTATATTTTCAGGCCTAGTGGATGATCCCCGCCGGCACAAGAAGGCCAAGTACAATAAGTCTACCTGGTCGTATCAGTATGCCGACCCTGGAACCAACCTCGTACCGCTGGCGGATCCTACACTCGCCAACACTAACTGTGTGTGGCAGAAGTTTGTAGAGCAGGTCTCCGCCTACACGGTCGCGAAGGTTTCGGACATCACCGGCGCAGATCCAACAATCATTGAAAAGGTCTACGATGTTTACACGTCCACGTACCTGGACGATAAGTCCGCATGCATCATGTACGCTATGGGCAGCACCCAGCACACCTATGGGTCGCAGAACGTCAGGTCCTATGCCATGATGCAGCTTCTTCTGGGCAATGCGGGCGTGGCCGGCGGCGGTATCAATGCCTTGAGGGGTGAGTCGAACGTGCAGGGCTCCACAGACATGTGCCTCCTGTGGCATATCCTCCCAGGGTACCTGAGCGCGACGGACAACTCTTGGGCCAAGAGGGATCGTGCCGCGTACAAGGCCACTTACTCTAGCGGCAAGGCGCCCCAGGATATCACGCCCGTAGGTGGCGTACCTGGCTGGGCCATTGGCAATCCGAGGAGCCTTTCCTGGTGGCAATTTGGGGGTAAGTACCTGGACAGCCTCCTTCAGGCCTGGTGGCCCAGGGAGTACTCAGGCACCCCTGATCAAGCCTATGGCTATCTCCCCAAGGCCAAGTCGGGCTTTTGGTACACCCATGAATGAATTTTCGAGGACATGACCGCCTGGACGGCGGATGCATCTCCTAATCCTCTCAATGTAGAGGTACCCAACAAAGACCAATACATTCATGGGCTCCTGTGCTGGGGTCAAAACCCGGCCGTGGGTGGCGCCAGTTGCGACTTTGAGCGAAAGGCCATGGAAAACCTTGAGTGGCTCGTGTGCGTGGACTTGTGGGAGACGGAGACAGCGGCCTTCTGGAAGAGACCCGGCGTTGATCCCACGACCATCAATACCGAGGTCTTTCTGCTGCCTGCAGCGGCATCGTATGAAAAGGAAGGCTCTATTGTCAACAGCGGCAGGTGGAGTCAGTGGCGATACAAGGCCATTGAGCCACCAGGGGTTGCCGCAGATGACCTGAGCATCATCAATGAGCTTGGAAAAAGGCTTATTGCCCTTTACCAGGCCGATACGAGTGCGGACTGGCGGCTGCGCTATCCCCTCGCCTTGCTCTGGTGGGGGCCCTATTGCGATCCAGCCGGAGTGGCATCTGGTGGCACCGCCCACCAGGATGCGCACGGTCAAGATGGAAGCAACTATGATGATGGCATCGTGGATACCAGGACAGGCCTTTTGGCGGCAAACCCCCATAAGGTCGGCTGGGAGATCAACGGCTACTTCTGTCCAAGTGCCGGAGGTGGTTCTGCGATTGGTACCCGCGTGGACGGCTTCTGGGGATCCAATACGGCAACACAAACCCTGCGATACGACGGGGAGACCTCTTCGGGCAACTGGCTCTACTGCTCCCATTACGTGAACCCCGGTGATGCTAACGACCAAAGCGGTTATGGCAACCGCCAGGAAAACAGGGGCACTGTCGACAACAGTGCCAGTGGCATTGGCCTTTACAGCGACTGGTCCTATGCCTGGCCCCTGAACCGGAGGATCATCTATAACGGGGCGTCCGTCTATCAGACCAACCATCCCAGTGTGGGACTGCCCCTCGCGCCAAGCAAGTGGGTGATCGCTTTTGACAGTGGGGGGACTGCGCCGAGGGCTGGCGGCGATGTTTCTGACGGCTTTACCCCCCCAGGAGGCTCAGCGCCGAGGTATCCCTTTATCATGCAGCGTGAGGGTCATGCCCATCTCTTCGGCCCAGGCCGAGAGGACGGCCCGTTCCCAGAGCACTATGAGCCGTGGGAGACGGTGTTAACCTCAAACCCGTTGAGTACCGGCACCCTGACCTCGCCGACGAACTTTGGCCACGCGCGACCTGAGGCTTACGAGCATCCCGGTAACGGCAACCCAGACTTCCCCATTGTGGGAACCACCTACCGGGTGAGCGAGCACTGGCAGGCCGGTCAGTTGACCCGGAACAATCCGTGGCTGTGCCAGCTTCAGCCGGATGTCTTTGTGGAGCTGAGCGAAGAACTGGCGAGCATCCTGGGTATCGCAAATGGCGACATGTGTGAGCTGAAGACCCAGCGAACGGAGCTCTACGGCCGGCGGATGAACGCTGTGGCTTGTGTGACCAAGCGATTCAAGCCGTACACCATTGACGGTAGTACGGTTCACCACATCGGTGCCATCTGGCACTTTGGTTACGAGGGCCATTGCACCGGAGACAGCGCCAACCTGTTGACGCCGCATATCGGTGATGCCAATACGGGCATTCCGGAATCCAAGGCCTTTATCTGCAACATCAGGAAATTTGATGGTGGCTCATACCTATAGAAAGGAGGTGGTTCTAGATGGCAAAAAAGAGAATGTTGATTGATATGTCTAAGTGCATTGCTTGCAAGGCGTGTCAGATTGCCTGTCAGCAGTGGCATCAGCTGCCAGCAGAGGACACCTCCTTTACTGGGAGCTATCAGAATCCCGAGGATCTCTCGGTTGCTAACCTCACTCTCACCAGGTTCTCTGAGGTGGGCAATAATGGCGACCTGAGGTGGCTGTTCTTTGTGGATCGATGTCGCCATTGTGAAGATCCTCAGTGCAAGGAGGCTTGTCCGCTTAACGCCATCAAGGTAAATAAGAAAGGCATGGTGTTCATCAAGGCCAAGTGCAGCCCCACGAAAAAAGACCCAACAGACGTTGTGAGGGTCGACTACTGCAGTGACAATGATGTAAAACCATGCCAACTGGCCTGCCCTTTTAAGCGATCTCCGGACCCCGCATTAGGCATACCTCGATATCGACTAAACAACGGCGACACATTACCAGATGGAAGGACAAACAAGTGCGACTTCTGTTATGACAGATGGACCAATACGGCCCTCAAAGCACCTCCATTTGCCGGTGTGTTCGCTAAGTCCAAGAAGTCTGCTTGTGAAATTGTGTGTCCCACCGGGGCCATAAAAACGGGCGGAAACGATAAAATGCGTCGTAAAGCGCGGAGGAGGGTTAAATATCTCCAAGCAAACGGCTACCCAAATGCCAACGTATATCCTGCTGAATATCAGACCCAGGTCATTTGGGTCCTTCTGGACGAACCATCAGTGTATGGAATCGTGGGTCCTTATTAACTTTAACCGTGGTACTGCCCTCTCGTGGGGCAGTACCAATCTTTTCTGTAGCCGCAGAACGGAGGAACAAATATGAACAAGGACAATAAGGCCTTTGAAGTGGAGCTGGGCCAACTGACCGAGAGAATAGCTACGATTTCCAAAGAGAGACCCAGCCACAGGGAAGTCCTTGCGTTCCTCAAGGACGTGGTCACAGAGCAGTTTAAGATGAAGGCAGACATTGAGATTCATCCTGTGTCGATGGATGAAGACTTGCTCAGGAAGAAAAGTGCAGAGGGATTTCCTCTGGCAGATAGGGGTGACTTGGAGCTCGACACAGCCACGGCGGCGATCTTATTTGGAAGGCTTTGTGAGGTTCTAAAACAAAACATCAAGGCTCGTAAAGATGTTGAGAAGATAGAGGAAGTTGTCTCCAGCGGCGAACTGAACCTTGAGACGTTATTCAAAAAGACGGCTGAGCAGGGGGCAGAACATGCCGCCGAGCTGGCCGAGAAGCTCAACATCAAGGGAGAAATACTCTTCTTCCTGGCAGAAAACAGTCTACGGCCTATCTTCGAAACCTATGCTGATGCACTCAAAGGCCGCGTGGATCAGGAAAGCTGGTGGAGATCTTATTGCCCTATCTGTGGATCAAAGCCAGTCATGGGAGAGTTGGTTGGGCAAGAGAGGAAAAGATTTCTTATCTGTTCGTCCTGCGGTTACGAGTGGCGATTCAAGAGAATCCAGTGTCCTTTCTGTGAAAACGAGGAGCGGCGTAAGTTCAAGTATTTTTTTGCAGAAAACGAAGGGCGCACATACCGGGTGGAAACCTGCCAGAAGTGCAAGAAATACATCAAGACCGTGGATACTGAGGAATTGGACGAGGCGTTTTTCCCCGCAGTGGAGGACATGGGCACGATCCACCTAGATGTTCTTGCCAAGAAGGAAGGCTACGAAAGGGAGGTGCATCCGTTAGGGTTCAACCTGGAAGATCTTTAGATGAGCGCCGGCAGGGTCGGTCCGGACCTGCCTGAACTCTTTGGGCCCAAGCAAACCAGGTGCATCCTTGAGCACTTAGGAGGGGACTGATAGC
>CAZCXI010000069.1:0-15819 GCA_964502635.1 uncultured Desulfobacterales bacterium
CGGGGCTTGCGGGGAGCAGGCCGGTCAATAAGTTGGAGGAAATCTCCTGAGATTAAGTCCGCCGGTCGGCTCGGGTTATTGAGAAGATCCGTCCGGAAGGGTAGTGTCCATGCATAAATGGCATCTTTTGGCCCGATGCGGCGTTCTCCGCGGGTCTCCGTCCTCGACGTAGCGCTGCTACGCCTGCGGCGAAAACCCTTGTGCGGCCTTGCCTCGGACCAAAATCTACCATTTTTGAATGAACACCTTGTAGTGCTCGACCTGGCTATGTTGGTTCAGGTGGCCCGCGTTCATGGATGGGCACAGGGTAACGCTTCACCATGCCTAACGATTCACGACAACCAAAGCAGAAGACGATTGTGCAGCTCACAGGCTTTGGGCTGGGTCTGGTCTTGCTGCCTGTGTTGGCCCAACGGATCAGCTTTGTCGCACACTACATGGATGTTATGGTCTTTGTGGGAATTTACAGCATCGTCACCATGGGGCTGTGCCTGCTGATGGGCTATGCCGGACAGATCTCTCTGGGCCATGCCTCATTTTTCGGGTTGGGGGCGTACATTTCAGGTGTGATGACGGTCAGGTACGGCATCAACCCGTGGCTATGTCTTGTCCTTGGTATGGGGGTGTCGGCAGCCGTTGCCCTCCTGATCGGGGGGCCGTCACTAAAGCTAAGGGGGCACTACTTGGCCATGGCCACCCTGGCGTTTTGCATTATCATCACCGTGATCTTCAATGAGAGCATAGCGTTCACGGGAGGCCCGGACGGCCTGGCCTTTATCCCGGGCCTCGGCATTATGGGCTATGCTCTCGATTCGGTAGTCAAGTACTACTACTTTGTCTGGGGCGTCGCCCTGGTTGTGTTGCTCCTTTGCCTCAACATTATACAATCCAGGGTGGGCCGGGCGCTTCGGTCCATACACGGCAGCGAGTTGGCCGCTGGCGCCGTGGGGGTGAATGTTGCCAAGTACAAGATCTGTGTGTTCGTCTTTTCTGCCGTGGTGGCCTCTATTGCGGGCAGCCTCTATGCCCACTATTTGAATTTTATCAACCCGGCCAGCTTTGATCTCTTTGTTTCCATCAAACTGCTCATCATGATCATGCTGGGGGGGATGTACAGCCTCTGGGGAGCCATCGTGGGCGCCACCCTGATTACCTTTCTGGGCTATGAATGGCTTCACTATTTTGAAGACGCCGAGGTCATGGTTTACGGAGCCATCGTGCTGGTCATCGTCATTTTTCTTCCCAGCGGGGTGGTGAGCATACCTGAAAAGGTAAAAGGCGTGTGGGGGAGCTGAAAGCTGAAGGCTGAAGCCTCGAAGCAGGGTTTTGAGCGGTCAGAGGCCGGAGGTCAGTAACAGCCAGAGGTCGGAGCCTCAGAGGTCAGAGCCACAGAGGTCGGAGGTCGGAGGGCAGTGGAGCTTTTTACTGTGCCGTCTGTTAGAACTTTGAGCTTCCATCCTTACAGGGAGGGCCAGTACGCTTTTTGGACCTGAATCACTTCATCGACGACAGGAGGCGGGGCGCCTTGTTCAAGGAATGCCAGGTCCTCTTGTGTCAGTATACTCTCTCCGGCAAGTTCCTTTAACACGGCCTTGACTGACTCCCGCTGTCCTGCCACGTGATAGCCCCCCTCCAGGGTGATGGCGAGCTTTGCCGAGCAATGGGTGTGGGCGAGGTCCATCAGAAGATGCGTGAGGGCCGCGTAACCCTTTGGTGTGACCTTCATGCCCCCAAGGGGATCATCCACATAGGTGTCAAAGCCTGCCGACACAAGGATCAACTCGGGTTTGAAGGCGCCGCTAATCGGCGCAAGGATATGTTTGAAGATCTGGAAGAATTCGGTGTCCCCATGGCCCGGCCGCAGGGGGACATTGACCGTAAACCCTTTGCCGTCTCCCTGGCCCACCTGTGTCAGGTTGCCGCTTCCAGGATAGTAGGGGAACTGGTGCGTGGAAAAGTAGAGGACCGCCGGGTCGTCGTAAAAGGTGTTCTGGGTGGCATTGCCGTGGTGCAAGTCCCAGTCCACGATCAGGACCTTCTTCACCCCATGGGTGTGCATAGCGTACCGGGCACCAAGGGCTACATTGTTAAAGAGGCAAAACCCCATGGCCCGGTCCTGTTCCGCATGATGCCCCGGAGGCCTGACCAGGGCAAACCCGTTGCGAACGGTGCCATCAAATATCTTGTCAATCAGTGAGAATAGGCCGCCGACTGCCAATTTGGCCGCCTGGTAGGAAAGGGGGGTCGTCTGGGTGTCGGGATCCAGGGACACATGGGGCTTGCCATCCGTGGCAGCGACGCGTTGGATATAAGATGTGGTGTGGACCCACGCAAGTTCTTCGCGCGTGGCGGGACGAGGTGGGATGGTCACAAATTTTTCCGCCATGTCGGCCCCATCCAACATGGCGTAGATGACCTCCAGGCGTTGCGGGCTTTCAACGTGGGGATAATCGGCAAGGTGCTGTTTGTAAATGTCATGGCGGACAACGCCTGTGCCTGATACCATAAGCCTGCTCTCAATCGTATCAAGAGGGGACGTTCGTGCAGAGCGTGCATAACATTTTAAATATACACCTTTTCATCCAGCCGTTTCTAGTGCCTGCCGGCACCTCGTACCTTGATGTTTCAAGCTGCGCAAATCTGGCCGCCACTTTTCTGGTTCGCTTTGGCTAGACGTTCCAGGAATCTCTTAAACCGGCTCTTCTTTCGCCCCTGTTTCTGTCTTGTTGAGTCCTTGCTTGAGGCCACGTCATGATCCTTTTTACAGTGCTCGGGTTGCTGTCTTTGCAGTGGGAAGAAGGTCTCAGTTTGTCTTTCTTATAAAAATAGCCCTGTTCGGAGAACTTGTCAACAAACACTTGATCGCTTTTTGTCCTTGACAACGGCATGCGTGCTAATTACACGGGATGCCTACACCTCTACAAATGGTTCTGACGTAAAACTGGCATGAGTACCAAAGCACATAAAGCCCACACGCCAAAGTCGATGAAGCTTGCTATCGTTACCGTTTCTACCACTCGCAGTCTTGCCGAGGACAAGAGCGGCCAATGGATCAAGAGGCGGGCAAAGAAAAAGGGACATGACGTGGTGTTTCATGAAGTGGCTCCGGATCAAGAGGAAGCAATCGCCGACACCGTACGCGCCGTCATAGAAGAACACCATCCACATGCCATCCTCATCACCGGCGGCACAGGGATCGGGCCCGCGGATGTGACCATTGAGGCCGTGCGGCCCATGTTCACCAAGGAACTTGCGGCCTTTGGTCCCCTCTTTTCTTATTTGAGTTATGAAGAGATCGACGCTGCGGCACTCCTATCCCGAGCCACGGCTGGCTTGGTTGGCCAGACCCTGGTCTTCTGTATGCCGGGAAGCCTCAAGGCCTGTAAACTGGCCTGTAAGACATTGATCTTCCCGGAGCTTGGCCACCTCGTCAAGCACATGCAGGAAGGCTGATCTTGGTTTCGGTCCGTCCGCCTCACTCCGCTTGGCAGGAGGGTGGGCTTGTCCGGGTTGGGGAATACGATTACGGAAACGTGTAAAGTACATTCAGTGCGATGTAGTATGCTGCCACCAAGGAGACAAAACCCGACAGGAGTACCAAAGGAAAATAGCCTGTCAGGATCTTGCATACAAGCGTACAGAGAAGGGTGACGCCAACCCAAGAAATCAGACCAACCACCCAGCCAAAGTGATAGACCGCGTAATAGACAGAGTAGCCCGCCGTTATGAACAGACCAACACGGGCCGCCAAGGCAGTGACCGGGCTCTCCATGATCTTGAGGTAGCGTCTGTAGACAGATGGTTTAATCTCGCCACCCAGTTCGTAACGCAGAAACAACTCGTGGAACGCCATGACCACCCCGCCAAAGATCAGTAAAACGCCCGCTACAACCTTCATTTCCCTTGCCTCCATATGAGGTGGGGGAGCGTGCAGAACATGCACAACGTTTCAAAGGTAGTTCCTTTTGTCCAGCCCCCCTTTGTTTCGCTCAACGGCCCTGGTAACGCATGAAGTTGTTACCCCAAGATACCGAGCCACCGCTGCTCCAGAATAGCCTAACTCCTTTACTGCCAGCCATGACAATACCCGACGAGCTTCCACGATCTCGTGCCTTCGGCTCCCCGATCGGACTTCAGAAAGTGAGACTGTGTGGATATCACAGACCCTTTGAGCCAATGTGGCGAGATCCTCTTTCTTAGGCGTCAGCCTTAGAGTCTCTTTGTCAAACTCGTCCATCTCGGACAAGACGGTTTCAACAAATTCACCGTCTCCCAGGATTCTTGGGTCCGATGCCTGTTTTGCTCCACGTTTCCTCAAGCCTAACACTTCAGCCCAGCCCCCCATACTCCTGATCAGCCCGCCACCTACCAGCTCAGGTCTTTCCCCCAAAGCGATTCCTTTCTCTACAAATGCCAGATAATTCTTCCTGGCCGAAATGCCTTTTCCGAAAAACGATAATACGTAGTCGGTGTCCTGCCAGTCTCGTTCCATGTTGCCCATCACTGTCGAGTGCCCTGACCATGGAGATCTGTTTAGCTCGTGCATATCTTTGACTAAAGCGGCTCTTATCAGATTCAGATGAATATACCGTACAAGTTCTCTTAGATAAGCGTCTTCCTGGCAAACGATCGATTTGTATCGATTCTGAAAAAGATGACCGTGACGCTCGTGACGCTTGTTAAAGTTGACTACGTATCCGGTTAGCAGCCTCCGCATACTTAATGACAAAGGACGCTTCAACGTCTTACAGAGCAGGTGAAAATGATTTGGAAGCAATGCCCATGCATACACGGCCATGGAATCGTCTCTTACCAACTCGCCTATCCGAGAAATGAAATCATTCCGATCTCGTGCGTTTAGGAATATCTTTCTTTTTTCTATCCCCCTGCCCATGACATGATGCAGAACACCAGGGGCGTCTAATCTTGGCAACCGAGGCATAATATAATCCTAAACAAGTTATGTTTTCGGGTTCTTCTCCAGAAGAGTTGGTAGAATCATAAGGATTCGAGGATTCAAGGGTTCGATTAAAATGTTTAAGAATTATGAACAATTAAAGGTTTGGCAAAAGTCCTATCAGCTATGTTTAGCAATTTACAAAACAACAAGAAGATTGCCTGATGAACGATACGCGCTGAGATCGCAAATAAGAAGGTGTGAAATCGTTAGAAATAAAAGCACTCGACCCCTTGACCCCTCGAACCCTTTCCATCAACTAATCGGGAGAAGACCCTGTTTTGGAAACATGCTCGGTTTTGAACCCGTTTGTTTCATAAGGCTAAAGCAGCATAACGAACTTAACATCGGGTGGCACGATGTCAAGCAATTTCTGCACGAACGTCCCCTTTGGGGTTTTGAGGTTTATGATGAAAGCAGGTTTTCGACCCGCACGGTGTTTTCAGGAACCGCCGGGTCGGGCATCACGCGCAGTTCTTCAAGGTGAAATCGTTTGCTGAGGCGCTTGATATTGTCCTTGTTCAGCCCCATGAGCCTGGAAAGGTCTCGGGGATACACCTTGATGACCACCCTTTCAGACAGCCCTGGTTGAGATTCAAAGGCCTGGGCTGCCCGGTCCAAGAAGATCGCCGAATGGACCAGATGACCAAAGGCCGGATGAAACGGACCCGCTACAACGTGACCGCCCTCCAGCAGGTTGCCGCTGGGCTGCAGGCCCATGCGGATGACCTCGATACCGCAATCCGTCAGCAGGATATAGAGTTTTTTTGTCAGATCTACGGCCTCGGCAAGAGAAAGTGGTTTGAACCGACGCAAAGCATACCATTTTTCGAGGAGCGTGTTCCTGACCACCACGGTGGGGTAAATCCGGACAAAATCAGGCCGGAGTTCGGCCGCCCTGCACCCGGTTTCCAGGATCGATGCCGGGGTGTCTCCAGGAAGCCCGGGCATGATCTGAAGACCCACTCGCAGGCCATGATCCTTTAGCAGCTTGACCGACTCTGCGGTATGGGCCGCCGTGTGGCCCCGTCGGCTGAGGGCAAGGACGGTGTCATCCATGGACTGGGCGCCCACTTCAATGGCCCGAACCGTGTAGGGGGTCAGGGCTCTAAGGGTGCTGCGGGTGACGGTATCGGGTCGGGTAGAAAAGCGGATGCTTTCCACCAGGCCCTTTTCGACAAACCCTTGGGCTGTGTCCAAAAGCGACTCTTGATCAGGGGCTGGGAGCCCCAGAAAATTCCCCCCATAAAAGGCCGCCTCCACCGGGCCCCGACGCCTCCCCTTGAAGCCAAGGAACTGCGTGATCGTGTCTTGGACTTGCTGAGGTGAAAGCGCTCCATTCTTGTGGCCTGTGATGGCGGTTTGGTCACAGAACACACACCGGTGTGGACAGCCCATGTGTGGGATAAAGATGGGGATGATATGAGGCTTTAGGTTCATTATATCAGAAGCCAGAAGTCAGAAGCCAGAGGTCAGAAGTCAGGATGAAACGACAACCTGAAATGTGGGTTTCTCCCCAAAAATGTGGCTTTTTTCCCATCACTTACAACGATGAGCATGCGAGTTATTGGAGGTGCGTTTTACAGCGGTTCGAGCTTAACTATTTAAAATCGCAGATAAAACATCCGTGACCGCTAAATGCTCTTAATTTTGCATGTTTTTTGCATGGCAATAGTACCAAACGGCTCCCTCAACAACGGAGGACTCCGAAATGGATAAAACGAACAAGAGGAAACAGCTCATCGACCGAAGAGAACATGGGCGATTCCAGGTCCATGACGGTGCATTTGTAGTGCTCAGGCCCCGTTCTCCCATTCTGGGTCAAGATATCGATATCGTGGGCCAGGTCATGGATATCAGCAGGACCGGGCTTTTGCTTCGTTATGTTGCCACCCAGGAGCCGTCACCCGAATCGTTTGAATTGGATCTCGTGTTGGCCGGCAATGGTTTCCGCTTGAACGGCGTCCCTTTTAAGACCATTTCGGATTTCCAGCTGGCTGACGATGACGCCTCGAACGCCACAACAGTGAGACGGCGAGGCGTGCGGTTCGGACCGTTGACCTACAAACAACTGTCCGAGTTGGAACGTTTCATCCGGGACCACACCAACGGCCACGCCTGGGTCAGCCGTCCTGCGCCTGTCGAGGGGCACGGGCAGGAAGAACTTGCCAGGCTTAGGGCTTAGTCCGTTAGTCATTTGACGGCCTTGCACTGTTTGCGGAGTTTCTACGAGTTCATAAAAACGTGATAATTCCACTTTTCACGTGTTCATCTAGAAAGGAACACCGATCATGCTCATTGACCTTGCCTGCCTCCTGGCATTCCTACTCTTCGGGGCCCTCTTAGGCCTCATCGTGGAAATCGGGCAATACAGATAAGGCCGCCGGCGAGGTGGCTGTCTGACAAACAGAGAGGCCCTTTTTCCACTGTCGAACGGCCTCGTTCAACAGTTCCCGGAAACGTTCGGATCCTCCCAGGCCCTTGCGACCAAACACGAAATTGATCTCCGAGAGAAGCGGCTCGGGGGCCGGACTGCTACGGTCAAAGAGCACATCAAAAGCCGCCAGGTTGATCCCGGTCTTGGAGCAAAGGTCCCTCACGCACCTGACTCCTTTTCGGGTTAGCCCTGGGTCAAGGTGGTGACGGATCACTGCCCCCCTGCCCACATTGTTGCGAAACTCCCCGGGGTCCTGCTGGCATCTCCAGTAGGCCTTGATGATCTTGCCGATCACCACCACTCGCAAATCCCTGCCCTCGTGAGGCACGAAGGCCTGGGCAATGAAACGCCTGGCGCCATGGACGGTCACATCGGCCAAGATCTTCAGCCGCCGCCTCAGTTCATGCCGGTTTCTGACCAGAAAAACCGCCCAACCGCCCCCGCCTTCGTCTCCCTTCAAGACAAACGGGAAAGGCAAGAGCGGTTCCTTTTTTTTGTCATGGCGAGCCCAAAAGTCGTCTACAGACTCATAGCAGGTGGTTTCAGGGTGGGGGACGGTGAATTTTCTAAAGAGATCAATGTTCGCATACTTACCCTCAAAGCCAAACCGATACGTGTAATCGGGAAAAACGTTGGGACAACGGGCACGGCAAAACGCGTACTGGTGAGATTTGATGGTCTGCGTAACAACCACACCGCGTGCTGAAGCGATGGCTTGGGTTTGCCTGTTCGTAAAAAGGCCCTTTAAGGTGAGCCGAAGATTCACATCCCCCCTGACATGGGGATGGAAAGATAGGATCATTGCGCCAAGGCTCTCCGGCCTAGACACCTTTGCATAACCCTTCTCTCTCGTTCGCATGAGCCTTTTGACCCATCCATGAGCTTGCTCACTAAATCGGACACGAAGTGAAGCGTAGCGCTCAAAACTCGGCCTAACGGCCTCAAACAGTTTGCGATTTACCCACTGAGGCGGGCCGTTTGCTTCGCCCGGATGGGTTTCCCAAAAAGCTCATGATGGTCGTTCGAATGGGTTATGCACAGGTCTTGCCTATTGCCTCGCCATCACCTCGTCGTTTGCCCAGACGACCAGGCCCGTGGTGTAGGGGGTTTCCATCTTTTCGTGACTCGGCATGATCCTGATGGTAAACCCGTACTTGCCCGTCTGCGAGCAGGGGATCTCGCCCTCAAAGTGATGGTTGCCCTTGCCATCCGAATCTACGGCCTGCATCTGTTCGGTCCGTCTTTCCTTAAATTCATCCTCAAAACCCAACGGGCCGAAGTAGAGCTCTACATCCACGTCTTCGGGTCCAAGTTCATGCAGAAAGACATCGGTGTCTACCCGGAGGCGGCCAGACACGGGTACGGGTGTGCCATCATGCACATGAACGCGGTCGATGCGAATCTGATCCCAGTTGGTCATGATCTTCTGTCGCCAGACGGCAATCTCTTTGGCGCCCTTCATCTCTTCCCTTGAAAGCTCGCTGTAGCGCCTTGAGGCACTCAGGTAGAAACGGTTCCTATAGTCCTGAACCATGCGGTGACTGTTAAAACTCGGGCAGAGGTGACACATGGCCGCTTTCATTTTTTCCAGCCAACCGTGGGGCAGCTTGTCAGAACCCCGGTCGTAAAACAGGGGGATGATTTCGCGTTCCAAAAGATTGTAGATGTCCCGACTCTCAACCTCGTCCTGTAACTGAAAATCCTCATAGGTCTCGCCCCGCCCAATGGCCCATCCACAGCTCTGGTCATAGGCCTCATCCCACCAGCCATCCAGGACGCTCAGGTTCAAAACCCCGTTGGCAATGGCTTTCATGCCGCTGGTCCCGCAGGCTTCCAGGGGCCTTCGCGGGGTGTTGAGCCAAATATCGCAGCCTTGCAGCATCACTTGCGCCACCCGGATGTTGTAATTGTGAAGGAAAACAAACCGATGGCGGACCTCTTCTCCATTGGCGAAGTGAATGATTCTCCTGATAAGCTCCTTGCCGGACGCGTCCTGGGGATGCGCCTTGCCGGCCATGATGATCTGTACGGGTCGTTCGGCGTGGGTCAGCAGTCTAATGAGGCGGTCCTCGTCTTTCAGGATCAGCGTGGCCCGCTTGTACTCTGCGAAACGACGGGCAAATCCAATCGTAAGGATCTCAGGGTCAAGCACTTGGAGGGCGGCCTGAAGGTCTCGGGTGGATGCCCCACGGCCCTTGAGCCGCGCATGCAACCGATGTCTCGTAAAGGCCACCAGGCGTTCTCGTTGCCTTTTATGGATCTGCCACAATTCCGAGTCTGGAATCTGCGCGATCTCCTTCCACACGTTGTCGCTGTCCGGGTCTTCGACCCAGTTTGGTCCCGGATATTGGTCAAAGAGTTCGGCCATGTCTTTCGAAATCCATGACGGGATGTGGACTCCGTTGGTGATGGCGTAGATAGGAATGTCCTCCACGGGGTTCTTTGGCCAGATTCCGTGCCACATCTTGCGGGAAATGCCGGCGTGCAGCCGGCTCACCCCATTGGCATGGGCCGACAACCTCAAAGCGAGCACCGTCATGGAAAAGGGTTCTCCCTCGTTCATGGGTTCCTGCCGACCAAATCCCAAGAAGACCCTAAAGGCGATGCCGAAAGAGTGCACCAGACCTTCAAAATAGGTCCGTATGAGATCCGGCGAAAACATGTCGTTTCCTGCGGGCACGGGCGTGTGGGTCGTAAACGCATTGGTGGCAATTACAAACTCCCTGGCTGCATCAAAGGACAGACCTTGCTCGTCTTTGAGGATACGAATACGTTCCAAGGCAGAAAAGGCAGAATGGCCTTCATTCATGTGGTATACACAGGCCTCTACGCCCAGGGCACGGAGTGCCCGAACGCCCCCAATACCAAGCACAATCTCCTGGCGGACTCGCATGTCCCAGTCCCCGCCATACAGCCTGGAGGTAATGTGGCGATGTTCGGGCGGATTCTCCTGCACGTTGGTGTCCAGCAAGAACAGGGGGACCCGTCCCACCATGACCCGCCATATCTGGATCTTGACCAGTTGGCCACGGATGTCCACTTCTACCATGACGGGCTGGCCGTTTTCATCTTTCATAAGGGTCAGCGGCATGGCAGAAACATCGTGTTCAGGATAGGCTTCCTGCTGCCACCCGTCGGCACTGAGGTATTGCTGAAAATAGCCTTCGTAATAGAAGAGGCCGACACCGACCGAGGGAAAATTCAAGTCGCTTGCAGACTTCAAATAATCGCCTGCAAGGATGCCCAGGCCCCCGGAATAGATGGGCAAGCACTGGGCCACGCCAAATTCCGCCGAAAAATAGGCAACACAGAAACCTTTAAGATCCTGGGCGTCATCGCCCCAGGAAGGCTTGACCGAAAGGTACCTTTCCAGGTCCTGATGCGCTCGGTCCATCCGGGCCAGAAAGTCCCGATCCGCTCCCAACTCCTCCAGGCGTTGTTGGCTGACAGATCCCAGCATGTAGACTGGATTATGTTGGGAAGCCTCCCAGAGCTCACTGTCCAACCGCTTGAACAGATCGGCGATATCATGATGCCAGCTGAACCACACATTGTAAGCAAGTCTCCCCAGAGGCTGCAAACTCTCGGGAAGCTTGGCCAGCACATTATACTTGAAAATCGCCTTCATGATCGGTCTTCCTTCTTGATGACCGCGGCAAGCCTGGCTTTCAGCTCAGAAAGATCATAGGACTTAACGACGTAATAGTCCGCGGCAATCGACTTTACGTCCTCCCTGTAGGAATCATAGGCGGTATTCAGAATAATCGGCAAATCAGGGTAAGCGTTGCGTATTTCCTGAAGCAGATCCAGCCCGTCGCAGTCTTCCATGCGGATGTCCAGCAGCACGGCAGACGGTCGGTCGGAAGCAATGAGTTCCATGACTTTCTTGCCTTCGCCGGTTGTTATGACCTCGTAACCCTCCTCGCCCAATTCCTCAGCACAGAGGGCCCTAATGCTTTTTTCGTCATCAACAACGAGTATTTTAGCCATAAGCCCCCCTCGGTAGTTGCTCAGATTGGCTTGGTCAGTAAAAACGCAGATTCGGTTGGGAAATTACCTCCTGGCCAGAAGGACCCCCTCGATAAAGGGATCCAAGTTGCCGTCCAGGACATCATTGACATTTCCTATGTCAAGGCCGATGCGATGATCTTTGACCATCTGGTATGGATGGAGCGTATATGATCTGATCTGACTCCCCCATGCAATCTCATCCTTTTTCTGATAGTCTGCCCGCTTATCGGCCGCCCTTTTCTCTTCTTCGTGTTCGTAGAGCCGCGATTTCAAAACTTTCATCGCGATCGCCCTGTTCCGGTGCTGGGAGGATTCCTGCTGACATTGTACCACGATGCCGGTTGGTACATGGGTCAGGCGAACCGCGGAACTGGTCTTGTTCACATGCTGGCCGCCGGCTCCCCGGGCGCGAAAGGTCTCGATGCGCAGGTCCTTTTCGTCTATCTCGATGACAACCTCTTCACTGACTTCCGGATAGACGGATACCGAGGCAAAAGAGGTGTGGCGTCGCCTGTTGGTATCAAAAGGCGACAGCCGCACTAACCGATGGATCCCGGTTTCACCTTTCAGGTAGCCATATGCATAGGGACCGCGGGCAATGAAGGTCACACTCTTGATGCCGGCCTCTTCCCCGGGCTGGAAATCCACGACCGTCGTTGTGTAGGTCTTTCGCTCGGCCCACCGAACATACATGCGAAAGAGCATCTCGGCCCAGTCCTGGGCCTCGGTTCCTCCTGCGCCGGCGTTAATCGAGACGATGGCATTCTTATCATCATCCTTGCCGTTGAGCATCCGGGCAATGGCCATCCGGTCAACAGCCTCTTCCACCGCACTCACGGCACCCGACACTTCGCGTATCGTGTCGGCCTCCTCCTCCTCCTCCTCTATCGCCAGATCCAGAAGAACGGCGGCATCCTCAAGCTCATTGCGCAGCTTTTGCCAGGCCTGAACGCTTTCGGAAAAGGCGGTCCTTTCTTTCAGGACTTCTGTCGTCTCCTCCGGAGCATCCCAAAAGCTCTTTTCAGATATGATCGCCTCAATTTCAGCGAGGCGCTTCTTTTTTTCGTCTATGTCAAAGATAACCCCTGAGCTGTTCCATTCTGTTCTGAAGAGATTCGATTTTAGCCTTTAATTCGAGTGACATGACAGTGCCTCCTTCGTGCTGCTCAGGGCGGGTTCACCCTGTTGAAAGTCCCGCAATTCGGGAGCCGTTCTAGGAGGCTGTCGGAAAACGTCCATCTGCGGCGTTATCCTCATTCTTCGTCACTGCGGCGTACCGATAAGTACGCCTCATTCCTAAGAATCTCGGATGCCTTGCATCTGAACATTTTCCAACAGCCTCCGAAAATGGGGTTCTCCGACAGGCCCCTAGGGCATGTTGAAAAACGGTCGGTTCCGAAACGCGCCGACACACAGGATCAAACTGATCAGAACACAGCCCATGGCAAAAAGATCACCGTGGGATGTATAGAAAGTCTTGTTGTCCAACATGGGCATTGTGCGGGTTCGAACGGCCTCTTGGAACAACGGGGTTTCTTCGAGCAGCCTGCCCACGGGGTCGATGAAGGCGCTGATCCCCGTGTTAGCCGCTCTCGCCACCGCCCGGTGATTCTCGACCGCCCGAAACACCACCATGGAAAGGTGCTGGTATGGGGCGCTGGAGGTACCGAACCAGGCATCATTTGTGATGTTGACCAAGAGCTGGGCACCGTTTTGCACCATTGCCCGGGCAAGCGGTGAAAAGATCGCTTCAAAACAGATCAGGACGCCCAGCTTTTCCGTGTTCAAGGACAACACCTGACCCTCTTCGCCCGATTCAAAATTGCCTACGGCTTCCACAATTTTTCCCAGGAAGGGAAAGAACCTCTTCAGCGGAACGTATTCCCCGTAAGGTACCAGGTGGACCTTGTCATATTGGCCCAAAACGTCGCCGGACGGGCCAAGCAAGAAGGCGCTGTTGTAATAGTGAATCTCTGATCCATGTGAGCGAAAAGAGGGGCTTCCCACCAAAAAGAAAACCCCGCAACGACGCACCAAGTCCAACACCTGTTCGGACAACGCCTTGTCGTGCAAGAAGTAAAACGGGAGGGCCGTCTCCGGCCAAATGATCAGGTCCGGCCGGTCCTGTAACGCTTCAAGAGATAGCTTCCCGTAGCGCCTTAAGGTTTCGCCTTGAAATGAGGCAACCCACTTCACAGACTGATCAATATCGCCCTGCGCCACTGATACGCTTCGTCTGGGTGCGGATTCGGCGTCCCTGTCAACCCTTGCTATGCGCCACGTGCCATATGCAACAAAAGCGGTCATGACCACCGCCGTGGCCAACGTCGGCTTCCACGCAAAGGCCCTTTTCCGTTTCGCTGTATCGCACAGTTCAAAGAGCATGGCATTGACAGCCACAACAAGGGCCGATAACCCATAGACACCAAATATATCCGAAATCTGGATGAGGTGCAACCGGTTATATTGCGAACAGCCCAGGTTTTCCCAGGGGAAACCGGAAAGGAAATAAGCCCTGACATATTCCAGCCCTGCCCAGAAAAAAGGAGCGCACCAGAGATGAAGACGAGAGGCTGCCCGGCACCGACTGAACAGCACGGAAAAGGCTGCGGGATAAAGACTGAGATAGACCACAAGCAAGGCGAGGATGGTCCCGCACAGGATCATGGGCAGTTGGCCATAGGTCGCCATGACCCCAATCATCCAGTACAGAAGGGTCGTGTAGTGGACCAGACCTGTGAGGAATCCGAGCTTTAAAGCGGCCAGTGGGGGGTTCGCCTTGATGGCATAAAAAAGGGGGACCAAGGCGATCCAGGCGAGCCATCCCCAATCCACCTTGGGAAAGGAGGCCGTCAGCAGAAGCCCGGAAATGGCTGCCAGCCCAGCATCACCCAGTGAGACCCCGTAAAGCTTTTTTCCCATACGCCAAGTTGTCCTGCCTCAAATAGATATCTCCGAAATGGCTATCATTTCACTCCGGCAATTGAAAGGGAAAATCCCAAGTCGGGGAAACCCCATCGGATTTCCAATTGTTGTTGACACCCCCTATCCTGGTGATTAGGTGTAACCGTGTCAATGTCATTGTGGATGTGAAGCCAACGCTTACAAAGATTCTGCGAGGCTTTGGCGTGCCTCGCTGCCAAGGTCCTCGGACGAACAGATATTAGACCATGACAGAAAAAGTGCTGGTCATTCATCAAGGAGCCCTTGGTGATGTGATCCTCAGCTTTCCTTCCCTTGTGGCCCTGAACCGGGAAAGAGGGGCTCGTTTAGCCATTTTGTGCAAAGATCAGGTTGGCAAGGTCGCCCGTGATCTGCAGGTCGTGGCCGTCCATTTTGCTGTTGAAAGCGCCCGGTTCTGCGGCTTGTTTGCCAAAGAGCTGCCTTGGGACATGAAGGCATTCATAGACGATTATGACGCCATCGTCTTGATTGGTTTCTCAGATGAGATGAGTCATCACATCAGGCAACATCACAGAGGGCAAACTTACAGGATCACCCCTCGGCCGCCGGCAGGGGAGGAAATCCATGTGGCCGACCATCTCACAAGGCAAATGCAGGCTAACGGGTTGTTAAGAGACAGCAGTGCTTGCGAAATATGGGTATCCGGGGTGGGAGATCGAAGATCGAGAATCGGAGCCCATGGATCATCCTCTTGGCATCAAGTCGCGGAGAAAGCTCCAAGCCTTCGAGAACAGGATTTGGTGCTCATCCACCCCGGTGCGGGGAGCCGGAGAAAACGCTGGGCCCTGGACAGTTTCATGACAGTGGCTCACGCCATGAGAGAGATGGGTGGTGCAGGCGTGGTTTTTCTCATAGGCCCAGCCGAGTCAGACCTTCTGCCCCTTGTGGAAAAACGGGCGCAAGGACAATTTCAAATCCATCAGATTAAAAATCTTTCTGAGGTGATGACTTTCGTGAAATCCGCCCGGTGTTTTATCGGCAATGATTCAGGCCTGGCCCACCTGGCTGCCGTTATGGGCGTTGCCACGGTGGGCATCTTCGGACCGTCGAACCCCCGGAGATGGGCCCCGCGGGGCAGGGCGGTCAGGGTCCTAAGAGGTGCTGAAGACTGTGCCCCGTGTTTTGAGACGCAAGACGCAAACTGCAATTCGCCTCAATGTCTCACCGGGGTGTCGGTGGACATGGTGCTTGGTGCTGCCAAAGCACTGGCATGAAGCGCCTTTTTCTGGTATTTTGATTTACTGCACCACGCATGTAACTTCTCAACAGGTTCGGGGGAATCGGCTGAGATTAAGTCCGCCGACAGGCAATTAAATTTGGAAACATCTGAAACTCGCTATAAGTGAGCCTAAAGAAAAAGGGGTATTGATGACGTTAAGAACCGGTCCTTAGACTTGAACCGAAAAAGCGAGCGCATTCCCCGTAGCTTGCTGCGGGGTTAGCGAGCGTA
>CAZCXI010000070.1:0-15733 GCA_964502635.1 uncultured Desulfobacterales bacterium
GTAATGGCTTGTCTTTGTAGTTGTTACAAGCGATCCTGAGGAATCAACTATTGGTGATGTCCAGCCCACCTAACCACGAGGGCCAAGGCGAACGCTGTTAACCTTTGCTTCGAATTTTCTTTCTGCTTTCCAGCATCATTGCCGAAATCCGAGGCCGGTGAATTGTTCAAGAAGCACTCGATTGACTAACCATTGGCCTTTGTGATTGATCAAGTTCAATTTCAAGCGGTAAAGGTCGGCGTTTTCCCCGACCTCTTGAAGCCAGGCCAGCGGATGGTCGTATAGTTTCTCCAGTTCAGGGTACGTCTGTTCCCTTTTTACTATTAGGAAGGGCACTTGGGCGGAAGCCTGATTCATATGCTCATCCATTTCTATGTCCGCGCGTGGATGGAGGACCTTGAGTGGCCCATAGTATTTGAAAGCTCTCCAGAGCACCCCCTTTACTGCTCGTCGATCCAGGTCGCCAGGCATTGCTTGAAGATCCCGGGAAGCGAGTTCCAGGATTCCCCCTATATCATGTTTTTCAGCCAGGCCGGCTCCCTTGTCCACCACAGCTTGAATTGCCTCTGCGTCGTCCTGCTCTGAGCAGGACACACAAACCGCGCAAACCCCCAGGGCAAATAGAACAGACCAGACCGCCCATTTCCGGTTGATAGCGTATTTGAAGGAATGAAGTTTCATGACTATTGGTCCTGAACCATATGAAAAAATAGTGATTACATCCTAGAATTCTTTGTAAAAGCAGTGGATGCGCGAGCCCTAGGAGTGTTGAACCGAAGGTCGTTGCGCAGGTAGCGGCTCTGTCGGGCGAGGTTTGATCTTGAACTTTTCCTGAATCCTTTTCAAGGAAACGAGTCGGCCTTGGCGGGAAGAAGGCGTTAGAAAAGATTTCAACTTCATCTCCAGGACCCTCGGATTGACCTCGCTCTCGATGGCAAGCACGCTATCCGTGATGATTTTCTGCAAGAGCAATTCACGGTCCGTCCTTTGCCTGATATTGGCAGCAAAGGGGAGAAAGAAGAAATTTGCAAGGACGACACCGTACAAAGTGGAGGTCAGGGCAATCGGCACCGTGGCCAGGATGGCCGAGCTGTCCCCCACGCCGACGAGCATGCTGATGAGCCCCACCACACTGCCCACCATCCCAAAAGCGGGACATGTTTCCGCCATGGTGCTGAGGACGCGTTCTGATTTCTCACGCCGGAGTCTAAAGAAATACATCTCCGTATTCAAAAACTCCTTGATCTGGTGCCCTGGATAGGCATCCACCAGAAAGCCCAGGGCCCGCCGCAAGAACAGGATAGAGGTTTCATTCTCATCTTCCTGCAGGGACAAGAGGCCCCTCAGCCTGCTTTTCACCGACAGGTCCACCAGGATCTGGACAAGCTCCTCCGGTTCCTTCACCCGTGTCCGGTACGAAGTCATCAAGACCTTGTAAACAATGAAGAGACGCTCGGTGCCAAAGCAGACGAGTGCTGCGCCAAATGTGCCGCCAAGGACGATCAACAAGCCGGCCAGGTTGAAATACAGACCAACATGGCCGGGAATAACGAAGCCGGAGGCAAAGAGGAAGACACAAAAAGCCAGGCCGGTCATGTTCCTACGGTCGACTGCCCATAAAGTCGAAACGCAGTCCGTTATCTTGGCCATTGACCTGAGCAGAGGCCGTAATCTATCCATTCGCATTTTCATCACCTTCGGATGTCGCAGGTTGTTTCATAACAGTCCTCGATTAGGTTTCAGCGCTCAGCAGCGGATGGGGACTGCCGTCGTCAACCAGGAGTTACAAGATATTTCTGGCCTTGGCCTGCGTCCCATAGGGCTTTTCCTTGGTAATGATGATCTCCACCCGCCGGTTACGGGCCCGGTTTTTGGCCGTATTATTCGGGTTGACCGGCTGATAATAGGCGTGCCCGGTCACATAAAAGCGCTGTCCGGGAATCTCCATCTCCTCGATCAGGAATCTTGTCACCTCACAGGCGCGAACCGCCGACAGTTCCCAGTTCGTGGGAAACTTGTCCGAATGAATGGAGACACTGTCCGTGTGCCCCACCACGTTGACCATATACGGTGTTTGTCGAATAACTTCAGCCACTCTCATTAGTGAATCTTTGGCTTCAGGCTTCAAGTCGGCCCTGCCCGTATCAAAAAGCAGATCGGCCGTCAGGATGATCCTGACCGCCTTGTCCGACACCAGATCCACAAAGGCCAAATCCTCCAAGCCCTCGGCTCTGACAGCCTGCTTGCTGAGATCATAGATCTTGGACATGGAGGCTTGCAAAGGCTCAGTGGAATCATCAGGGTCGGCGCGACTGCCACTGACGGGTTGAACAACCTCCACGCCCGGAGCGCGGTCTGGCCCCGTCTCCTGACCGGACAAAGCCTCGCGGTTGGCAGAATGGTAGATGTACATGACCGTAAACAAAATGAACATGGTCATCATCAAATCCGACCACGACACCGACCAGTGGACGCTTTTAGGGGCCCTGCCGCGAAAAAGAACATCTTCTTCGGAAACGGGCAGCCCGTTTGACGCATCACTGGTTGACTTCCATACGTCGCACGGTGATCCCATGGGCAGGGGTATTTCAGCTCGCGAATGTTTCGTCATTGTGGACGACGGTGCCTCAGGGCGACTGGAACCAAAGTATAAGAATCGGAACCCTGTGAAAAAGGTGCATCATGCGCGGTACGCATTGTCCTAATCGATTCACAAGAAGCCATGTGCATTCATTATGCCGCAAAAGGAAAGGCCGCGCAAAAATCTTCATTCAAAGGTCGATGCCATGCAATTTCGATAAGTTATCAAGTTTATCAACACTGCTTTTTTCCAGGAGGCGCCGGGCTGTCGCATCGACCGCAGGAAAAAGCTTCCTGTGCAGTGAAAAAATTTCTTTGACGGCCATCCATAATGGCCCCGAGCGATGTTGGATACACTTTTGAGATTCGGCTTTTCAACGGGCCTTGATGCTGGCATATTGACGCCAGGGCAACCATTGAGCCGGAGGGGTGGGAAGATTGTCTGATGTCGAGGCATAAGAAGCCATTTCTAAAGGCCATTGTGGCCAATGAGCAAGGGGAATTCTTCGATCTGAACGGTTATGCGGCCGTGGGCATGGCCGGCCGCCACCTGATTCCTCTCCTAGAGGAAGAAACCATCCCCATGCCCTTTGGGGGTGAACACCTGTTCCTGCCGGATCGAAGGCCTATCGTCTGCAATACGGAAACCGGTGAATTTGAAGTCCTCACTGAGAATCCCTATGCACCCGGCGAACCGGTCTTTCCGGTGGCCGCCTTTAACGCGCCGGGCCATATGATTTACCTCGTGAGCGCCTATGCAGAAGAACCCCACGCAATGACACTGCCGCTTTTTTCCTTTGGTGCGGTTGGCTGGCTCAAGGGAGGGTCTCGAGTGGCAGCCATGCGGGTGGATCGTGAAAGGCGCCAGGACGTGCGTCTGATGCCCCGGGACAAGATCGTGAAAGGCGTCTTCAGGGTTCGCCAAATCATGCCTTTGAATCGACTGGCAACCCACCTTGAAACCTGTGCCCTGACATACGGCTGCCCTGCGGCCAAGAACTTCTTCCTGGGACGCTATGAGGCGCCCCTGCCCACGTCCATGCATTGTAACGCAAGGTGTTGGGGGTGTCTCTCCCTGCAACGCGATACGGATATTCCCAGCACCCAGGAGCGGATCGATTTTACACCAAGCCCGCACGAAATTGCTGAAGTCGCGATTTATCACATGAGACGCACGAGAGAAGCTGTGGTGAGTTTTGGTCAGGGATGTGAGGGGGAGCCTCTACTGGCTGCCGAGGTGATTGAGCCCGCCATACGGCTGATGCGAAAGGCCACTCAACAAGGCACCATCCACATGAACACCAATGCCAGCCTTCCCTCTGTCCTTGAAGGGCTTTTTGAGGCAGGTCTGGACAGCGTCCGTGTGAGTATGAACAGTGTGAGAGAGTCGTGCTATGGGACCTATTTTCGACCAAAGGGATACAGCTTCGATGAGGTGATTGACAGTGTTGACGTGGCCGGACGGAAAGGAAAGTTTGTTTCTATCAACTATCTGAACCTGCCCGGCTTTACAGATGCCAAACCAGAGGTTTCGGCCCTCTTGTCCTTTCTAGGCGGTCATCCCGTACACATGATCCAATGGCGGAACTTAAATTTTGATCCGGTGCGCTATTGGCAGATCATGAGCCACAACAGCGGGGAGCCTGAACTGATTGGCATGGGCCGGCTCTTGGAACAGATACACGAGATGTTTCCCAAGTTGAAATTCGGGTACTTCAACCCGCCAAAGGAAAGATTCAAGGTGAATCTGTCTTGATCCGGATGCCCTTGGAAGCTTTTTCTGAAAGCCCACGCGTGTTCACAAGGCGGTTGCCAAGATCCCCTCGTTAGGCAAAAATTTCCCTGTTGTCGGTTTGTCGTCCAAGCCCGGGGGGCGTGTCCCAATCCGGGTCGATGACGCTGGAGTAAATTTAAGATAATCATATAAGGGCCTTATAGATGATGGGGATCCCCGATGGCCCTATATGATCCAAAGATTCGGTCCTGGCCCGTTGGGCAAAGAATTGGCATGGTATTTGAGTATGGTTTGAGTATAGATGGAAACGTTGGTGGAAACACGAGGGGTATTGGCCCTGTTGAGAACACATCGCTTGAGGACCATGAGACAATGAACCTATACGCGAGAACCATGATATGTACAGCGGTGATAGCTTTCTGTCTGGTCGGTTGTGCGTTGTGGCACGGTCGGCTCCCGGAACATGTTTTTACCATGCCGATCGAAAACCCTTATATGACATCCCGTGTGGCCGTCTTCAAGTTCAGGGAGCCCCCCTATGCGCGAGGCATGGGCAGAGCCGCCTCCGAGTCTTTGTATGAGGTCCTGCTGAGAAACGATGTGTTCCAGAGTGTGGCATTTGAGGGGGATGTTTCAGATACGCGCCTGGAAAGCCTGATAAGGGCGGCTCGTCATAAGCATTACGATCTGATAATCACGGGGGACTTGCTCTACTATTTTGAGGGGGGTCTTCATGAGCCGTCGCGAGTTGATGAGCGGATCCGAGTGATCCACGTGGACACCAACAAGACCCTTTGGTATGCCAAGGCGGTGGAACTCGGAACTCCCGCTCCGTATACCGACTACATTGTGTTCGAACGTCCAGGGGTCCATGCCCCCACGGCCATGGGGCTGCTCAACAGAAACGCAAGAAAGTTCTGCAAGATGCTCCTGCACTCCCCTCCGCAAGAATAAAAGGATGTGGACAGGTGTGGTTGGAGGGGCTACGCCACAATGATCTCGTCAAGGGATCGCTTGGGAACGTGGTGAACATCCTGACTGTCTCGCCAGTACTTGACATCTCCACTTGGCCCTAAATTCTCAATTACAACGCTTTCTTTGGGTTTGCCGAGGGCAATGACCAGCAGGATGGACAAGTGCCTTGGGACGCCAATAGCCTGGCACAGGTCGTCGCGTCTCACTGAGCCGATCATGCACCCTCCCAGACCCTTTTCCGCGGCGCCCAGCAGAATGGTCTGGCCAGCGATCCCATGATCACAGCCGAATGATTTGGCAATGGTCCTGTCGCCCAGCACAATGATATAGGCAGAAGGCCTTTCACCCTCCGGCGGTCCCTGCCAGCCTTTCAAATAGGCCGCCCATGCAATGTGCTTGAAGATCAGGGCATTTCTGTCCGGCTCACAGGAAAGGATATACTTCAGGGGTTGCAGGTTCGCGGCTGAGGCACAACAGCGCGTGAGGTCCACAAGCTCTCTCAGGGTGTCATGGCCTATGACAACCTCTTGGTAAAACCTGCGATAGCTCCGATTTTTCCGTACAAGATCAGCAATCATTGTGCCCTCCTCAGCACACACATATATCACGAGGCATGTCCTGGAAACCAACAAAAAGGGGCACCAACGGTGCCAAAAAGCGTCACGCCAATGCCGGCAATGACCCTGGCTTCATTTAGCTGAGGGGGCAGCCATAGATGGATTCAGACAGATTCTTCTGGATGGTATTTGCCAGGTGCGCAGTCTACAGTGACAGGATCTAAGCCGGTTTAGAACGTGGCGATTGTGTCGGCACCCAGTTCATCGACGACATAATAGTATTCTTTTCTGCCTTCGCCGATTTCGCCCGGCGCACCGACCTTGGTCCCGCTTTCATGACACAACCAAACCTCTAGGAATCCATGGTCTGGGGTCCCAGGGCTCTCACTTCCGATTGAAATCTTGGCCTTTACGCCAGGCGACAAGGTGAAGACGGGGCCATCAGGCCTGGGATTACCGGCTGTATCTACAGAACCGATGTCAGACCCGTCCCCCGGGTTGTGGTCATATTTTACATCGTCCAGGTTAACAAAGTTGCCTCTAGCGACGGTTACCAGGTTCCGGCCGTCCGACAGGGCCGTGACGTCGGAAGATCTGGATCTTAGATCAATCGTGAAGATCAAAGCGATCTGGGCGATAATACCAATGACAATCATGACCATCAGGAGTTCGATGAAGGTAAACCCTCTGTTATCCTTGAGTGTTTTCATGATATCCCACTCCTTCCTCAGGCAAGCGGATGACCATAGGCATCAATTGATTACCGATTGCCAACCCCCATTGACGTGGATACGGGCAGCAGCGCCGATTTCAGGGTACTGGACATTTCCGAAACCCAGGTTTCCGTATTCGTCTTTCCACACCAGGTAGCGGGTGCTAAAATCTGAAGCAATTTCCGGCCGGGACTTGTGTGTTCGGAGGCCGTGATCTTCACCAGGGCCGGTTGCCGCGGCAACGGGAGATCTTTGCAGTTTCATCCAGGTATCGGTTTGGAAGACGGATACGGGTTCCTTTTCAGGGTACTGGACATTTCCGAAACCCAGCGTGCCACGCCTATCTTTCCATACCAGGTTGCGAGGGCTCATCTTAGATGCGATGTCTAGCTGGGATTTATGTTCTTGGGAGCCATGATCTTCATTGCGGCCGGTTGCTGCAGTAAGCCGAGGCCTCTTTACTTTCATCCAGGTATCGGTTTGGAAGACGGATACGGGTTCTTTTTCAGGATACTGGACATTTCCGAAACCCAGGTTTCCGTATTCGTCTTTCCACACCAGGCAGCGGGTGCTAAAATCTGAAGCAATTTCCGGCCGGGACTTGTGTGTTCGGAGGCCGTGATCTTCACCAGGGCCGGTTGCCGCGGCAACGGGAGATCTTTGCAGTTTCATCCAGGTATCGGTTTGGAAGACGGATACGGGTTCCTTTTCAGGGTACTGGACATTTCCGAAACCCAGCGCGCCGTGCTCGTCCTTCCATACCAGATAGCGTCCTTCAAGGCTTGAGACAATCGCATCAGGGCCCTTTGCCCTTTTTGCGATCTGCGTCTCAGGGGCCAAAGGTTCCCGGTCTTCCGGTAAAGGCATCTTGACATTATACCACCTGCCAATGGCGTAAATGGACAGCTTGTCTGCCTGAGGGTACTGAACATTGCTAAAGCCCAGGACGCTGTCTTTGTCTTTCCACACCAGGTATCTCTCGCCAAGGTCGGATCCCACGCCCGAAGCCGTCCCGGGCTCCGTCATCGAGACCACTTCAGGCTGGACCGTGGAGATGAGTCTTGATTCACCCCTGTCAGGCAGAGACACAGAGGTGACATCCAGTTGCCTTTGCCGAAGGGCTTCAAAAAAGGCCTCTCTGGCCAGGGCCAGTTTTGTCCGATCCGAGGGTTCAGGCCTTTGAGCAATGACCTCTACGGGCTTTCTCACCTCCCTTGGCCTGGAGACGGCAGTTGGGGTGGCCACCATGGCACCGGTTTCGGCCTCGGGCCTCAAGCTCTTATCTATGGAGGCAACGATCCGCCTGTCGCCCACGATCAGGGTCTTGCTTAGAAAAAAATCATCGCCTCTTGGCTCATAGTACCAGTCAATTTCCTCGATGAGCGATTTGTTGGCCAGATATTTGGGGGAAAGCTCGGTCAGGCTGGGAGGGTAGGCATGATTTTCGTCATAGTATCTTTTCAGGGCCATACCCATCTGAGCCAGACCGGCTCTGGGGCTTGCCTTTGCGATCTCCGTGGCTCTGCTGTTCGCTTTTTGTGTGTACTCGTCCGTGTCCCGTTTTCCCTTGTGGTGTCTGTAACCCATGAACGCGAACCACAGCACAACGGCAACAGCGACAACCATGATGTATTTCTTCTGCATGAACCCCTCGTCCCGAGCAATCGGTGCAACCCAAAAACCTGGTGAAGAAATAATGGGCTGACCCAGCAGAGATAAGCAAATTTGGTGCCACCTGACGCAAACGAGGGGCCTCTAAACCTCAAAAAACAGGAGGGCGCATGAGGACGCCTCCTGTCGCCTATTGCCGCTGTCCGCCAATCCTTTTAGCTTGACATAAGGATGCCGTAGAAAGTATGTGATATAAACAAGTTAACAGGTGACTCCCTCCGGACGCTGCAGGCGGAGTCCTCCTTTTGATCATCTTGCATGGTGCCTATCTGATGGGGGTGGGGCGCAGTCCTTGCGATTGTATAGATGTTTGTGGTGATCAACTTGTGCACCGGTCGACCCGGTGACGCGGCGATTCGGGTGTTTTTTGATGAAGGGGAAGGGTTTGTCTCGAAAAAGGCGTAAAGGGCCATGGCGGCTCATCTTTAAGCCTCATGGGGATGTGGCGGACATCATGGCCTTGCCAGGGGCCGTTTTACAGGGCCGGATTGCGGGGCGTGGCCGGCCATCTGCTGCCTTGCCCCCAGGCACGGTGATCATTCAGGGGGTGTCGCGCAAAGGGATACTGGCCGGGGTGGATGTCGCCGTGGACCGCGAGTCCGCCTCTGAGCATGATGTGGATGTGGCCTTGCAACCCAGGGCTGGCAGAGCGGGCCTGCGCCCTGCAGGAACGATCAGCTTTGAAGAAATGATGTTGAACGCAACGGATGACTTTGTCTCCGTGGCCGCGGACCCGGAAGACCTGGCCTGCATCCTTTACACCTCCGGAACCACCGGCCGACCCAAGGGCGTGAAGCTGACTATCAAGAATTTCGTGTCCGAGCACCACTCCACGACACAGGCACTGGATGTTACCCGGAAGGACAGAATGATCGGCGTTCTTCCTTTCTTTCATGTATTCGGACTCTCAAATATCCTCCATCTTGGGTTGATGCACGGCGCCGGTATCATCCTGGTTCCCCAATACAGTCCCGGCAATTTGCTGAGAAGTATTACGGACAATCGACCCACCCTGGTGATGGCCATTCCCACCATGTTTGTGCATCTGCTCACCATGCTGGAGCGAAGAAAGCTTCAGCTGCCCGAAAGCATCCGATTGTGTGTCTCAGGCGCGGCCCCATTGCCTGAGCACATGATTGAAGCTTTTGAGAAGTGTTCGGGCTGCCGGGTCCTTGAGGGCTATGGACTCACTGAAACGGCATCGGCCTGCTGTCTGAACCCGCCTGATGGCCTTTGCAAGGCAGGCTCTATTGGTGTGCCCCTTGCCGGGTTTGACATGAAGATCATGGGTGCGGATGGCAAAGGACTTCCGCTGGGGGAGGTCGGAGAGGTTGCTGTCAGAGGCAAAGGTGTCACCGACGGCTACTACAATCTTCCCGAGGATACGAAAGAGGCCTTCAGGGACGGCTGGTTTCTCACCGGTGATATAGGATACCAGGACCGGGATGGGTATTTCTTTGTCACGGATCGAAAAAAGGAGATCATCATCAAGGGAGGGCTCAACATCTCACCCAGGGAGGTGGAAGAGGTCCTCTTGGGGCACCCTGCGGTCAAGGAAGCCGCCGTCGTGGGTCGAAAAAAACGAGAACGGGAGGAGGTCGTCGCATTTGTTACAACCAAAGGAGAGGTTTCGCCAAAGGAACTCATCAGCCATTGCAGGAAGGTCTTGTCAAACTTCAAGGTGCCGGATGCCATCTG
Organism: uncultured Desulfobacterales bacterium; assembly: GCA_964502635.1. GTDB lineage: Bacteria > Desulfobacterota > Desulfobacteria > Desulfobacterales. Next base: position 9,930 of record CAZCXI010000070.1, read on the forward strand.
TTTCATGGAGACCCTTCCCATGGGCATCACCGGCAAGGTCCTGAAAAAGGAACTCAGAGACGATTACCGAGATGAGCGCAGAATCAGACAGACAAAGACCGGACCTGGTCCGGTCGATTGAAAACTGGGCCGTATCCATGCCCGGCGCCGTGGCACTCCGTTTCGAACGGGAGGCCGTCACATACGAAGAGCTGAACCACCGGGCCAACCGGGTGGCCCATGGTCTTCAGGGGATGGGTGTGGAAAAAGGAGACAGGGTGGCCATCATGCTTCCGAACATCCCCGAGTTTGTTTACGCCTTTGTCGGCGCCTTGAAGCTTGGGGCGGTGGCGGTACCATTCAACACCCTCTATAAGGGAGGAGAAATTCTGCATATCCTGAAGGACTCTGGTGCCAGGGTCCTGATTGCCTTGACCAACTTTGCCCCCATGATCAATGAGATTCGCCCGGAGCTGCCGGCCCTGGAACAGGTGATCCTCACCGGGGAGCGCAATCTGCTCTTTGCCCACCCTGAAAGCACGGCATTCGTGCAGTTGATCCTTCCAGGGGATGTCATGAAGGACGTCGATGCGGCTTATCGGAAGATGGGTGAGATCCTATTGACGATCGTCGAAGAGCTGGGGGTTAAGAATGCCTGGTACAAACACCGGGGCAGTATCCGGGTGCGGGGAGACAAGATCGCGACCATTGTCATCTCTGGTGTCCAAGGCCTGGTGCTGATCAATGTGGTGGTCTTCTTGGGCCCGATGGACATGCGAGATTTCTGGCGTGTGGTATGGGTGCCGCCGGAAATAAGGGACAAGGTCGTAGAACCACTGACGTCCGTCGAACAGGAGACCGGCGACAGACCACGCTGGGATCAAGTGAAGGAGAGGGCGGTAGCCGCGGTAGAGCAGGGTTTTCAAGTGGAGGTCAAGGAAGGCTCCATGATCGGAGACGAGCTGGTTGCCTATGAAAAGCTCCGTTCTTTGGCCTGTTCGGCCGGGGAAGAGATGCCTGGTTTCCATCCATAAATGGCCTTTTTCCCTCAGAGCGGCGTTCTCCGCGGGTTTTTGCCTGCGACGTACGAAAAGTACGCCTCGGCGCAAACCCTTGTGCGGTCTTGCTCAGAGAAAAAAATGCTCATTTCTGGATTGGAAACCGACGCCTGTGCCCATTGATTAAATAGCGTTCCATGGATGGGCACTACCTATTTCACAACAATGACCTCTTCGCCTTTGACTTTTGCCCACTCTATGTTCTTACAGTGCTGGTCCCAATATTTCTTGTTGATGTCCTGGATGAGAGCCATCTCAACCTCGTGTTTACATTCCGGGCACTGGTATCCGAAAGAAGACGTTATCTTCATGTCGCACCCGCACTTATCACATGTCACTTTCATGTCTTGCCTCCTGGTTCACCTTTTGCGCAGGTCACACAACTATTGCTTTTGCTAGCATTTTTGGGGTATCTTGTCAAAAGATACCTTTAACCCGAAGCAGATGAAACCCTCGTGAACTGCGAAAGCGCTCGTATTCCCCGCCGCTTGCGGCGGGGAATGCGAGCGAATCTGAAAATGAAAAACTTCCTTACGATGAAGATTCCCCGTGGTTTGCCGCGGGGAGGCTTCAAATCTTGCAAATCCTCTGGAACGTACAGGCCCTTTGAGCAGTTAAAGACCCTGCTGCATGAAAACTCCTTTCCCTTGGCTTCAGGTCATGAAAAAGGGTCCGGAGCAAAGGGTGTGGATGAGAAGCCGCTGGGTCCTGATGAGGAGGCAAGGCTTTTTCAAGAGGTCATGGCTGATGTTGAGCCCATTGTGCGGGACACCCGCTCCATAGATCAAGCCCCACAGACCCGTCCAAGGGTATTGGAGCACGATCCTGAAGCCGAGGCATTGGCCCGGCTGGAAGACTTAGTGAAGAGCGGACAGGGGTTTATCATTTCCGACACCCCGGAGTACATGGAAGGGGTCGGATACGGCGTGAACCCCGAAATTGCCAAGCGTTTGCATCGGGGTGACTTTTCGGTCCAGATTCATCTTGATCTCCATGGGCTCGGCGTTGGAGAGGCGTATGAGGCCTTTGAAGTGTTTCTCAAGGAGGCCCTGTTGCTTGGAAAAAGGGCTGTGCTGATCGTACACGGCCGCGGCCGTTCTTCACGCGCGGAGCCCGTGCTCAAAGCCAAGGTCAGGCAGTGGCTGACATCCGGTCCCTGGCGCAAATGGGTCATCGCCTTCACCAGTGCCAGGGCCTGCGACGGAGGCGCCGGGGCCACCTATGTGTTGTTAAGGCAGCGTCCTGCCACAAAACGCTATCGGAAGGGGGCCACCAAGAAACAGGTGGCGGGCAAGGCACTTGCTGAGAAGGACACTAATCCACCGAGCAAGATGTGACGCCAAGTCTTCTTTAGCAACATGTCTGGAGCCGGCATCGCTGTCAGGTGCCATCATGTCGCCAAGGATATATCACGTGACCGAAGGCTCAAGGGCGGAATAAGTCGGATAAAGAAACGAATAATCAACAAGAAGAATACGACCCGGCTCTCCATCTGCCCGGCAGGGGTTTGGTCGTTTTCGCCGGGGGTAAGAGAAGATGTCTGGCGACAAGACGAATTGGGAGCAAAAATGCGTAGAATTACAGAAACTGTTGAACGAGGAAAGGGCAAACGTCAAGTATTATCAAGAAATTGCCCAGGTAACTGGGAGAAAGAGCCTAAGAGAAGTCAGCCAGCTGTCCAGATTGGTTGCCGACCTCAGGAGGGCAGAGGCCGCCCTGCGGGAGAGCGAGGAAAATTTCAGAGCCCTGGCCGAGAATGCCAATGACGGCATTCTCATAGCCACGGGCCGCGGAGACCATGTCTATGCAAACAGGCGTGGCGCTGAAGTGACGGGCTACAGCACCCCGGAATTGCTGAAAATCGGATTCAAGGACCTGGCACAACCTGATGAACGTAGGGAGACAGATGAAAGACACAAAAGGATACTGGAGGGAAAGTATGTTCCTCCAAGCTATGAGGGAGCCATCATCGCAAAGGACGGGAGGAGGGTGGCCATAGAAATAACCGACGCGAAGACCATGTGGCAGGGGCAACCTGCTCTGATAGTCATGATTCGCGACATTACCGAGAGGCGGCGGAGAGAGGAGGCGCTGAGGAAGAAGGACGCAGAGTTGGAAATGAAGACCAATAACCTTGAGGAAGTAAACACCGCATTACGAGTCTTGCTGAGAAGAAGGGAGGAGGATAAAGCAGAGCTGGAAGAAAAAGTGCTGTCCAACGTAAAGGACCTGGTTTTGCCCTATTTGGAAAAGCTGAAGAAGACCTCGCTGGATACCAATCAGGTCGCGTACCTGACTATTCTGGAATCAAACCTGAACGATATTGTTTCACCATTTTCGCGCCAGTTGTCCTCAAAACATCTGGGCCTTACACCCACAGAGATTCGTGTAGCGGGTCTTGTCAAGGACGGAAGAACTACCAGAGAGATAGCAGAACTAATGAACTCATCCAGAAGAACGGTGGAGTCTCACAGAGAAAACATTAGAAGGAAGGTTGGCATCAAGAATCAAAAAGTAAACCTCGCAACCTACCTGTCATCCATCCAGTAATGCGGAATATTTCTGAACAAACAACTTCGGGACAGAGATAATCGCTTCTCTTCGGCATCCAATGCCTTTAAGTAGCTATGGCCATTCGTGTAGATCCAAATGGCTGTATGCCTACGTTCAGCGATCCTCCCTATCCCTTCAACTGCCTGCTAAAGAGGTTTGCCTCAACTCTTTAGCGTTACCAACCCGTTAGATCAATTAATCGAGACAAACCCCGCATTTGTTGATGCTCAGCATCTCAAGTGCCTTTCTCCCAAAATGCTCTATGTCGTTTACAAACCACATGTTGCGAGTCTGTGGTGTTTGCTTTTTAGCATATTGCTGTGTTGGCTACCCATGATTTCCCAGCATTTTGGTGGAAATAGTCCTGCGATGTATTATCTTATAGGTAACCCAGATCATCTTTGTGAAGGGGTCCTTAAAATGAGCATCGTGGAAAGAGCCATTGAGCGTAGGAAGCATGAACGATTCCAGGTCGAGAACGGTGCGTTTGCCCTGTTATGGCCCCCATGTTGTGTATTCGGTCAAATCATGGACATAAGCGCAGGTGGACTTGCATTTCGTTATGTAGCTGTTGCGGCAGAAATGCCGCCGGACAAAGAATCCCACTTAGAAATAGTATTGGCTGAGTGTGATTTTAGTTCTGGTGCGATCCCGTTCAAGACCATTTCGGATTTTGAAATAGGCAGCGCCTCAACCGGTCATACCTCAAAAGAGCACCAGAGACGACATGGCGTTCAATTCCGGGGGCTTACGAGGAAAGAAAAATCCCAGATTGCATACTTCATAAGAAACCACAGCACCGCTGTTTTCGGCTAACGGGATTTGTGATCCTGATTTTTTTCTCTTGTCTTTGCACTGACTTTCAATCCTCATAAGTGGTATCTCTTTTCTCAAATGATAACATCAAGTACCCAATATTGAGAACTTGGTTTTTCATGCACTCTTGGCTAACCAGCTAGAAACACAACCATTTGTCCCATCATCTCCGCCTGGCACGGTGCTTGAACCGTTGGCTTAACAGACAGCTCCATTCCGTAGGCAGGAGGGGGGGACATGAGACTTTTCCTAATCGCCTTATTGTCTGTGTTGGTCGGCATTGTGATAGGAACATTGTTGAGCCAGTGGGTCATACACCCATTCCACCCAAGCACAGAGATATTAACGATCGCTGATGACTACATCTTTCTGGGTTAACGGACATGAACCGACAACCGCGGGTATGGCCCCATTGTGGTGCAGATAGACATCAAGCGTTATCGTTACAGATCAACAGGATGTGGCCGAAATCCCTTTTCGCTTGTTAAGAAAGGCTTTCCTGTTTGGGCAACAGCAAGAATGTATAGACATGGGGCTGGCTAGCCGTGTTGGGCGGGGTGAACTTATGGTTTGCGAATCTCCAGTGGAAACCTGTTGCTCTTGACGACTCCATCCGCGGTCTTTACCGCTACGGCGACCATCCTTTCCTTACTTACTCCATCAGGCCAATTGCTGTACTCTGGGACGAGAAGCACGATCGAGTCATCCGCCCGTAACAAGATCCTTTGACTCGCCTTTTTGAACTTCCTGGGGCCGATCTTGACATATCTCAAATTGCCAAAGCCCCTTCCGGAAATCAGTATCGATCCACCGGCTTGTACACTGGCAGGCAGAATCGATGTAATGGCCGGCACCCCGGTCCCGCTCAAAGAAACATCAAGAACAGGCACATCAGCGTCGTTTGAAGGGATGGAGAGCGTTGCCACCTTCGTCCCTATTGATGTGGGCTCAAATACTACATCCACTTGACCTGACTCAGAGGGGAGCAGCTTTCGATCGGAACACGTGTCTTCGTTCAAAGTGAACTGAGAGCTGTGCTGACCCTTTGTGGAAATCCCAGTCACATCAAGATCTGCATTGCCGGTGTTTGAGACAGTGACGCGCAAAGGTTCCGACGGAATCCCGATGGGAGCTTCGCCGAAATCAAGGACGTTTGGCGAGACAGAGATAGTCCCTTCTGCCGGGGGCTCCGTTGGAGTCGAAAAGCTACCCTCGAAGTTGTCCACGACAAACCAGCTTCCCCCTCCCATGGTGACAAAGTTGAATTTGGCCGAGGCCGCACTTTTTGGCAGTTCAACCCGTGCCGTGGCCTCGTGCCTGGCGGGGTCTCCTGTTTCATGAGCGAAAACCTGATGAGAGCTGCCGATCGGCCAGCCGTCAGCATCATATATCCAGAAA
>CAZCXI010000071.1:0-15573 GCA_964502635.1 uncultured Desulfobacterales bacterium
TAAACAGACCGACGATGATCCAGGCAATGGCGATGTACCACGCCCGGGGATCAAACTTGAACTGATAAGCCGCCAAAAACATGTTGAGGACGATGGCGGTAATCGGCGTTGCCGGGTATAACGGCATCCGAAACCCGCCTTTCAATTCAGGGAACTTGCGGCGCAGCGCAATGAGCGAAAGATTGACCAGGGCAAATGTCAGCAAAAACATGACACTGGCTGCCGACCCGATGACCTGAATCGGGAAAAGCAGGGCCATGACGAGCACAATCACTCCGGTAACCGCAATGGCAATATGCGGGGTGCGACGCTTGGGATGGATCGTGCTGAGGGAAATCGGCAGCATCTTGTCGCGACTCATGGAAAAGGCCACTCGCGATGACGCCAGAATGGTTGCGTTCAAAGCGGATATCGTTGAAAGAAGCCCCCCGAAGATGATCAGCACCACACCAATTGACGGCATGAAGTTCTCAGCCGCCCTGGCAATCGCCGTTTCCTGATACTGACCCAGAAACTGCCAGGATTTGCCCGACTCGGGTTGAATGGCCCCGATGCAGACAAGCAAGACCATCAGATAGATGAAGACGGTGACGGAAAGGGAAATCAATGTGGCCCGGGGAATGGTTTTTTCAGGTGCTTTGATCTCCTCGGCGACCGTTGCGATCAGGTCATAGCCTTCGAAGGCGATAAAGGTCAACCCCATGGCAATGACCACCCCTCCGGCGCCGTTCGGCAGAAAGGGCGTGAAGCTTGCCGCGGCTTGGCTGGGGATCTCAAAAATCCGCTTCAGCCCGTACGCGATAAATACGCCCAGAATAATGATCTTGGCCATGGTGATGACATTTTCGACATTGCCGGTTACGGCCGTACCCCGCATATTGACGAGAATGAAAATGATGCTCACCAAAGCGGTCATCATCAGCGCCGGGGCTTGGTGACCTGCGAGGCTGAAGACAAGAGTAGCGATCGGAGGGAAGTATCTTTGAATAAATTCCCAGAAATAGCTGCCGAATCCAAGGGCATAAAGCGCACAGGCAATGATGTAGCAAAACCACAGCATCCAGCCTGAGGCGAATCCCGCCGGACCGGGGAATGCCTTTGTGATAAAGGCATAGCCGCCTCCTGATTTGGGATAGACCGAGGCAATTTCGGCATATGCGAGCGCCGTCAACAGGGTCACCACACCGTTGAGGGCAAATGCCAGCAGCGCAGCGGGTCCCGCTTCACCGGCGGCGATCCCTGTGAGTACAAAAATACCGGCGCCGATCATGGCTCCGATGCCGATCATGGTGGCATCAAAAAGGCCAAGGTCGCGGGCAAATGTAACTTCAGGTTCCGGAGAGGTGAGTTCCGGGGGTGGTGCCATGCTCGGGTTCCTTCCGAAATTGGTTCACCTTACAAGCCGTCGGTACATCTGACAATCCTGATTTATCCCGCCGGAACGTTGGGCGATAACACAAATAGAACCGCTAATAGCGCCAGAATGGTGCTGTTAGCGAATCTCTTTGTGCGGTCCATCTTGAGGCCTTTGCAGAACCTCGAAAAGCGACAATTATGAGGTTTTTGGGGTACCCACCCGGGCGAAGCGAATGGCCCGCCCTAGCGGGCAAATCGCAAGCTGTTTGAGGCCGTTAGGCCGAGTTCTTGCGATTTAGTGAGCGAGCCCTCAGATGGGTCAAAAACCTCATATCAAAAAGCGAGTCGAGGTTATTCAAAGGTCTCCATCTTATTATCTCCCTAGATAACTCTGCGTCAAAAAAAGCAGAGCAACCTTGGACCGATACCCACATCCGTGCTCTGTGGACTTCATGGACGAGCAACTGCTGTGCCACTCAATTAACCTGTTGAAATTGCTTGACATATATCTTTTGTCTACACAGCCATCGGAACTGTCAGTTCCGAATCTTGTCTAGAGACATTCGGTGCGGGCGGTAATGGACTGAAAGGGTGGAATGTAATCCTCTGCAATATAATGAGAGTCACAAAGTGGAATCGTAAGACCCGCTTTTTGGAATATCGGAACTAACAGTTCTTGTAGATGAACGGGGCCGGAGAATGATCTAAATGCCTCCGTTCTGAGAACAAACAAAACCGGATTCCAAGCAAAATACTCTCACCCTGTGACTATCTTCAGACGACTTATCGGGGTTTCTCTTTGAACTCAAACTTTAACCGAGCGGGGTCAATATCGACAACGTACATTCTTTTGTCAGGAAGCCGGATATCATCCCGTGTGATGGAGAAGGTTCTTCTGCCCAAACGGGCTGCGGACAGGTCGATATCTGCCATGACATTCTTTTCATTCAGCGTACTGACATCCTTACGAAGACCTCGAATCCTGATCTCGGCTTTAGGATTCGCAGGTCCTAAAATCTCCAGTTGGGAGGGTATGTTTGTTATCTCCAAGGGGACAGTGACACTTTTCTCAAAATTCTGTTGACCTGCCAACATGAGCCATACGGTAGCCACCAGAAACAGGGTGCCTGCCTTTGCCTGCCATCGATGGACAAGGAAAAAACGGACCCTTTCCCACCAACTTTTCCGCTCAGGGCTCATAGGTGTCATAGCCTCCAGCATGAGTTGAGAAAGTTTTTCGGCGTCTCCCACATGAACCATCTCTTTCTCCCGGGCAAGAGATGCCTCTCCACGTTCCTCTGATACCACCACGACCCAGGCATCGCATCGTTCGGAAAGACCAAGGGCGGCTCTGTGCCTGGTGCCCCACTCCTTGGGTAGCCCTTCATCAGGTGTCAGGGGTAGGTAGCAGGCCACCTGTGTGACGCGACCACCTTGGATGAGCATGGCCCCATCATGCAGTGGAGACTCCTTTTGAAAGATGCTCATCAACAGCTCAGGCCCAGGTTCTCCTTCCAAAGGTTGACCCTCAGCAATAAATTCTTGTACCCGGTCCGTCCGTTCAATAATCACCAAGGCGCCAATCTTCCTCTTGGCAAGAGAGAATATGGCCTTTGTGAATCCCGGAATCCATTTCTCTGGCCTGGATTCCTTGTGCAGCCCGATCACCTGCAGGGGATTGACCCTCTCAAGCACTTGGCGAATCTCGGATTGAAAGAGGATGATGAGAAGGATCACCAGGACTTGCCAGAGGATCTGGAACACCCAGGTGGTTAGGAAGAGACCCCAGGTTCGCGCCACGGTGAATACAATGCCCAGACCCAATAGGCCGACCAGCGCCTTGAGGGCCTTTGTCCCGCGGAACCACAGGTATAGATGATATGCAACGATGGTAAGAAACAAAACATCCAGTATATCCTGAAATCTGAGGTTGGCGATGATGGCAAACAGGTGCATAAAAGAAACAATACCAAAGAACACGAAGATGTTAAATGATCAAAATCTCAAATGTCGCCTAATCAAGGCTCGTCCCGTTCTCAGACCTTATGCCTGAGTTTGAGCGTCCACCTGTGCGCGTGGATGACCACAGCTCCGTTGCCTCTTCTTTTGTACAATGGGTCATGGCCCGCAGACACTGAATGAATGTATTGGCTTTTTGCTCTTCAGTCATCCTAAGTCCCTTGTGTCTTCGGATAACGTCCCTGATGGCTTTGTCGCCCCGAACCCACTGGACTACAGCCTTCAGATCGACACTGAAAGAACCTGGGGCACTTTTTAATCTCCTGAACCGCGTAAGTGATAGGCCGCCCATTCTGACGCAGGCGGTATATTTGGGTCGCTTCGAATCAGAGGGATCGACGCCCGCTCCCAAAATCAGCCAGCTGCGGGCAAACTCAGTTCGAATATCACCCCTGTAAGTCTTTAATCTGACACGATAAAAACGTCTTCGGGCGTACGCGCGATTCGTTCTGAAGTAGTTTAACATTGCCCCAGGCTGTATCTCGTCAACGAGATTGTCAACAAATAGTCTGAAGTCGCCCGTATCCATGTTTCCCCCCACAAGAACTCCCGACGTTCCGCAGAGTTCTTTACTGCGATCTTGTAGAGTCCCTTTGCTATGCGGCGAAAGGACCAGGAGCGTTAGACCCCGGGACGTGTCTCTTAACCATCCTACTCAAAGATCACGCGCCCCTTGCCGGCTTTGGCAATCCTGAGGAGGCTCTCTGTTTTTCTGACCGCCATGTTCCGAAATATGATCGTAGCGCCGGAACGCTTGGCGGCTGCCGCTATCAAGGCCAACTCATCCGTGGTTCTCTTGCCTCCGTTTAATACCAGGCCGCCGCCGGCAGCAGCAATTTTTAGCAGTTCCTCGGTTGTCTTCGTCGCCAGGTCCATTGTGCGCCTCCTCAGGTAATTTCACGTTTCTGAAGCAAAAAGCCTTTGGGTCGAGCCTCCCCGCAAGGCGTTCAGAGAACCAGCCGGAGCCAGAAAGCCCGGGAGCTCACCAGCGCATGGATGGCTCATGGCAAGCCAGCCCAAATCGTCACAAAAAAATAGTCTCTGTGCGAGACCTTTATTGAAGAGAGACCTTTGAATAACTCATTTGAACGACTATTATGAGCTTTTTGGGGCACCCATCTCGGCGAAGCGAACGGCCCACGTTAGTGGGCAAATCCTAAACTGCTTGAGGCCGTTAGGCCGAGTTTTGAGCGCTACGCTTCACTTCGTGTCCGGTTTAGCGAGCAAGCCCTTAGATGGGTCAAAAAGCTCATACAAATAAGTGAGAAGGAGTTTTTCAAAGGTCTCGAAGAATTCCTTTCACTGACAGTTGAGCCAATATTGCAGGGTTAAACAGCGGTTTTAGAATCACATAGATTCTGTCATACTTTTTTCTCAAATCCCCGTGAACCGATAGGCTGTAAGGCTGTTGTCAGGGGTCTTTGACCGGCCTGCTCCCCGCAAGCTCCATCCGGAAGGGCGGGGTCAAGGGGAGCTATACAAAAATGGCAATCTTCCTTACCGGGAAGCCCCGCCCGGGAGGGCGGGGAGGCTTCACTTCATCTGTCATAGCCGACGCTTAAACATCCCTTCGGGCTATTCTCCTAAACTACAATAACTGAGTTATCACTGTCCCCATAAGGACTTTTCACGTATTTGTCAGCGCTCCAGTCATTTTCCCATCTAGATCCATTGATGAGATAACGAAACTGGTATTCCCTTTTTGGCTTAAGGTCCAAGGTGATGCTGTAGTCTCCGTTTTCTTGCCTTTTCATGCGATTAGCCTCAATATTCCAGTCATTGAAATCACCAACCACACAAACGCTCCGTGCATCAGGGGCAGCCACCTCGGGCAATATGAATGTCACCCTGCATACATTTTTACTCTCGAGATATTCTTTCCTGGTCCCGGCCTTTCTCATGGTTGCTTCCTTGGGTGCCAGCTTTTTGGCTCCCTTCTTTCCTGCTGACGTCTTCGCAATAGTCTTGCTTCCCTTGGTTTGTGTTTTCGCTGTTGCCACCCTTTCCTTCTCTAATTCTTCCATTTCCAACCTCCTGTTCAAAGTCCACCAGGAAGATCCTGTTTCCTGGGGCCTGCCAGCCACGCCTGGTCAATGGAACAGCAGTGACCAATGACCTAAGTGAGCACGGACCGCCAGCCCGGCTCTTCCATCGTGGGCTGGAAAAACATAATGTAGGGACCTCTCATCAAATGGACCATGACACCTTTATCATGGATTTGCCTGATCTCGTGATTGACCAAAACCTTCGCAAAACCCAGTTGCGCCATCTCGGCTGTCTCCCATTCCGTATGGATCAGGTACTCTGGGGGACTCGGCACAGCTTCGGGCGTCTCAAAAAGCGGCTTAGGGTCCTTGGGCGGATTGGCGCCCAGGGTTTGGAGGACCTCCGCCATGGACTTCGGATCCAGCATGAAGCTTCCCAGAGCACAAACCCCCATTTGTTTAAGTACCATATATCCCAGAAAGCCCGTGGAATCTGACAGGGCTTGCATGGTTTCGCTGGCTCCCTTCTCAAAGGCCCTTTCTTGACCTGGCTTGACCGTGTACTCTGTCATAGCCACACAGCGCATGGGGGTGGCAAACCGAATGAAGTCCTTCTTGAACTCTAAGTCTCCTGCAAGGTCGGTAATCTGACCCATGGATCTGATCGGGGGCATCTTGGCGTCAAGGACTCTGTAGACCGGTTCCCAGGGGCCCTCTACCACCATGGAAAGACCGCTGCCACACAGTTCGAAGACGCGGTCGAACTGCTTCTGGTGAAAATCATCGTGGTCCTGCCAATGCTCCCACATGGTATACTGGTAGTTTCGGATGGGGTTGAGCTCCTTCTCCATGTGGAGCTTTCCACCCCCGTATCGGCCAGCCAGGGGAAGGATACCTGTTTGAATATTGGCCTGGAAACCCACAAAACCTGGGTGGGTGGCCGTGGTGATGCAAACCCTTGGCCCCACTTTTTTCATGAGGCGGAAGCTCTCCTCGTTGTTGGCCACCTTTGACATATTGAGAGCAACATAGATCGGACTATCAGGCTCTTCGCTGGCAAGTTTTGCCTCGGCAGATCTCATTCGCCCCATGAAGCTTGCGCTTCCGGCCGCCAAGGCTGCCATCTTCATGAATTGACGGCGATTCATTTTCGTTGCCCTTTCTGACATCTTTAACCGCCTCCTTCTTTTCTGTCTCATGGCTAGGGTTGTCGATTCTCAACGAACCACTGCCATTTTGGATGCTTTTTAATGGCAAAGTGCATGCCATAACGTTAACCTATTGATAAAACTGGTCTTTTATAATTGCCCGAGATGCAGACAGGAACTGGAAGTTCCGATTTTAGAAACAATAAACACGACAGGGGGCGCAATAGAGGCGCGAGAGTATATCAATCTATTGAAATAATGAAGAATTTGGCATTGAGAACTATGAGTTCCGGTTCTTCGCCACACAGGAACTCATGGTTCTTGTGGGCGGCCAGGCTTGGAGCAATACGAGTCTGAAACGCAAAATCAAGGACAACGGAAATAGGCCCGGATAGCACTGCATCCCAATCATCGAGGTGAGACGACTGCTCAGAAAGTTCCCAAATAGCCACGGGATGAACAGGTTAAGCTTGGCTTGTAGAGAGACCTTTGCATAACTCTTTGGAACGTTCATTGTGGGCTTTTTGGGGTACCCATCCGGCTGCAGTGAGCGGCCCACGAGAGTGGGCAAATCGTGAACTGTTTGAGGGCCTTAGGCCGAGTTTTCACGATTTAGCGAACAAAGCCGAAGATGGGTCAAAAAGCTCACAGAACCAAGTGAAAAGGGGTTGTGCAAAGGTCTCGTAGAATCTCTCGGCAACTTATTGCCAATGCTTGTTCACAGAAAATGAGCATCAGGGCTATGGTTGCATACAGCACTAGGTACGGACACCTTCGCCCGTGGCTGAGATACTTTTCTGCCTCAGAACGGCTCTACATCTTTCCAGGTGTTCCGGAAACGCCTTGTCGGTGGCTGCGTAAATCTTTTCCATCGATTTTGACCCTAGCCTTGGGTCAGACGATGACTTAGACTTCCTTCACGAAGATCATCTTGTGATCACCCTGGCGATAAAAACCATCCAGAACACATACAACCCGGTAACCGTGTTTTTCGTAGAAGGATCTTGCGGCCTCGTAGCCGGTGGTCGACGAAGTGTCCACATAAATGCGTCTCGCCTTTTTCTTCACCACGAAGTCTTCCATATGTCCAAGGAGTTTTCCCCCGACCCCCTGCCTGGAAAACCGCTTTCCCACCGCAATCCAATAGAGGTCGTAACACCCATGTGTCATCGGAATGGGGCCAAAACAGATATAGCCGGCCAATGAGCCAAGTTCGTCAACCGCACAGCGAACATAGTAATCCCGCCTTTCGGGATAGCTGAGCGCTTCATCCAGAAGTTCCAGCGCGACCCGGATCTCTTCTTTGTTGAAGGTGCCCATTTGCTCGACAATCCGACGAATCTTGGGCTTGTCTTCAGGTATGAGAGATCTGATGACCATGCCTTTCCGACCTTTGGATCATGAAATGGAGCAGAGAATTTACGAGATGAGAATATGTCATACCAGCCTTCTCAGCTGTTGCTGCAAACCCTGCATCGGGACTCAGACAAGGGTTGGCATTGACTTCGAGAACGTAAACCCTTTGTCGATCGTCTATCCTCATGTCAACGCGTCCATAATCCCTTAGCATAAAGAGGCCGAAACACCGCAGAGCCGTTCTTTCAAGGGTGCCTAGAAGGCTGTCAGGGAGTTCTTGCGGGAACCTTCTGGGGGTGTGATGGTATTCGAAGGACGCCCTGTCCCATTTGGCACTGTAACCAACGATGCGGTGCAGGCCTGCCGGAAATTCAGAAAAATCGATTTCCGCTATGGGAAGAACCTCGGCGGACGGATAGCCAAAAAGGGAAACATTGAACTCCCTGCCTTCAATAAACTCTTCCACGACAAGGGCTCCGAACCGGTCAAATAAGTCGGATAGGGCATGTCTGAGTTCCTCTTCATTCTCAAAGATCGCCTCCTGGTCGATGCCGATGCTCGCATCTTGAAACCTGGGTTTGACAATGACCGGATAGTGCAACCCATTCGCATAAAAAGGCTCCGTCGCGTCATACATCACGTACTTCGGGGTGGCGATCTTTGTCCCATCGAGGAGGCGTTTGGTCATGACCTTGTCGGTTGTCACCATGAGGGCCATAGACGGAGAGCCGGAAAAGGGGATTCCGAGGAGCTCTAACAGGGCTGCCGGATGTCCTGAAAATGTGGGGTCTTCGTCCACGGTCTCGCAGAGGTTGAAAACCATCTCGATGCTTCCCCTCTGAATAGCCTTGATAAAACGATTGACGTCTCTCGTGAAGGGAAGGCGTACCCACCTGTGGCCCAGTTCGTCTAAGACCCTCTCAACCGCCTCCACCTGCGCAAGGACATCGGCGGAGGCCTCCGAAAAGGCATAGGCGCCAGAAACCGGTTGGTTGTGAGCGATACCGATGACGCATCCTGGCTCACTCATCACTTAGGTGCCCTTTCCAACGGAACGACACCGTTCGATGGCCGAGGACATGATCGCGCCGATCAGTGTTCGATACCCCATGCCTGCCTGATGCGCGAGGATGCATAGGTCAGAATGTTCAGGGTGAAGACCGGCCAGGGGGTTGATCTCCATGACATTTGGCGTGCCATTGTTGTCTGCTCGCAGATCGATCCTCCCTGCGTCCCGGCAGCCCAGGCCTCTCCAAGCGGCTAGCGCGACTTCCCGGGCCTTTTCGGCCATGGCATCCTGTGCCAGGCAATATTTCACCAGATCTTCACATTTTTCCTTGTTCCAATAGGAGTACACGCCGGCCTCCGCTTCGTTCTTCAGGATAACCTCCATGACACCGACTGCCTTCGCTGCTTTGCCCGTCCCTATGATTCCTACCGTGAACTCCCGCCCGGGCAAAAAAGTCTCCACGAGTACGGGTTGATCGTACGCCTGCAGAAGTCTTCTGCAGATAGAGGCCAACTCGCCTTTGGTTGCAACCCTTGACGCGGCGTTGATGCCCTTGCCTGTGCCTTCGGCCACGGGTTTTGCAAAGAGAGGGAAGGGAAGATCTACCAGCTCCGTATCGGAAGCTTCCTCCACGACAAAAAAATCGGGCGTTGGAACGCCCATGCTTCGCATGACATGTTTGGTCAGGGCCTTGTGGAGAGTCAGCGCCAGCACGAGGGGACCTGAAAATGTGTAGGGAATGCCGTAGGCGTCCAGGATAGCAGGGACTTGTGCCTCCCGGCCGAAACCTCTCAGCCCTTCGGCGATGTTGAAAACCAAATCCCAGCGATCGCCTCCCACGAGCCGCGATATCAGATTGGAGACATTGCCTATGCGATCTGTCTGGAAACCCAGATCCTGTAAAGTCCGCTCAATGGCCTCAATGGTGTCCGAGCGATCAAACTCGGCGGTTTCTTCCTCGCTATATCCTTCCGCCAGGTAGTCTTCCCGAAGATCGTAAGTGATCCCCACGTTCATACGGCGTTACCCCCTTACCGACAGGCATCTTGTCTTGCGTCGTCTTTCTGCCCAGTCTTCCGACCGCAGTCGGGGTAACGGTAAACGCGTCCCTCATAGTTGTTAAGCAACACGTCATTGCCATCCCATCCGATGACGTAATCGGGAAGCAACGGAATCTTGCCGCCACCCCCCGGAGCGTCGATCACATAGGTGGGAACCGCATAGCCACTGGTGTGCCCTCGCAATTCACGGATAATATCCAACCCTTTTTGAACCGGGGTGCGAAAATGGGCAGATCCCAAGATGGGATCGCATTGATAGAGGTAATAAGGCCTGACGCGCATTTGGAGGAGGCCGTGGAACAATCGCCTCATCGTCTCTACTTCGTCGTTGACACCTGCCAGAAGAACCGTCTGGCTACCCAGGGGAATGCCGGCGTCTGCCAGGCGCTCACAAGCCCCACGCATCTCAGGGGTAAGCTCGTCTGGATGAGTGCAATGAATACTCATCCACAAAGGGTGATAGCGCCTCAGCATGCGAGTCAGGGACGACGTGATCCGTTGAGGCAATACAATAGGAACTTTCGTTCCGATGCGTATCAATTCCACATGCGGGATTTGCCGTAACTGAGATACAAGCCACTCCAGCCTTCCATCGGAAAGGGTCAGTGGGTCTCCACCGGACAGCAGCACGTCGCGGACCGTCGGTGTGGCTTCGATGTAGGCAATTGCCCTCTGCCACTGGTTTCTGGAAAAACGAAGTTTGTTGCCACTACCGACCAGCCGCGATCGGGTGCAATAACGACAGTAGGTGGAACAAAAACCCGTCACTAGAAAAAGGACGCGATCCGGATACCGGTGCACGACCCCGGGAACCGGGCTGTCCCCTTCTTCTCCCAAGGGGTCTTCCGCTTCACCCGCACAACGCAAGAGCTCTCCGGTGTCCGGAATAACAGTGCGACGCAGGGGCTGCAAGGGGTCATGTTCGTCAAGGAGGCTCATAAAGTAAGGAGTAATGGCGACTGGAAGTGAAGCAGAATCATGAATCATGGCGTTACGCTCGTTGGCGGACAGCCGGATGAAGCGTTCCAGTTCAACGAGATGGGTGATGCGGTGGCGCAGTTGCCACCGCCAATCATTCCACTCAGCATCGGTCGCGTTTGGAAAGAATCGCCTGCGGAATGCAGGGATCCAAGGGCTATATGACAACCCTATCGTCTCATGAGCTCTTGGGATCGAAAGATGACCACGTTTTTTTGACTTGGGGTGATTTCCGTACTCTGGAGAGACGGCGAAGTTCTCGCCATGGGGTAGCCTGAGACCAGGCAATATACTTGGAGGTTCTACCTCATCACTACAAACCATGTTCTTTTCCATTTATCTCACATCCTCCTGTTCTAGCCTGGCACATTGAGGCGCCAGCTTATTCCTACTCACAGTCTATTCTCCCTTCTATGTGATCGTCCCTTCGGAGTGTTCATCAAGGACTTGATACGCTGTGACTGTGACCACCTTTTTCCCCTCTGTTTCCTCTACAGTACCCATCACCAAGACCTTGACTCCCACCAGTTTCGCCACCTCGCCACCGAGTTCGGTGTTTGCCACCTCATAAATTTCTCCGTCATCAGCTACAATCTGCGCTTCTTCATTAACAGTGCCCTTTATCGTTACCTGGCCGGCCAATACATCTGTTGTCCAAAGAACAAATGCAGCGATCAGCCAGATACAAGTAGCGAGAAGAATCTTCCGCCTTTCCATCCCATCACCTCCCATCAACAACCATTGCAGCCTGTGGAGGACTTTCACCTCCTGGATCCATGCCGTGTCTGGCGCACAGAACAGGGTTGGACCCCGCAGGGCCCAACCCCTCACAACGTTCTTTGCGCCGAAACCACCGATTAATAACCAGCAGATCGGCTTCAATTCGACCCGCTGGTTAAGCGCTCAACAGGGTAAAGGAGAAGCCCAAGGGCCAGAAGCCCGCAGGTGGGAAATTTCTGGAGAACCGGCCCTTGGGACAGAAAGCCTCGAAACCAAGCAAACCCATCCATCCCTTTGGGATCTTACGACGGGTGTCGGTCTTCGAGGGCGACAGAGATAACCAGAGTGAAGCCTCCCCGCCCTCCCGGGCGGGGCTTCCCGGTAAGGAAGATTGCCATTTTTGTATAGCTCCCCTTGACCCCGCCCTTCCGGACGGGGCTTGCGGGGAGCAGGCCGGTCCAAAACGATTTGCAATGAGAAAAATGATCAAAAACATTACCAACAAGAGCCCAGTTGGCCTTTTCATCCTTGCCGTCTTTTTTCATTTTCAATTTATCGCACTGAAGCCCGGACTAAACTGATCTCCGTTGTGGCTATCCCTGTAATAGGGCATAGGGACCGGCTTTCGCTTCTATGCGGCCGATCGCAATGTGCTGCTCTTTTTGAGGGGTCCCAGGGCCTAAAATCGCTACGGACCAGGAAATAAGCAATAGAATGTTTGACAAGTTCAATCTCTAATATCAGTCTGCGCATCTCTTCAATAGCTTCTTCCATATCCAGTTCGTCACGTATGAAGACCTGCTCGTGGCGCTGGAGTTCCTCATTGAGGTGTTCAACGTGAATTCTCAATTCGGCAACGGCCTCTTCAGGGGACAACCTCGACAGATACTGAGACGGCTCAATGCTTGCGACGTTTACAATGCGCCGCCCTATCGCTCTTCCAAGCTCTTCGCTCTTCTCTGAGGAAGGCAAAGAGGGCCCCGGCTCGGTTTAGTTGGACCATGCGGTCGTCTCAGGCTGCTCGTTGCCCTTCATCTTCCAGTTTGTTCTCCTGCCGGTGTATTCCTCAAGGACTCGATATCCAGTTACCGTGAGCACCTTTGCTCCGCCAATCTCATGAACGGTGCCGGTCACTGTCACTCTTGCGCCAACCAGATGCCCCAGTTCTCCACCGGTTTCCGTTATGGCTACTTCGTATACCCCTACTTCATCCGTTATGATTTGGCAGGTTCCATTGACCGTTCCCACGATCGTCACTTGTCCCGCGGAAACACTCAGCGACGATATGAAACAAACCATAAATAAAGCAAGGATCGTGATTTTAAAAAATTTCTTGGTCGATTTCATCTTGTCACTTTGCTACACCCCGCAGCAATGTAGATTGGGCTTTCTACCCTTACTCTTCGTCATCGTCATTGTTCGGGGTTGAGGGTTGACTCTCTTCGTCAGAGGGCCATTGCGGCGCAGATTGCTCTAGATCAGAGGGGTTCTGGTGTTCTGGATCGGAGGGCGCCGTTTCGTATTCCGAGCCTTCTTCTTCTGGCTCCTCTCTGTATTGTTCTTCGTTCGGGCTCTCCTTATATTCCTCCTCACCCTCATCAGCCCAGACAACCGAGGCCCCATGCTCCGCAACAAACACGCTTTCCTCATGGAAAGTGGTCGTTTTTGTATCGGATGCTTCAGCGGCCCTTATCTTTTCCGAAAAAACGAACAGAAGTGATAACACCAAAACACAAAGACTCATGGCCAGAAACCTTTCGTTTGCTTTCATCTCCTTACCTCCTTCAACAATGTTGTGTGTGGTCTTAGGGGCAGATCCGTTGGAATTGACTCCATACGCCCCTGAATGTCTCTTTTGACAGCAACGGTTATGCCATTTCTATAACCTATTGAAAGAATTGGTATTTGTCTGATCAGAAGAATGACGAATGGGAACTGGTAATTCCGATCTTAGTGAAGGACCATGAGTCGGGCTGCTGAAAATGGTGGGGAGAGTAGTATAATGAACTGAAATGACGAAAGATTTACGAGTATGAACTTCAAGTTCTGGTTTTTTGATATTTCGGAACCCAGAGTTCTGAAAAAGTTGTTCACGCTGAAGGAGTCTTAAACTGTTGCTTGGTCAAACTGTATTTTTTCATGAGCTTATGAAGTTGCCGGGGACTGATACCGGCCGCCTCTGCACTGTCTTTGACTCGGCCTCTTTTTTTTCTTAAAACTTCGGCAAGATAGGATCTTTCGATCTCTTCAACGCCCTTTCGTCTGGCTGCTGCCAGCGTTAGGCTTGTGCTTATGCTAGGCAGCTCCCTGAGTTTTCGGCATTGCTGAATGTCAACCGGAAAGCTCTCTAAACTGAGCAGCGCCGATTCTTCGATGATGCAAGCTCGCTCGAGAAGGTTTTCCAATTCCCGGATGTTTCCCGGCCATGAGTAGCCTCCAAAAGCTTCCAGAACATCAGGATGAATTTCATGGATTTCTTTGGAATGAAACTTGCTCAGTCTGCGCAGAATGACTTCGACGACATGGGGGATGTCTTCCATTCTGTCTCTAAGCGGCGGAATGTCGACAGGAAATACATTCAGTCGGTAATAAAGATCTCTTCTGAACTGACCCTCGTCACACATTTCCCGAAGGTCTGTGTTTGTGGCGGCAACCACTCTTGCATCCGCCTTGATGGTGTCCTCCCCACCAACACGATGAAAGGTCCCCTCCTGCAGGACTTCCAGAAGTTTAATCTGGGCAGAGGGGGTAATGGTTGCGATTTCGTCTAGAAAAATCGTTCCGCCCTGGGCGATCTCAAACCTGCCAAGCCTTCTTCGCATAGCTCCCGTAAATGCACCCTTCTCATGCCCAAAGAGTTCACTTTCCAGAAGTGTGTCCGGGATCGCGCCGCAATGGACAGCGATAAATGGGCCATCCTTTCGCTTGCTGTGCTGATGAATCAGTCTGGCCAGAACACCCTTGCCTGTCCCTGTTTCACCAACAAGAAGCACACTGCTCTTCGTCGGCGCAACAGAGCGGATCTTGTTGAACACGCCTTGCATCAAAGGACTTTGAGTACGAACCAGGTCAAGTGAATCTCCCTGCCAAAATCGATCCCGAAGATAGTTGAGTTCGGATTCCATAACCAAAGACTCATAGACACTGTCCGCTACATGCCTCACCTCCGCGAGATCAACAGGATAGGTCAGATAGTCACTGGCACCGGCTTTAACAGCCTTTACAGCTTCTCTGATCTTGTCTTGTGAAGACATGACAATGATTTGAGTGGTGGGATACAGTTGCCAGAATGGTCTAAGCGCTTTGCTGTAGTTACGATCAGGCATTGATTCGAGAAGCATTTCGACGTCTACGAAGACGAATTCATGCCGCTTTTCCCTAAGCATCTCCAAAGCACGGGCCTTGCTGGAGGTTACCTCGACCTTATATTCAGAACCCATAGTGACCCGGATCGCATGGCAGGCTGATCCGTCCCTGGAAACAACAAGGATGGCCTTCATTTCTACTCCTTGTGCGCATCAACGCCGAAAAAAGCTACATTTGTCAGTCTTGGTCTCAAGGGCCTCACCTGTTTCTTAACCATTGCCTCAAAGGTTGAAAATGTTCAACAGAAAAAAACGGAATTTTGAGTTCCCATATTAGAAATATCGGAATCGAGAGTTCTCACTCTAGAAAGAGCACATTATTTCAAATACTTGTACTGCTGCAGCGTGCGTCTGGACAACTATTGGCTCCTCTGTGTTTAGGAAAAGCGGAACCGAGAATTCTTAACAAAATGCCCTGTCAGATCAACAAACCTTCTAATATCAATCTATTATGATTCTGGCACGGTTAGTGCGATTTACACTAAAAGCAGGGAGACCTTTGCAGAACCTCGAAAAGCGATAATTATGAGGTTTTTGGGGTACCCACCCGGGCGAAGCGAATGGCCCGCCCTAGCG
>CAZCXI010000072.1:0-15471 GCA_964502635.1 uncultured Desulfobacterales bacterium
TAAAGTTTTTGTTCCACTATACCGATAGAATGACCAGGACAAAAAGCAAAAGTGCGAAAAAAGGCAAACCTCCCGAAAGGGTGGGACGCAAAGCCTCCGGCCCGCGTTAAGCGGGTAGCGGGGTTGCCCTCCTGATGATAATCAGCGACTCAAGCCCATCCTTTCGCCAGGGAGCTGGGCTTTTTCTTTTTGAGTGGCAAGGAGGTCAACCATGTTTAAGGGGATCACCGACTTGGCAAAGCTGAATCATGACGAGGTCCGCCCTTTTCATGAGCCAAAGGAGCAGGTCGACAACGCCGTGTCAGATGTCGTTAGAGGGAAAGTTAACCCACCGCAATCCCTCAGTCATTCGGATTGGCAGTCTGGGTTAAGGGGCAAAAAGGACCCCCAGGAAAAGCCAAGAGAAAGGTCTGGTGAAGGCCATATTATAGACGTCTTGGGGTAGGTATGTGCCTGAATAGTGCATACCGGTTCATGAGCTGGTCCGCATCAAGTTTTCTCGCCATGACAGGAGACGCCTGAGGGACACCTTCCCGAGTCCAGGGGGCACAGCCCCACACACCGTATTATTTCCTCTGGAATACCTGTAAACAGCCCGTTCGTCACATCCGGACCTGTTTTCACCTTAGCAGACCCCTGTCGTGAGAAGTGCCATAATGAAACGATAGGCGCAAAAATTGTATTGTAACAAGGGACCTTGTATGCTAGATAAATATATTTTTGGACTTCACACGTTCTTGGACCTTCCCCTCGGTGCTTTCATGGGCTTCACTGTGAGAGTGGGGGGAAGGGAAGATAAGGACGGAGGGACAACCAGAAGCAAAGGAGGAACGCATGGCGTATGTCACGATGAAGGAATTGCTGGAGGCCGGTGTCCATTTCGGCCACCAGACCAGACGATGGAACCCCAGGATGAAGCCTTACATCTTTGGTGCTCGCAATGGGATTTATATCATTGACCTCCAGCAGACAGTCAGAATGTTTAAGAGGGCTTATAACTTTGTTGTGAGCACGGTTGCCAGCGGAGAGTCTGTCCTGTTTGTGGGCACGAAAAAACAGGCCAGGGAGTCCATCTATGAAGAGGCTAACCGCTGCGAGATGTTTTATGTGCAGAATCGCTGGTTGGGCGGGATGCTCACGAATTTTCAGACCATCAAAAAGGGGATCGACAGGCTCAACTATCTCACGGGAATGACTATCGACGGGAGTATCAATCGGTTCCCAAAGAAAGAGATGCTGAGACTTGAGAAAGAAAGGGGAAAACTGGACAACAACCTCGGCGGTATCCGCAACATGGAAAAACTCCCAGGTGCGTTGTTTGTTGTGGATACAAAGAATGAGAATATTGCAGTCCGCGAGGCCAGACGTCTGGGTATCCCTGTGGTTGCTATCGTGGATTCCAATTGCAACCCGCACGAAATAGACTACATCATTCCGGGAAACGATGACGCCATTCGGGCCATCCGGCTCATGACCTCAAGAATGGCTGATGCGTGCATCGAGGGACGTCAGCAGATGGAAGAGCGTCTGAGAGCCGAGGCGGACAAGGCGCTTGAAGAGGAAGGAACAGCCCAAGCCGCTGAGGTCCCCGAGGCAGTGGAAAGGACCGTGATATCTGATGGCTCGGAGGGGCCTATTGTGGAAGTCATTAGAAAGAAAGTCGACACACCCGAGGAGACCGAGGCAGTGATAAGTGATGAGGCGGGAGAGGGGGCATAATGGCGGCGATCAATGCGGAGATGATTAAGGAGCTTCGGGTCAGAACAAATGCTGGCATCATGGACTGCAAAGGGGCCCTGCAGGAAGCGGGTGGGGATCTTGAAAAGGCGGTCGACTTTTTGCGCAAGAAAGGACTGGCTACGGCATTGAAACGCGCCGGTCGGGAAACCTCTGAAGGTGCGGTCAACTCATACATTCATGCAGGCGGAAGGATCGGTGTGCTTGTGGAAGTGAACTGCGAGACCGACTTTGTCGCCAAGACCGATGAGTTCAGAGACCTTGTCAAGAACCTGGCCATGCATATTGCGGCCACCAAACCTCTGGGTATCGGCAGGCAGGACATTCCCGAGGAAATCCTGGGGCGTGAAGAGGAGATTTACCGAGAGCAGGCCAGAGAGATGGGAAAACCAGAGAAGATCCTCGACAAAATCGTGCAAGGGAAGATGGAGAAGTTCTATAAGGAATCGTGCCTCTTGGAACAACAGTATGTCAAGGACACGGAGCTCACCATACAAGAACTGATTCATGAAACGGTCGGGAAAACGGGTGAGAACATTACGGTGAAACGATTCGTCCGCTATCAACTGGGCGGCGAGTAGGCGGCATTTATCATTTCGCATCTATCATTAGACACTTACAATGAAAAGTGGCCAATGGGGAATTTGCCAAGATGCCAACGCCCAAATATAACCGGGTCTTAGTTAAACTGAGTGGCGAAGCCCTCGTGGGCGATCGAGGTTTTGGCATAGGCCCTGAGATGCTGAACTATCTTTCGGCAGAGCTGCGGTCCGTCTACGATCTCGGGGTTCAGATTGCCCTGGTCGTGGGTGGTGGCAATATCTTTCGAGGTGTGGCGGCGAGTTCTTACGGTATGGACCGTTCCTCTGCCGACCATATCGGAATGTTGGCTACGGTCATCAACAGCATTGCCCTTCAGGATGCCCTTGAAAAGCGGGGGGTTCAAACCAGGGTTCAGACGGCCATCGAGATGTCTGCCTTGGCAGAACCCTATATCCTTAGAAGGGCCATACGACATCTGGAGAAAGGGCGGGTGGTAATTTTCGCAGCAGGCACCGGGAACCCATACTTTACAACGGATACAGCGGCAGCCCTCAGGGCCCAGGAGATTCGTGCGGATGTGCTTATGAAGGCAACCAAGGTAGATGGCATTTACGACGCGGACCCGCTGATGGATCGCAAGGCAAGAAAACTGGATTGCGTTAGCTATCTTGAGGTCCTTAGGCGGCAGTTGAAAGTCATGGACGCGACGGCCATCTCTTTGGCCATGGACAATCGCCTTCCGATCATTGTCTTTAACTTCAAGGTGAAGGGAAATCTCAGGCGAGTGATCTGTGGAGAAAGCGTTGGATCTTGTGTAAAGGAGGGCTCAGACGGTGATTGATTCGGTTCGCGATGACGCTCGGCAGAGGATGAGCAAATCGATTGATGCCCTGAAAGATGAGCTCAAGAAGATCCGAACTGGTCGAGCTTCCCTGGCCCTCTTTGAGGGCATACGGGTCAATTATTACGGAACCCAGACGCCCCTGAAACAGATGGCGTCCCTGTCTATTCCGGAGAGCAGGCTCATCCTTATTCAGCCCTGGGATCAAACGAGCATCGGAGAAATCGAAAAGGAGATCCTGAAATCCGAGCTTGGGCTGACCCCTATGAATGACGGCAAGGTGATCCGCATTTCCATACCGCCGCTGACCGAGGAGCGCCGTAAGGAGCTCGTCAAGGTGGTGCGTAAGATCAGTGAAGAGCACAAGGTCTCGATTCGCAACATACGCCGGGATGTGAACGAGTTTCTCAAGGGCCTGAAGAAAGAGGGAGAAATCTCCGAGGATGATTTCTACAAGGCCCAGGACCGGGTGCAGAAGATTACAGACGAACATATCGAATTAGCAGACCAAACTTGCCAGGGAAAAGAGAAGGAGATCCTTGAATTCTAGTAGCTCTCCCCTGCGCCCCGAATCACTCCCACGACATATCGCCATTATCATGGACGGCAGCGGCCGCTGGGCCAAAAGGCGGGCCTTAAACCGGATCAAAGGTCACCGGGAAGGCGTTGAATCTGTCCGTGATATCGTGCGGGCTTGCCGGGAAATCGGGATCGCGTTTCTGACCCTTTATGCATTTTCAACGGAGAATTGGCAGCGTCCCGCCCTCGAAGTGTCGGCGCTTATGAGGCTCCTTAAAGAGTTCCTTGAGTCAGAATGGCCGGAAATGATGGAAAATCGTATTCGCTTGAGGGCGATCGGCGATATCGGGCGGCTTCCGCAAGATGCTTTGAAGGTCCTCCAAGAAGTGATCGACAGGACTCGACAGAACCAGGGGATGGTTCTGAATCTTGCCCTGAGCTATGGTGGCCGGGATGAAATCGTGAGAGCCGCTCGAAATATCGCCATACAGGTCAGGGATGGGCGACTTCAACCCGAAGAGATCTCAAAGGAGGTTTTTTCCAACTATCTTGATACACAGGGGATGCCGGAACCGGACCTCCTGATTCGAACGAGTGGTGAAATGCGAATCAGCAATTTCTTGCTCTGGCAGATTGCCTATACGGAGATCTGCGTCACCAAGACCCTCTGGCCTGACTTCAGGAGAGAGGAACTCATCCAGATCCTCCATGATTACCAGAACCGTGAGCGTCGGTTCGGAATGACGGGAGACCAAATGAGAAAAGCTCCTACAGGGGGCGAGAGCAAGAAACCCCCTCAGATCAAGAACACATGGAAACAAGATTCGTGAGTTCTGGGCACACGAAACGCTTGCTTACTTCTGCCGTGGCCCTGCCCCTTCTGGCCCTGATAATACTAAAAGGGGGAAGGACCGGTTTTGCACTGCTCGTGGGCTTCACGGCAGCCGTTGGGCTCATGGAATACCATGCCTTGTTTCTTCCCGAAGAGACCCCGGCTGCGAAAGGGATCGGGTTGATTCTTGGCTTGGCAGTGATCGGATCCTTTTACACGAAGGACATTGGGGCACCCTCTGGTATATTGGTCCTGGCCTTCTTGGGGTCTGCTGTCGTGTGCCTGGTTCGCTCCAAGCCTGGGGATTCGATGGCCGTCGTCTTGAACAGGCAGCTTACGGGTTTCGTGTATGTGCCATTCTTGCTGGGGCACTTGATACTCGTCCGGGACTGGAATAAGGGGGTCATCTGGATCTTCTTCGTGCTGGCGGTGCTATTTGCAGGGGACACGGCTGCTTATTACGTTGGGAAAGCCTTTGGGCGACACAAACTTTCTCCCAACATAAGCCCTGGAAAGACGGTAGAAGGGGCGCTGGGTGGCTTGGTTGCCAATCTCATAGTTGGCACGTTGTTCAAGAAATACTGGTTGCCGGAGTTCTCCTGGGGCCTTTGTATCGGTTTGGTTGTACTCTTGGGTGTGGTGGGCCAGGTCGGTGACCTGGTTGAATCGATGCTCAAACGGTCGGTTGATTTGAAAGACTCCGGGTCGTTTTTCCCGGGACACGGAGGGGTGCTGGACCGCATCGATGGTTTACTTTTTGCAGCGCCAACCCTCTATTATTTCAAAATCTACCTTTTGTGACGTGATGATTTGCAACTTTGGACTGTTATTCCCGGTTCATGACATGGTGGGCGTGAGCTTTGTCGAAACCATTCATAGTGACTGACGACCGAACATGAAGCACCTTGCCATCTTGGGTTCCACAGGCTCTGTCGGCAGAAATGTCCTGCGGGTTGTGGAGCAATTCCCAGAAGAATTCTCGGTGGTAGCCCTGACGGCCGGTCGCAACATCGACCTCCTCGGCGAACAACTGAAGCGTTTTTCTCCTCAGGTGGTGGTGGTGCTGGATGAGGCAATGGCCCTTCGCCTCCAAGAGCAGCTTGTGCCGAAGGGTCATGTGGAGATCCTCCATGGCGCAGATGGATATGAAACGGCCGCAACGCTCAAGTCCGCCGACCTGGTCGTTTCGGCCATGGTGGGATCAGCAGGCCTGCTTCCCACGCTGGCAGCGATTGAACACGGCAAGGCCGTTGCTCTGGCCAACAAGGAATGCCTGGTCATGGCCGGGGAAGTCTTGACGCAGACCGCTCGAGAGAAAGGCGCGGCCATTCTTCCGATTGACAGCGAACATAGCGCTATATTTCAGTGCCTTGCCGGACACCGGAGACAGGACTTAAAAAAAATACTTCTTACAGCTTCCGGCGGCCCTTTTCTGGACAGACCAACCGAGGAGCTGCAGGACATCGCGCCAGAGATGGCACTGCGCCATCCCACGTGGGACATGGGACCAAAGGTGACGATCGATTCGGCAACGCTCATGAACAAGGGCCTTGAGGTAATCGAGGCACGTTGGCTCTTTGATGTGCCTTTGGAACAGATCCAAGTCGTCATTCACCCTGAAAGCATCGTCCATTCAATGGTCGCTTATCAGGATGGTTCTGTCATCGCTCAACTGGCCTTGCCTGACATGAGAATACCGATTGCCTATGCGCTGTCTTACCCGGAGCGGCTTGATCTTGGATTGTCTTCGCCTGATTTTTTCGAGTTGGCCGCCCTGACCTTTCGAGAACCGGACCTGGAGAAATTTGCTTGCCTGGCTTTGGCCATCCGAGCCTGCCGCCTCGGAAAAACCTATCCTGCTGTCTTAAGTGCCGCGAACGAGGTGGCCGTACGCGCTTTTCTGGACCACCGCATCGGTTTTGGTCGCATTGCCGAAACCATACAGGAAACCATGGCCGAACATGAGCCCGTGCCCGCCCCGGGGCTTTCGGATATCCTGGCGGCAGATGCCTGGGCACGGCGAACGGCTGAGAGAACTCTATGAGCACGAACATTATTTCGCTTGTTATTGTCTTGGGTATCTTGATCTTTGTGCATGAGTTCGGTCACTTCATCGTGGCTAAGGCTCTGGGCATAGGCGTGGAGAAGTTCTCACTGGGATTTGGTCCTAGAATCCTCGGCAAGAAGGTTGGCATGACCGATTACAGAATCTCGGCCATCCCCCTCGGGGGGTATGTGAAGATGGTGGGAGAGACGCCGGATTCAGCCCTTGATGAGTCGATGATCCCCTTGTCATTTTCTCATAAGGGTCTTGTTGCGCGCAGCCTGGTTGTCTTGGCAGGGCCGGTCTTCAATCTTCTACTGTCCGTTGTCATATTCTTTGCATTCTTTCAGATTTCGGGGCTTCCCATCATGAAGCCCGACGTGGGTGCCGTACAGGACGGGATGCCCGCCCAAAAGGCCGGAATCCGTGCCGGAGACCATGTTGTCGCCGTGGAGGGCAACCCGGTGGCCCAATGGGATGAGATGGCAGGATTCATTAAAGGCAGTGGGGGGCGTCCCTTGAGGCTTGATCTCCTGCGGGACGGGACCGTGATTTCTGTAACGGTCACCCCGAAACAGATTTCTTCTCAGAACGTGTTTGGGGAAAGCGTGGACAAATATGTCATCGGCATAACAGCCTCTGGGGCCTATACGGTGGAGCGACTCAATCCCATCGAAGCGCTCATTCAGGGGACCTTGCAAACATGGCAGATTGGCAAACTGACAGTGCTGTCTGTTGTGAAGATTCTTACCGGCACCCTTTCGGCAAAAACCCTGGGTGGCCCTATCCTCATTGCCCAGTTGGCTGGTGAGCAGGCCAAGGCCGGCATCACCAATCTCATTTTCTTTATAGCCCTCTTGAGTGTCAACCTTGGTATTCTCAACTTACTGCCGATCCCTGTGTTGGACGGAGGACACCTCCTGTTCTTCCTGATTGAAGCCGTCAGCCGGAAGCCCGTCAACCTGAAAATGCGCGAGGTGGCCCAGCAAATCGGCATCTTCGTTCTCATCCTACTGATGATCTATGTCTTCTACAACGACATCTCACGGATCTTGTTCGACTAGGTTCAATCGTTTCCCGCTGATGTTGCTGCGGTCGAACAAAAAGCAACTGCCATGAACCTTGACTTGATAAGAGGCATTGACCGATGGGTAGGAATACCGGCCTGTTTGTTTCTCTCGCTGGGGCACAGGCTTCTCGCCCACCTGAGGCGCGATAAGCAGCCTGGAACAAGGCATGACACGATACCGGAAAAGATCCTCTTCATAGAACTTTCAGAGATGGGAAGTGCCATCCTTGCCTATTCTGCCATGGGTCATGCGATAGACAAGTATCCCGGCGTAAAGCTTTACTTCCTGATTTTTGAGCAGAACCGCTTTTCCGTGGACATCCTTGATACCGTGCCGTCGGCTCATGTGATCACGATTGACGTCCGGTCTCCCCTGCGCTTCATTCTGACCACCCTGCAGGCGATAAGAGCGATACGAAGGGCGAAAATTGATACGGTGTTCGACCTGGAGCTTTTTTCCCGCTTTTCATCTTTGCTCAGCGGTGTTTCCGGGGCCTGCAGGCGGGTGGGTTTCGGGAGGTATCACGAAGAGGGGCTCTATCGAGGTGGATTCATGACCCATCGGGTTCTTTACAACTGTCATCAGCACATGGCCAAGAATTTTATGGCCTTGGTCAAGGCGATTGAGCGGCATGGCGAGCACCCATTGCTGAAAGAAGCCATTGCTGAAGAGGATTTGACGCCTGCGCGCTACGAGGGTTCGGAAGAAGACTTGCGGGCCTTGCGGGCACGTCTGGTCCGTATCAATCCCGCAGTGGACAAGGTCAAACATTTAATTCTGCTTAACCCTCATGCCGGCGACCTTCTGCCGGTGCGTGCCTGGCCAGCGGAAAACTACGGGGCCTTGGCCCAAAGGATTCTGGAGCGATTAAATGCTGTTGTCATTATTATCGGCCTTGAAGAGGCCAGAGGGAAGGCAGCAATAATCCTGGACCAGGTGGGCCACAGCCGGTGCATCGACTTCACCGGCCGGACGTCCTTCAAAGATCTGATGGACCTGCTGAGCCTTGCCCATGTGTTGGTGACGGCGGACAGCGGGCCTGCCCACTTCGCGTCCCTGACCCCTATCAAGAACATCGTACTCTTCGGGCCGGAGACACCGTTGCTGTATGGCCCCCTGGGTCAGGACACCTCTTGTCTGTTTGCAGGTTTGTCGTGCAGCCCCTGTCTTTCGGCCTATAATCACCGAAAAACAAGTTGTACGGAGCCCATGTGCATGAAGGCGATCACAGTCGACGAGGTCTTTAACGCCGTGTCGCGATCCCTTGGCGGCATGGATGTCGCAAAATAGAAAGAATCGGTGTCTTCCTTCCCCCATACCAAAGAATCAAGTCAAATTTACAAGGCGTTTCTTCTCGTTTTCATCATAGGGATAGGTGCCCGGCTTTTTTTTCTGGTCTATATCGATGAGCCTGCCCTTTTCGTCAAGTACCCTTTCTTTGCGGAGAAACTGGCAGAGGGCAAGGATATCGGCAAAAGGCTGGTCGATTTGAGCCCTTTTTATCTCTATTTCATGACCGCCCTTAAGCAGATTTTTGACGTTAACTGGACCTATGTGAAGTTCATTCAGTCTTTTGTAGGCGCTCTGAATTGTCTGTTGGTTTTTGCCGTGGGGGGGCGAGTTTTCCGGCGAGAGGTCGGCTTTCTGGCCGGCCTGATGTGCGCGCTTTATGCGAATCTGATCATACTCGAATCGACCCTGGAGCCCACGGTCTTTGTCCTGGCCTTCAATCTGCTGGCGGTCTATGGCCTGCTGCGCGCAAGGCAGGACGACGACCCTTCCAGGCGAGCCTGGGTCTGGTCCTTGCTGGCTGGTCTTTTTGTGGGGCTTTCGATTATCACGAAGCCCAACTTTCTGTTATTCCTGCCGGCGGCTGCGGTATGGCTCCTTTTTTTTGCGGAAAAGGCACAGGCCTTTCCAAAGAGACTGTCCCGCGTCCTTTTCTTTTTCGGTGCCGTTTTGCTGGTCGTCATACCTGTCACTGTAAGAAACTACGTGAAACTGCATGACGTTGTACTGGTCACGGCTGATGCAGGCAAGGTCTTCTTTCACGGAAATGGCCGGGGTGCCACGGCCCTGGAAGGAACGGGCCTCCCGGATGAGGGTTTTGTTGAGGAAGGGGCCGGTGAACCGGACTATGCCCATGTCATGTACCGCAAGACGGCTAGTAAGTTAATTGGGAGAGTACTATCTCCCTCGGAGTCTTCCAAGTTCTGGATAAAGCGCGCCCTTGACGACATTATCAGCGATCCAGTCGCTTATATGAAGTTGGAGATCAAAAAGCTTTTCTACTTTTTCAACGACTATGAGATGCATTACATTGCATCGGCCTACAAGGAGTATAAGGCCTCGATAGCCTTTCCCTTCATCAGATATGGCGTCATTGCCTCCCTCGGCCTTCTAGGCATGCTCCTTGCGCTCAAAAATTTCAAGACACGTTTTCTGTTGTATGCCGTTGTGTTTGTTTATCTATTTTCAGGGATGCTATTTCTGGTCCAGTCAAGGTACCGAACCCCAGCCGTACCCTACTTGTGTCTTTTTGCAGGGTACGCCATCTATGCCCTCAAGGAAATGGTGGTGTCAAAAAGGTTCAAGAGCGCTGCTGCGGTTCTTATCTTTTTGGGGTTATTCTTCTTTTTGACTCGCTTTTTCTTCACGGATGAAATTGTCAAAGTGGATCGATGGCAGCAGGCTACCAAGATTCACTATCAAATGGGTGGTAAAGCACTTTTCAAAGATGGAAAATATCAACAGGCCATTACCGAACTGAACCGGTGTCTGGCGATGGAGCCCAATTTCAGCCCGGCATATAATGTTAGGGGCAAGAGTTACGCCGTACTTGGAAGGTATGATGAGGCCTTGAAAGATTTTAACAAAGTCATGTTCCTGAGCCCAAACCTGGCCAATGGATATAAGAACGCGGGATTCCTTTACTTGCTCCAAGGTGATACCCGACGGGCCAGGTCCTATCTAATCAAGGCGCTTTCCCTGGCCCCTCGTGACACAAAGGTGAAACAGGCCCTGGCAGGCTTGAAGTAAGAAACATGAGTGCAGCACTGTTACAGCACAGCTTGGATCTGTTCTGTCTAGTAGCCATAACGCTTGTCGCTATTGGGCTGGGAAGACTGATTCTGTGTAAGACCAGCATCCAGTTCATGAGTGTTGGTGAATGCGTCGTTTTTTCCATCGGGCTGGGTTTCGGCATTCTGAGCTATTCGGTTTTTTTCTTGGCGGTATTCCAATGTCTCTATCCTTTAGCTGTGTATGTCCTCACGGGCCTGTCTGTTGCGTTGGCTCTCGTCGGATGGCTCAGGCTTGGATGTCCTGTGGAAACGGCCCCGGTTTCCAAAATCCGCCTGTCTTTCTGGCAACGAGGTATCGGCATTGTTTTGTGGGGATGCCTCCTGCTAGGCCTTGTGTTGATGCTCACGCCGGCGATTGGCAAGGATGCCCTGATATATCATTTGGCCGTGCCCAAGCTCTTTCTCAAGCATCATGGCATCTATTTTGTTGGGGGCAACATCTTTGCGTATTATCCCATGAACGGCGAGATGTTGTACGTCATCGGGCTGGCCCTCCGCGGAGATGTCCTGGCCAAAGGGTTCCATTTTGTCATGGCTTTATCCATCCTTTTGGGGATGTGGCAGTTCATGAGACACCATATCTCAGAGGCCCTCTTTATCCCTCTTGCGCTACTGATCTTCTATACGATTCCATCTGTTTTTGTGACATCCCATAGGGCCTATAATGACCTGACGGTCAGCTTTTACACTTTTTCGGCCGTCTATGCATTCGTGAACTGGTTTGCCCGCAAACAGAGCGTGTGGCTTATTTTGTGCGGCGTATTCTCTGGTCTGGCCATGGCCACCAAGTACACGGCCCTTTTTCTGCCCTTCCTGGGATGCCTCGGGATTCTGTGGGCTTGCCTGCACCATAGATGGCGCGTGCCGAACACCGTTCGTCTGCTGTCAGTATATATCGCATGCGCCTTGGTTGTGGGCAGTCCCTTTTATATCAAGAACTGGGTGATGACAGGCAATCCGTTCTATCCCTTTATGTATGGGATCTTTGGCGGCAAGGGCTTGGACCCGGCGCAAGCGCACCTCTATGATCTGTTTGTTCAAAGCCTGGGCATGGGCCGAGGCCTCCTAGGCTATCTGCTGCTGCCGTGGAACGTGAGTGTGAATGCCGCTATGGACAGCCCACAGTTTGACGGGGTCTTGGGGCCGATATTTCTCTTAACATTGCCCTTTCTCATGGGAATGCGAAAAATGGCCATCGGGGCCAAGATTGCCATGGTCTATTGTTTGCTGGCAT
Source organism: uncultured Desulfobacterales bacterium (assembly GCA_964502635.1). Taxonomy (GTDB): domain Bacteria; phylum Desulfobacterota; class Desulfobacteria; order Desulfobacterales. Next base: position 11,904 of record CAZCXI010000072.1, read on the forward strand.
TCTTGTTCTGGGCCTCATCTGCGCAACAAATCCGATACCTGATCCCGATTCTTCCCTTCTTGGCTATGACGACGGTCTACATTCTCAGCTACTATCGATCACGGAAGGGCGTGTTCGCCCTGCTGGTGGTGTTTATTACAGGCGGCTTAGTCTTTAATGGATATTACGTCGTCAAGGATTTCGTTAAGATAAAGCCAGTGGCCGTCGTCACAGGGCAGGAGGGTAGAGATGTTTTTTTGAACCGTATGATCCCGTCTTATGCCATGTTTCAATACGTCAACACTCACCTGCCCGAAAGCTCAAGAACCTTCCTAGTCTACATGAAGAACATTGGATATCTCTTCGAGCCTCCGTACTATTCTGATTCCATGTTTGAGTCTTACACGATCAAGAAGATCCTAACCCGCTCTGTGACCACCGCGGATGTCTATCAAGCTCTGAAGGATCTGGGTTTTACTCACGTACTTTACGATATCAACTATGTTTTTGGCGATATGAGCACGTTTTCCGCGCAAGAGAAGGACATGTTTCTCGCTTTTCAGGAAAGGTATTTAGAATTGCTGAAATCGGACAAGGGACGCTACTACCTGTATCGTCTTGTCTGACGGCACTTATCTCCATAGGTCCCACCGAACGTCCAGTCTTTATCATAGGAGAGTACTCATGTTGGCCCTTTTTTGAACCATGAGAGGGTCTTTCACTGCCCCGCCCAGTCCACTCCGTGGAGAGCTGGCCGCGTTTCCAAGGCGCGGCGGCCCCAAATCTTGTCGATCTTACAACCCCCCTTTGATGAATAAAGAGAAATTGTTGGCATATTTCTCGCAGAAACACTGAAAAGCTCTTGACCAGATTTTCTTGGTATGTTATGAGTAATAAAGTTGCTCGTAAAGGAGTTCCAGTGGACAGTCTATTTGCAGGCCTCATATCCTCAAGGACCCGTATCAAGCTCCTTATCCGCCTTTTCTTCAATCCCCAGACACGATCATATCTTAGGGAGCTTGCCAAGGAATTCGGCGTCTCCACCAACTCGGTCCGCGAAGAGCTCAACCAACTGACCCATACTAAGCTACTGAAATCCGAAAGAAACGGGCGTCAGGTCTTCTACACAGCCAATGTGAATCACCCACTGTTTCCTGAGCTCAGGTCTATGGTCGGAAAAGTCATGGGCATGGATCAGGTCATCGACGGTATCGTCAACCGGCTGGGTGACCTGGAGCAGGCCTATTTGATCGATGACTACGCCGAAGGAAAGGATACGGGCATCATAGACCTGCTGCTGGTGGGAAATGTTGACCAGTATCAGCTCAGTGATCTGAGCAGAAAAACGGAGCGATATATCAAACGGAAGATCCGTTCCCTTGTGCTGAGCCGAGAGGAGTACAAGGAAATGGTTCCAGATCTTGCCAAGCGTCCTCGCGTGCTGATCTGGGAGGCGAAGAAGGAATAGATCTTGCCGAAGCGGGATGATTGAACTCGAGGCGGCGGCATCAAACGGCTAGGATCAGAACCGCGGGCCACGGGCCCAGATCGGCTAAAATAACCCGTAATGACAACTAGTTACGCATTACATCTGGGTGCAATGCAAGAAGCGGAGCTGGGTAAAAACGACGTATCGTGGCTGGCCATGAAGCCCAAATTGCGACGTATCTGTGTGGATGTGTTGGATTCGGCAAGGAGTCAAGGCTATAGAGGCTACAGCAAGTTCGACGCCTTAAACAGTCCTCTGCTCGACACCCTATCCCTTGACAACAAGTGGCTTCGGTTTGTCTACACCCAAGTTGTGAACCATTGTCCTTTTCACATCCGACCAATACTGGGTGTACGGAGGTCTCGCAATCCCAAGGGAATCGCCTTGTTCGTGAGGGCTTATCTGTTCCTCTACACCGTGAGCGGCGATGAGCGTTACAAGGGGGAAGCAGAGAAGTTACTTCAATGGCTCATGGATCATAAGGCCGAAGGTTCAAAGCATGCGTCTTGGGGATACAATTTTGTGTGGCAAAATACGATGTTCCTTCAGGCATTGAATGAGCCCAACTGTGTGGTGTCTGTCTTTGTAGGCGAAGCCTTCATCCACGCGTACCGGTTGCTCAAAAACAAAGCCTATCTCAGCGTGGCCAGAGATGTTGCAGATTTCATCATCAAGGAACTCCCGGTGCTTCTGGATGGGGAAGAAGAGACCGCCATCAGTTATGTCTTGCGTCCCACGAATTCTATAGTTTTGAACATTAACGCCTTGGCCGGGGCCTTTCTGACTAAGGTATGGAAACACACCCAAGAGAGACAGCTGTTTGATTTCGCACAGAAACTCATGGCGTTCACCTTTGGCAGACGTACATCCTATGATGCATGGTATTACACCCATCCCAAAGAAAAGTCCCCTATCAGACATGATAATTATCACACCGGAGCGATATTGGATGCCTTTCTGGAGTATTTCGAGGAAACGGGTGAGGACCGATACATGGACACTTACTGGAAGGCCCTTGCCTACTATCAAGGGAACCTTTTTGAGCCAGACGGGGCCCCAAGGTGGATGAACGACGGCAAATTCCCCCATGATGTGCATGGCGCTGCCCAAGGGATCATTTCCTTTTCCAAGGCCGCTAGATATGAGAAGGCGTTCTTGTCGCAAGCCGAAAGAATTGCTGAGTGGACTCTTGACAATCTTTACCGGAGAAAGGCTCATGACTTTGCCTACCGCAGAGGGCGATTCATGACCTGGAATTATTCCCTCATGCGGTGGTGCAATGCCTGGATGGCAAGGGCGTTGGGGCAACTTCAAACAATGGTATGATGACAGGATGGACGTTCTGGTTGTTGCAGGTATGATCGACAGAAAGCTCTTTTCCAAGATCCTGCCGTTAATGAAGTCGAAGACGGTCACCAATATCTACTTGGTCAGAAGGGACTTCGTGGCGGGTGAGAAGATAACATGTTTTTCTCCAAGAGGGATTTTACAGAGAAACCTCGTGTTGGCCGAGCTGTATAGAGTCATGGCTATCGTCTATGTTCTTGTCAGATACAGACCGGAGGTCGTTATTGGAATAGGATTGCTTCTTCACGGACTTTACGTCAACATTTTGGGAACGGTCTTTGGCAAGAAAAAGATCCTTCTTCTCATGGGGAAAAATGACCTGGCTCTCACTTACCCACACCGAAAAAGACTTCAGCGGATACTGCTGAGGCTTGCCTTCCTGGCTGATTTTCTCGGCACCAGAGGGACCCGGTCAAGGAGGTGGCTTGCTGAAAAGGGGTTTGCGAAAGAGAAGATTTTCATCCCTCACAATGTCTTTGACTTTGGAGCGTTTTCCCCCCGGAGCCTGATCAAGAAATATGACATGATTTATGTTGGCCTTCTGAGTCCTTATAAGAGAATCGACCTCCTTTTGGAAGTCGTTCATAAGCTGGTGTTTGAAAAACACCTTGGAAATGCCAAGCTGGCTATCGTCGGGGATGGGAAGTCGAGAGGGAAGCTGGAAAGACAATGCACGCAACTGAAACTGAGCCGCCACGTCGATTTCTTGCAGCCGGGGGACGCCTCGTACGTGTGTGACCTGTTGAATCAGTC
>CAZCXI010000073.1:0-15002 GCA_964502635.1 uncultured Desulfobacterales bacterium
GTAAGTGAGCACGGAGCTGGGTCAAAAACCTCATACCAAAGAGCGAGACGAGGTTATGCAAAGGTCTCTCATTTAAGCCCTTTGAAAATGTTGTTCCATAGGGGCAATCCGATTCTGAACGGTGTCAAACTCAAACAGCGCCTCTGAGCCCTTTCGCTCAATTGAGGCAATACCATTCTTTTTGTGCCGGCTCCAACACGGCGTAGGGGGTATGTCTGTGAAAAAAAATGCGTTGGTTCTCCTGTTAGGTTTTGTGGTCCTGTTATCGTTTTCCAACCCTGCGCAAACCTGTGTAGGACGACTGCTGATCGTGGCGATCACCCATTCCCAAGACCAGCTCATCATGGGGCAAATGTTGTCCGTGCTGATTAATGAGAGGACGGGAACCACGGTCAACGTGATTGACATGGGCGATCTGAAGACGTGCCATGAAGCCGTATTGAAGGGGAAGGCCGACATTTATATCGACTATATAGGCAAGGGGTTGGCGAGCACGGCAGGATCCAGCCGGGTAGATGATCCTCAAAAGATTTATACCCTGGTCAGCCAGCGGTACATGGAAAAATTCGGGATGGTTTGGCTGAAGCCTTTTGGATTCAGTGGTCCATTGACCGACGGCGGAAATGATCATGGTACGTTGGCCGCGCCGGTAGCCACCAAGCGGGTATTAAGAAGGTTCCCCGTCCTGGACAGGGTGATTAACAAGCTTGCGGGGAGCATCGATAACGATACGTTGAAAGAACTGAGGAAACAGACGGAAAACCAGGACGTGAGAGAGACCGTGAGGGCGTTCTTGGCGGCGCAGAAACTGATCTGAACGGTAAAGGTCTCACGGTAGTTTCAGCAAGATCTGACAGAAGTGGAGCTGGATATTGACAGACAGGGGAGAGAGTTCTGATGCGGGTAAGCTTGATCTACTACTTAACAGCCAGCATGCTGGGCGGCCTGCATGCACTGGAGCCCGGTCATGGGAAGACGGTGGTAGCGGCCTATTTAATAGGCTCCAATGGGAGAAAACTCGATGCGGTAATGCTGGGCATAGTGGTCACCCTGACCCATACTTTCAGCGTCGTTTTGCTGGCCATCGCGGCAAAGCTTGCCTCTACGAGAATCACGCTGACGGATGAGTCCCTGCACGGGTATTTGGGACTGGTGGCCGGTTCTTTGATTCTCATGGTGGGCCTATGGATGCTGGTCGGCCGCATTCGGGGCAAGGACCCTTTTCACTTTCATTCTCACCCCCATAACCCCGGGCATTCCCACGACCACCATGTTCATGACCATACCCACGGCGAGGCTCACGATCACGATCATGGGCCCCATGACCTGGAAACGCATGCGGGGCTTCATAGCCATCATCACGACCACCAACATGATCTTGCGTTCCTCGATAATCCCGCGCATTCTCACGACCACGATCACAGCCACGACCATGACCACAACCCGGGGCATGGACACGCCCATAGCCATGATCACAGCCACAACGAGCTACATCATCATGACCATGGGCCGAATGATCACGTGACCCACGGCGGGTTCCCTGCGCACAGCCCTGAACATGCATCTGAGGTACACTCCCCCAGTGGCCCGGACGAGGGAAAAAGGGTGAGCTATTGGCAGCTTTTCCTGCTGGGCGTCTCCGGTGGGCTGGTCCCGTGCCCGGCGGCCATAGCAATCCTGCTGGCCGCAGTGGGGGCCGGACGACTGGGAGAGGGGCTTACCTACATCCTGTTGTTCAGTCTGGGATTGGCCGTGGTGTTAATAGCCATAGGCGTGGCCGTGGTAGGTGCAGGCAAACTGGCCAGCCGTTTCCTGGATGCCAAGCGCTTTGCCCGCAAGATATCTGTTGCGAGCGCTGCGATCATCACGTTGATCGGCCTGGCCACCGTACTCCATTCGATGCAGCATTGGATCTAACGTCCGGTCCGGTCAAAGGCGGAACGCAAAGGGAGACCTTTGCACAACTCTTTCGAACGTTCATTGTGGGCTTTTTGGGGTACCCATCCGGCTGCAGTGAGCGGCCCACGAGAGTGGGCAAATCGTGAACTGTTTGAGGCCCTTAGGCCGAGTTTTCACGATTTAGCGACCAAAGCCGAAGATGGGTCAAAAAGCTCACAGAACCAAGTGAGAAGGGGTTGTGCAAAGGTCTCAAAGGGAGGACACGGAGTCAATGAAAAAGCTGATAGTTGGCATGATCTTGTCCATGGCTTGGTCAGGCCTTGCCTGGGGACACGCGGCGGTGGACGGGCTTCCGGACGCGGTAGCGATACTGACCTACAAACAGGTGCTGTATCTGAATCCCGATGATTTGGCGACCCGCAACAAGCTCGCCATGGCCCTGTTCCGAGAGAACCAACTGCCTGAGGCCTTACAGGAACTTGACTATGTCCTGAAGAAAGACAGGGGAAATTTTGATGCCCTGGACGGATACGGAGTGGTGCTCATCAGGACTGGAAAGTACAAGAAGGCACTGGAGTACCTCAATAAGGCCATGGCCGTGAATCCCAACGATATGATGCTGCGCGTTCACCGGTACGTTGTCTATCAGAAGCTCAAGGCTCCAGACAAAGCCAAGGAGGAATGGGAAAAAGCCCACTTCCTAGTGAAGAGTCGCAGCGATGCCAACAGGGTGAAACAGGAACTGCGACTGCTCTATGGTCGCTAACCAGACGCTAGTCCAGACGCCTATCGAGTCTGTCTCGTGATGACAGCAATGAGGTAATGACCCTTGAAATCTTTTTGGACGTTGATGAGCGGGACGATGAAGCGAAAGTATCCTTTCTTGATTCTGGCGGTCCTGGTGTGCCTCCCTGCAGCCTGCCGGAAAGGGGGGGGCGACGCGTCGTCTGACCGGGGCGGACCTGTCAGGATGGGTTATATGATTTGTAACAGCCTCGCGGAGTCGAAGGCAAGATTTGAACCGATAACGGCCTATCTCAGTGAGAAAACGGGCCGGGATTTCGAATCCGTATATGTGAACACCTTCGAATTCGAGGACCTGGTGCGGGACAAGAAGATAGAATTCACCCATACCAACTCTATCCTCTACATCATCTTCGCCAAGGACTATGGGGCCAAGCTCTTAGCCACCGAAGTGCGGGGGCGACACGGCTATCAGGACACCGGGGTCATTATTTCCCTTAAGAAAAGTGGGATCAACTCCTTTGAGGACATGAAGGGCAAGACCATGGTCTTTGGTCCGGCCCTCGCGCCCTTTGGCTACATGGCCCAGTACGATCTGATGCTGGCTAACGGGTTTGACCCGGAGAAAGACCTGGCCTATTACGCCATACCCTGGGGCGCCTTTAAGCATGAGAAACTGATCTACGCCGTCAAGTTCGGGGCCTACGATGTGGGGGCGGCGCCTCGTCTCGATATGGACAGAATGGCCACAGAAGGCAAAATCAATCCAGATGACTTCCATGTCATTGCCGAGAGCATCCCCATGCCCTATTGCACTATGGCGGCGTTGCCCCACGCGGATCCCACGTTGGCCAAGAAGGTGGAGGACATCCTTGTCAATCTCAAGACGGATGAGACGGTCCTGGTGAAGGGCGAAGTTCTCAATGTCTGCAAGCGGGCATACATTGAGGGCTTCGTAAAAGTGGATGACCGTGAATATGACACGATCCGGGAGCGGTTGAAGCGCTGCAATATGGCACCCTACCGGGAATATTGAACGAACGGGAAGTGAGCTCAAAGGTGAAATAAGTGGGTTGGTTAAAGATTTAAGAATGGGGGGTTTTAAGGTGAAAAACACGCCGCTTCGGGCCAATTTGACAAGAACTATTTTAGTGCTGATTTTATTTATAGTGGTGTCTGCTTGTGCCTTGGAAAAGACGGAGACAGTAGGCAAGGGCGTTATCAAGTCCAATACGACCTGGGAGAAGGCGGTCCTCATCACGGGTGATGTGGAGATTGCTCGGGGCGTTACATTAACGATTATGCCTGGAACGGTTGTTAAATTTGCAAAGATAGAGGCAGATGGCCCCGCCAATCTTTATGACGACAAAACGAACTATTTCAGTCGAGCGGAATTGATTGTCAGGGGAACACTTCTGGCTCAGGGAACCAAAGACGGGAAGATTGTCTTTACCTCTGCTGAAAGGTCTCCTCGCTCCGGGGACTGGGGGGCAATCAATTTTAATGACAGCGGGGATAATATCTTGGCCTATTGTGATGTCAGCTATGCGGACACCGGAATCCACGGCCATGGGGCCAGGGTCACAGTGAAGCATTGTTATTTTCGCCATAATGGCGTGGGTATTGCACTGAAGAACGTGGCACAGCTTAGGACCATGGCCGAGATGAACGTGGCCCACAATGAGATCATCGGAAACGGCGGGGGAATCCTTTGCGGCAAGCAGACGAGGTGTAGCATTAGTCATAACCAGATCAGCAACAACAAACTTTACGGCATCTTCGGCAAAATGGCATCTACTTCTCAGGCGACCTATAACAACATCATGTATAACGGCAAGGGGATTATACTTTATGCCACCCAGAGATTCCAATTTGCCGACAACAACATCTCTGACAATGAGACATATAGCGTTTCTCTGCTTGATGGTCAGCGGTGGAACGTGGACGCTCGCCATAACTGGTGGGGCACCAGAGACAAGAGAAGAATCAAAGACTTGATCTGGGATAAAGACGAGGATCACACGCTCGGCAAGGTCGATTTTTCCGGCCCGGCCGATTCGCCTATTAAAGAGGCAGGAGTGGCAGGGTGAACCCTAATATTGCATAAAAAATATGGCAAGAGGTCTTCAAAAACAGTAACGGCATGGGTTTGTGAGTTGTTACGACCGATCCTGAGCAATCAACTATTGGTGATGTCCAGGAAACATCAAGAAAATGGCCATATTTTTTACCCTATGGGAAAGCCGAGTATTCCCCATCTCCTTTTTGTTGCCAACGGTACGGCGTAGTTTACTACAGCCTCACCTTTGGACGCCTAGGATCTTGGGCATCCTCGACTTTTGCAACGTTAGGGTAAATGGATAATGGACTGGTTGGACAGATTAAGTGTGGCTGCCATAGCGGGGTTGGCCCTGATAACCATCAGCATGTTGACGAATCACGAGATGCACAAGAAGCGGCAGGACGATCCAGCTTCGGCGGGCAAGGAGGCCGGCCGTGCCTACAGCTTACAAGTGGAGGCCGACAAGAAATTATATCAGCAAGTCGCAGCCTTCAGGGAGCAAGGGCGTTATGCAGACGCCATGGCCAAGTTGGAAGATATGATTGAAAGGTATCCTGACAAGTCTTTGTCTTACGTTTATTTGGGACAAGTATTGCTCAAACAAGGAAAACTGGGAGCTGCCATCCACAACTATCGCCGTGCGGTGGAGATGGATTCCGATTACGTGGATAAAAGGACCCCCCGGTTTATGGGAGACGCCATCAAAACCGTGGTCGAGGAAGGCAGAGAGAAGTTTGCCAGGGAGAAGGCGTTAAGACCCAAAGACAAGGACGTTCAAAGAGCTTTGAAAGATGTCTACTACCTTCAGAGACGATTAGCTGGAGGGTGCGAATAAGTGAAGGCAATCAGAATGATCGATGTCTCCATTGTGACCGGGGCTGTCCTGGGGTTTGGCGGCGTTCTCCTGGCCTACCTCGGCAACCCGGCCAACTCGGGAATCTGCGTTTCCTGTTTTATGGAAAACATAGCCGGGGCGTTGCAACTCCATGACAATGTCCGCATGAGTTACCTGCGCCCGGAGCTCATGGGGTTTGTATTGGGGTCTTTCCTCATTGCCTTCGGAACCGGCCGGTTTCGGGTGAGGGGCGGCTCCTCACCGGTGCTTCGGTTTTTTGTGGGCTTCTTTATCATCGTGGGATGCGCGGTTTTCATTGGTTGTCCCATCAAGATGTTCTTGCGTTTGGCTGCCGGGGATCTAACCGCGGTTGCGGCAACTCTGGGCCTCATTTTCGGTATCTGGGTGGGAGTGAGATATATCAAAGAGGGTTTTGCTCTGGGCGGGGTGAAGGAGGTCCCGAAGATTCAGGGTTTCCTCATGCCTCTATTGGCCCTTGTTCTGCTCGTCTTTCTGTTCGTCCATCCCTCCTTTATCAGACTGGGGCAAAAGGGGCCGGCAGCCCTGCACGCTCCGTTGTTGGTATCGCTTTTTGCAGGATTGGTTATCGGGGCGTTGGCCCAACGGTCAGGGCTGTGTGTCACAGGGGCAATACGGAATTTCATCCTGGCCAGAGAAAAGACGTTGTTGAATGGACTTCTGACGGCCTTTTTTGTGGCCGTCGTGTTTAGTCTTCTTTTGGGACAGTTCAACCTGGGCATGAACGCCCAGCCCGCCTCGCATTTGAGCCATGGATGGACGTTCTTGGCCATGGCCATGGTAGGCCTAGGGTCGGTCTTGATTGACGGATGCCCTTTCAGACAGTTGATAAAGGCCGGCCAGGGTGACGTAGATGCCGGCATGGCCAGCTTGGGCATGCTTATGGGTGGCGCTCTGGTGTTCCTCTGGTTTCTCGGGAGCACCTCTGCCGGTCCCACCTTTCAGGGAAAGGTTGGAGTCTTGACCGGCCTGATCTTTTCAGTGGCGGCAGCGATCGCCTTTCGTAAGAGAGCAAGGAGGTCTCCTTGAGACACGAAGACAGGGGCGTGGTGTTGACAGCCGCATCGGCCCACATGTTAACGCATGCCTACATGATGATATTTCCAACGGTGTTGGTGCTGATCGCCGCTGATCCGTCATTGAGGATAACGGGATATTTCCAATTAGGTATTATCGGGACCTTCTGCTATGCCCTTTTCGGGATCGGGGCCATTCCCGCCGGCATCCTGGCCGACCGTTATGGATCTGAAACGATGCTCCGCATCTGTGTGTTCGGCAGCGCTTTATCCTCGCTTGGGGCGGGTCTCTCATCTTCTGCATCCGCGCTGGTCCTGTCTATGGTATGTCTCGGCGCAGCCGCCTCCATGTATCATCCGTCAGGCCTTTCGTTTATTTCGAGAAACGTGAAGGCGAAGGGACAGGCCATGGGTTATCACGGCGTGGGGGGTAATATCGGCCTGGCATTAGGCCCTGTTCTTTCCGGAGCCGTTGCCGCCCTTTGGGGTTGGCGTTCCGCATTCATCCTCTTTGCGGTTTTGGGGGTTATCCTGGGCATGGTCATCTCCTCCTTGAATGTGCGAGGCACAACCGTCGTCGGCAAGCAGGCAAAGGCACCTCCGGGGCAAAGCGGATCCCTGTTCATCCCCATGGTCCTCTTCTTGGTTTACAGCACATCCGTCCTGTATGGATTATGCTACAGGGGAGCCATGATGTATTTGCCCAAGCACTTTGTGAATAATATCTACTTTGCGTTCAACGACGTGGCTAAGGCCGGTTTTCTTGTGTCTATGGTCACCCTGGCCGGCGCGCTGGGGCAGATGCTGGGAGGCAGCCTGTGTGACAGGCTGAAAAAACCCGAGTATGCCTACCTGCTGGTGTTTTTGTTCACGACACCCCTGTTTTTTTCCATATGGCTTCTCAAGGACTGGGGGCTGTTTCGGGTCAGCCTGATGTTCGCGCCGTTTTTCTTTGCCTGGCAACCGATTCAGAATACTCTCATAGCCAGGTATTGTGTACAGTCGGCCCACGGAATCAGTTACGGAGTCAACTTTCTGTTGATCATGGGCGTGGGGTCCATGGCCGCCTCCGTGGGAGGCTACGTGACGGATGTGGCGGGCGTGTCTTATGTATTTGGTGTGCTGGGGCTTATCTCTATGCTTTCATTGCTGCTGGTCTTCTATATGCTCAGAAGACTGCCTGCAAGGATCTGACGAGGCAATCGGCGGCGCCATACAGGACAATACGGAATGAACTGGCTTAAGAAGAAGAAAAAGGAGGCTGCCTCAAAGACCGAGGCCGTGACACGGGGGCTGTTGATATTTGCTGACACCAGCACCCTCATGCATGCCGAGCAGGTACTCAAGGAGGAGAACTACGACATTAGGGTGGTTAGTCCCCCTCCGGAGTATCGAACCGGCTGCGACTTGTCCCTGGAGTTTCCTTTGGTTGAAGCACCGGGGATTACCAGGATGCTGAAAGAAATTGGATTGGCCCCCATTGATGTATTGCCGGTATCCGGGAATGGATTTAAGCCGCTACAGTTGTTCAAGAGCAAGGATTTCGGCCGATATCTCATGGTCAGAGCGGCCAACATGAAAATCACTTTGGATAAGACGACAAAGAGGATTGTCAATATTTCCGGAGGCGGCTGCCCGGACATACCGTATCTGGCTCGCGAGATGGTGGGAAAACTGCTTTCAGAGGCCCCCGAGCCCGCAATGATCGGCTTTTCTCTGTGTGCCTATTCTCTAAACATGGCTTATGAGGAAATGATCAGAATGACGGGAGACGAGTGATGCTTCTTCTTGTAGGAGCCATCCCAATCAAGGGCCTACCCCTTTCGCTCGGCACCATCTCCCTCGCTGAACAGGGTGTGACGGTGAATGGCCGGGTTTTAGATATAGACCGGGGGACGGCGGCCATGATTACCGTGGTGTGCACGATTTGTCTTGAGTTTGGTCTGGAACCGCCGAAAGGACTGATAGCAGGAGACATAGGCACCAGGGACGGGAGCAGGAAAATCTATGAATACCTGGCGGAGCATCTCTCCGAACTCGATGTAAGTGTGTTAACGTTCCATTACATTATGCCCGATATCAAAAGGAACAAAAAGGTTCTTGAAAAGATCAGCACCCTTGAAAAAAAACCGATCCTCATCGCGGATGCCGGATCCATGTACGTGGCCAAGGCGGGGGGCGATGCCGCTTTTTATGACGTGTTTACCCCCGATTTGGGAGAGTCGGCTTATCTGGCCGATGACAAGGCGGCCCACCCCACGTATACCCGGGGATTCATTTTTCATCTGGAAGATGATGTGCCGGAGTTGATCCGTAGGGCCTATGAGTCAAACAATGCCGCCCGTACCATGTTCGTGAAGGGGGCGGTGGATTATATTTGCCACGATGGCGAGATCGTTGAGAAGATCTCAGAGCCCAACATAGAGGCATTGGAACCCATTGGGGGGACGGGCGATATGATTACCGGCATGATCAGCGGATTGATCTACGCGGGAAAATCGCCGGTTGAGGCCTGTCGGATTGCAGGGCGAGTGAACAGGCGGGCAGGGGAGCTATCCCAACCGACGCCCGCCACCCAGGTCAAGGATATCATAAAGTTTATTCCAGCTGCCTTGAAACAGGTCCTTGAGTAGGGGGGAGCAAGTCATGCCCAGAGTCATCATACCTTTTCCCCTGCGTAAGCATGCGGACAATCAGCGTGAAATTGTGATCCACGGAGATAGTCTTAAAGAGACCATCGAGCGTCTTTGGCAGCAGTATCCTGGATTCAAGACCTTGAATGATGATTCGGTTCTCGTATCCATTTTCATCAATAATAAACTCGTCAGAACCGCATTCGAGAAATGGGATGAACTTTCTTTGAAACGCGATGATGAGGTCAGCCTGGTCATCCCTATTGCCGGAGGGTGAGGTGGTAGGTGGAAGGTTAAAGGTGGCAGGTGAAGGAGAAGAGACAACTGACGTGATTCCACTGGAGCAAGTCAGACAGATCATGTTGCCTGTTTCCCGCTGGCAGGAGATCGTGGGGCACTGCAGGAGAAAGCTTGCGGGCCGTTACGTCGAGGGTGAATCCAGGATGCCCAGGGCCTATGGTTTAGTGGCAGGGACCCAGGATGACCGCATCTTAAAGGTAGAGCGTATACTCCCCATCAAGAGGAATGTGAGGCATCAGGAGCCTTACAAGACGTATATGGATAGAATCATGAAGCAGTATGCGGTGCCGTCAAAGACGCCGTTTTCCAAGAGGGGTTGGATCACGGATCCCGAAGAACTCAAGGCATGTTACGATCAATGCGACCGGCAAGGCCTTATGGTTTTTGGTTCGTATCATGTGCATCTTGTGCCGTGGGAATATGATTCCCTGAGAGACAGGCCCACCCATCTCGATACGGTCTTGGCACGCAATAGCCAGCTGTTTTCATTTATTGTTTCCATGGTTGATATAACCCGGCCCAGGATGAGAGCGTTCTACGAAGCATCCGAGGAAAAGGAAGTCCCGGCCATCATTGAAGAAAGAGAATTAGCTGAGATTGCCTAGCATCATGCGACACATCCTGAAAAGAGAACCGGAAGTCATTGTTGAGTACACCGACCCCTTGGAAGGCTTTAAAGGATGGCTGGTCATTGACGCCCTCTCCCACAGGCTTTGCGCCGGCGGCGTGAGGGTACAGGCCGGACTCAGCCGCGAGTGCGTAGCCCAGTTGGCCCGGAACATGACTCTGAAGATGCGCATCACGGGTATCAGGGCGGATGGCGTAAAGAGTGGCATCGACTACGATCCCCATTCACCCGGAAAGACGGAAGCCCTGTACCGATTCGTCCGTGCAATTCGTCCTTATGTCCTGGAGCGTTATTCTCTGGGCCCTGATCTTAACGTGAAGCTCAATGAGCTGGACCGGATCGGCAGCAGGTTGGGCATTCCCTCCGTGAAGATGGCCATCGCCAAGGCCCAGGGCTTTGACCTGCCGTACTTTCTGGAGCGTTACAACTTGCTCAAGAGTCCAATCGATCATGTGACACTTGGAAGGTTACGCTCGGGGTTCGGACTGGCAGCAGCCTGCCTGGGGGCCCTTGATTTCCTCAAGATTCCTTATGAAGAAGCCACGGTAGCCATTCAGGGTTTCGGAGGGCTGGGAAGCGCTTGTGCGTACAGCCTTGACAGATCCGGGGTCAAGGTGGTTGGACTCGCGGACGAAGAAAAAAGCCTCATCAGTACGAACAGACACCCACTCGATATCAAGAATTTGGTTAACAATGCTACCGATGGCCTTATCCCGAAAAGACCCGGGCAAGGCGACTATGGAGATCGAAAGCGTATCTATGACGTGGCGTGTGATGTATTAATTCCGGCAGCCATTGAGGATGCCATTGTGCTGGACAATGCCGAAACGATTTCAGCAAAAGGCATTGTGCCCGGGGCCAATCTTGCCGTCACCGAGGAGGCGGAAAAGCTTCTCAGTGATCTTGATGTTATTGTTATCCCGGATTTTGTGGCGGGGTGCGGCGGCTCCCTGTCCATGGATGGGCTGTTCGGTCCAAAGGACCCCCCTTCTGTGCAGAACGTATTGGATCACGTGGAAAAAAGGATGCGCACGATCGTCAAAACCGTTTTGGAACGTAGCCAGAAGGACGGCATCAGGCCCAGGGAAGCGGCCTTGAACCTGTGCTCAGAAGCCACCGTGTATCCGGGGGCCAGGCCCTACGGGCCCCTGGAAAAGTAAAGCTGGAAGCACAGACAAGCTGAAAGCTCAAAGCAAATAAGCCCTCCAGAGTCCTCCGAGAGGCAACCATCATGCCTTCCCATCCGATTGATTTTCAAATAAACCCGGGTGTTTTCAGTACGCCTGAGCTGACGCGGATCTTCGACGAAAAGGCCAGATACCAACGGTGGCTCGATTTTGAAGCAGCACTGGCAACGGTACAGGCAGACATGGGTGTTATACCTCGAGAGGCCGCACAAGGGATCGCGAAAAAGGCAAAGCTTGAATACCTCGACCTCGACAGCGTTCACAATGGATTCCTCCATAGCCGCAACTCCCTCATCCCTCTGATAAACGGGCTCCGCCGGGCCTGCGATATGAACCACGCGGAATACGTCCACTATGGCGTGACCACCCAGGACGTCCTGGACACCGCCGAGGTCCTCGAATTAAGGGAGACGCTGACGGTCATATACCGGGATCTTCGGGCCCTGGAATCGGCTTGTCTGGATCTTGCCAAGAAGCACCGGTCAACGCCTATGGTGGCTCGCACCCACGGTCAACAGGCCCTACCTACCACTTTTGGTCTCAAGGTCGTGGTTTGGCTCGGTGAGCTTAGACGTCACGTCGAACGTATCAAATATATATTCGAGAGGATCTCCGCCGGACAGTTGGGCGGAGCCGTAGGAACTTTGGCCGCTCTTGGTCCTCGGGCACCGGAAATTGCCAGACGCACCCTGAACCTCTTAGGTCTGGAGTATTCTTCGGCAGCCTGGCACAGCTCGCGGGATAACATCGGCGAACTGGCGTGTGTTTTCTCCCTCATGATGATGACCCTTGAAAAAATGGCCAATGAGATCTTTCAGCTCCAGAAGACCGAGATCGGCGAGCTAAGAGAACCGGCCCCTGACAGGGCCATGGCCAGCAGTACCATGCCGCACAAGAAAAACCCCGTGATCTGTGAGCGCGTCGTGGTGCTTTCGCGGCATGTAAGATACCTTGCCGGGACCATTGTGGAAAGTATGGCCCACGAACATGAGCGGGATGCCCGGTGTCTCTGGACAGAGTGGCTGGCGGTGCCACAACTCTGCATCTATACCGGCACCGGGTTGCGGTACGTCCTGGACGTCATGTCCGGCCTGGAGGTTCAAGCAGATCGTATGCTGAAAAATCTTTATCTTCAAAAGTCCTTGATCATCTCAGAGTGGCTGCTTTTTCGTCTGAGCGACACCATAGGAAGGATGAAGTCATCGGAAAAACTCCATGAACTATCCAACAAGGCGGTGGAGACCGGCACGCCATTCAAGGAAGCCGTGATGGCTGATCCCGAGATCGGCAGGATTCTCGACCGGGAAGAGATGGCATATCTTGACCACCCGGAAAGATACATCGGCCATGCCGTGCAGATTGTGGACGAGGTTGTAGAAAAGATCGAAAACAAGAGGGCCCTTGATGCAGAAAGGCTTGAGGGATGAGAGATACCACCTGGAAATACTGCGCCCCCTCCAGTCACATTGTTGATTCACGTTTTTACAGCCGTGGTTACACGACTCGGGAGGCCTGCAAGATCTTCTGCGACAGGTATCGCTATCAGCGCTGGATGGAGATCGAGGCGGCCCTTGCTTCGGCGCAGGCCGAGCTCGGGATTATTCCAGAGCAGGCGGCCCGGGCTATCAATAATAAGGCACGCGTTGAGTATCTCGATCTGGATGCCGTTCAAGAAGGCATTGAAGTGACGAGTCATTCTCTCCTTCCCATGCTTGAGACATGGCAGCGGGTGTGCGATGGCCAGGCGGGGCAATTTCTTCATTATGGCGCCACCACCCAGGACATCCAGGACACGGGTCAGGTCTTGGAGATTCGCGATGTCTTGGACATCGTTGAGCGGGATCTCAAAGAGATCGCACGGCAGATCATGGCACTGGCGCAGCGCTATGTCGATCTTGTCACCATCGGCCGCACCCACACACAACATGCCTCGCCCATGACGCTGGGCTTGAAGATGGCCGTGTGGCTCGATGAGGTGTGGCGGAACTATGACCGATTAATGGCCTGCAGGCAGCAGGTGTTGGTCAGTCAACTGTTTGGTGGGGTGGGCACGATGGATGCCTTCACTGACAAGGCCTTTGAGCTGTTGTCCCGGTTTTCGAAAAGGCTCGGGCTCAAGGCGCCACTGACCGCCTGGCATGCCGCCCGGGACCGGGGGGCTGAGTTTCTTGCCACCATGGCCATGATTTCCGGCACTTTCGGCAAAATCGCCAATGAGATCCGTTGTCTGGCCCGAAGTGAAACCGGAGAGCTTGAAGAGCCTTTTCACCAGGGCAAGATGGGCAGCAGTACCATGCCCCACAAGAGAAATCCTGAAATGTGCGAGCAGGTCGTTGTCTTGGCAAGGCTGATCAGGGCCAATGCCGGCTTGGGTTTTGAAGGCATGGTGAATGAACATGAGCGCGATTATCGGGCTGTAAGACTTGAATGGGTCACGGTGACTGATACGTCCCTTTTCGTTTGTGGGCTTTTGTCCCTCATGAAGGCCATTCTCAAGGGTCTTATTGTTCATGAACACAGGATTCGGGAAAACGTTCGCGGGGCAGCCACGCTTATTTCAACAGAGGCGTTAATGTTTGTCCTGGGAGAAGCGATAGGCAAGCAATCCGCTCATCGCATTATCTATGAGGCCTCTATGGAGGCTGTCGAAAGCAATCGCCCCTTAATCGATTTGTTGATGGAACGCCCCGAGGTATCCGGAAGATTTCAGAAAGAGGACTTGGAGAAAACAGTCGATCCAGTGAGTCATGTGGGCATGTCTCACGAGCTCACCCACCGTGTCATCAGCCACGTGAAAGAGAAACTACGCGAGACAAGAGCGCATGAGGAGGCCGAGAGGGTTTGCCCGTTGAGTGACCAGGATGGACATTGCTGTGTCTAGATCGGATTTGTCAAGCCGTGATTGGAGGCGTTATCAAAGACAGATCATCCTTTCTGATTGGGGTCTCGAAACCCAGAAGAAGTTGCAACGAAGCAAGGTTTTTGTGGCCGGGGCGGGCGGCCTGGGGTGTCCCGCTGCACTGAATCTGACCCTTGCGGGCGTGGGGCATATCATGATCTGCGATTCGGATGCTGTTGAAATAAGCAATCTTAACAGACAGTTTTTGCATACCGAGCAAAGTATGGGCACGGACAAGGTTCGATCTGCACGATCGAGCCTGGCGTCCATCAATTCAGGGGTCAGGCTTGAACCGATCTGTGACAGGATTACTGATGAAAACGTGGATGATATCGTGGGAGACGCCCAGATTATCATCGATGGCATGGACAACTTTGGTGCGCGCCGCGCTTTGAATCGCTGTGCCATCAGCAAAGGCATCCCCATGGTTCATGGAGCCATATGGGGAATGGAAGGCCGCGTTACGTTTCTCCATCCGCCCAGGACGCCCTGTCTCACCTGCATCTTTCCAAAGGCCCCCCCGCAACAGGAGGTGCCTGTACTTGGCGCGGTCTCTTGCGCGACAGGAAGTCTGCAGGCCGTTGAGGCAATAAAGTATTTGACCGATGTGGGCAAAACCTTAAGCGGTCGCCTGTTGATCCTCGACTGCTCCACCATGCAGTTTCAGGAACTGGAGGTGCGAAAAAATCCTCAGTGCCCGGACTGCGGAGGCATGCGTGAAGGTAAAAGGTGAAAGCAAATGGAAGCTGAAGGCTGAAAG
>CAZCXI010000074.1:0-14816 GCA_964502635.1 uncultured Desulfobacterales bacterium
CGACGAGCGCGACGGTCTCTTCGTCGTTCATGGCCATGCGTGCGAAGGTCTCTCGGACGTCACGGCCGGAGGCGACGGGGTCCGGGTTGCCGTCCGGGCCTTCCGGGTTCACGTAAATCAGACCCATCTGCACGGCCGCCAGGGGGTTTTCCAAATCCCGGTCGCCGGTGTAACGGCTCTTGGGCTTGTCGCTCGTAGCCAGCCATTCATCTTCGGCGCCCCAGTAGATGTCCTCTTCCGGCTCCCAAACGTCCTCGCGCCCGCCGGCGAAGCCGAAGGTCTGTAACCCCATCGACTCGATGGCGCAGTTGCCGGCGAGAATCATAAGGTCGGCCCAGGAGATCTTTCTGCCGTATTTCTGCTTGATCGGCCAAAGCAGACGGCGCGCCTTGTCGAGGTTCACGTTGTCGGGCCAGCTGTTGAGAGGCGCAAGGCGTTGAGAGCCGGACCCCGCTCCGCCGCGGCCGTCGCCCATGCGGTAGGTGCCTGCGCTGTGCCAAGCCATCCGGATGAAGAGCCCCCCGTAGTGACCGTAATCGGCCGGCCACCAGTCCTGCGAGTCGGTCATCAGCGCATAGAGGTCCTTCTTCACGGCTTCCAAGTCGAGTTTCTTGAACTCTTCAGCGTAGTTGAAAGCCTCGCCCATCGGATTGGACAGGGGGGAATGCTGGTGCAGAATATTAAGATTCAACTGATTCGGCCACCAATCTTGGCTTGACCTGGCCCCAATCGCTGTTTTTGCGCCCGACATTGGGCGTTGTCTTGTGCTGTCTGACATCTGAACCTCCTTATATTTGACTCTGAGGGTTGGTTGCTCTGAGCTTGAGATGTTGCTCTGTTGGTGTCGCTGCCGTCGCTCTTGCGCAGGCCGCGATGGACGGGGCCGGTCTCCGCTTCAGCCCCCGGCCGTAACCGGGGTTTCTGCGAGACACTCGGGACAGCGGCCCCAATACACTACCTCGGCCTCCCGGAGTTGGTTGTTAAAAGCTTCTTTTTCTTTGCCATTTTTATCCTCTTCTGGGTAAAAAAATATATCACAATCGTTTACGAATTTTCCTGGCAACGGGGACAAACGCCAAAGAAATCGAGACGATGATTCAAAATCTCATAGCCTGTCTTTCTGGCAAGCTCTTTCGATAGATCCTCGACGGTTGCCATATCGGGATCCACGACCGTTTTACATCGCGTGCAGATTAGATGTGGATGAGGATAAGGCCTGTTCCCATCGTACCGATTGCTTTCTTCGCTGAAGTCCAACTCTACAACTTCTCCGATTTCTTTCAGAAGATTTACCGTTTTGTATATCGTTGCTATGCTTGTGGTCGGGAAATCAGGTTTCAGCTTTTTGAAAATATCCTCAACACTGGGATGTCCTTGACTTTTCGCAAGGATTTTTAATACGGCTAGTCGTTGAGGGGTTATGCGAAATTCATGTTCTTTCAACTTTTCAACCATCGTTTCCAGGCGAACTTGCGGATCACAATATCTAGGTATAGTCTCTTCGCGGGGCAACTTTTTAGATTTCAAAACAGCCTGCCTATAAACGATAAAAGGTAGTTATAAAGAATTATTATCAATAATATTTATTGGATCATAATCTGTCAAGTCTTTTTTCCCAGAGAAAATTTCAGGCTTTTTGGTGTGCAACGAGATTTGTTAATCTCAGATGGAACAAGCAACGGACAATGGCTGGCTGCTAGTATATACTTCTTGTCAAAACCTCCACCCTAATAACTTGCAAGATATCAATAGGATATCAAACCAATCAGCCGGAAATGCCCATCTATAGCTGGTTTGAGAATTTTGTATCCTATTTGTATCCTTTTCTACCGACAGCATGCTAAGTATTTGACATTATGCACAGCATGCACTATATGCACAAAGGGGAATAAAAACCAGGCGCTCGTAATTGTGTAATGATTAAAATGGGTTGGCTGGTTGGAAGTCTGAAAGTGTGGATGAATGGGGTTCAGGGGGTCGGAGGTTCAAATCCTCTCGCCCCGACCAATTAGTCTCCAGCATCTCGAGCGGATTAGCCTCTGGCTAGGCCGCTCCGTTTCTTTTGATGGCAGGGTTTTTGGAGTATTCTGGGTTGGGTGCCAGGATATGAACAGAGCCGCGTTTCATAAAACAGGTCGCGAGGAACGGCTGAAGGTTGTTGAAACGATAAAGGTCGTCCTGCAAAAAGAACCCAACATTGTTTTTGCCTTTCTTCACGGATCATTTCTTTCTGAACCTTCCTTTCGTGACATCGACGTGGCCGTCTTCTTAGGTGCTGAGAACGCCTTGCCACACCTGGACCTTGAACTCGATCTTTCCCAGAGGATTGAAGATGCCCTTGACTCCGAGTTCCCCGTGGAAGTGAAAGTCATTAATGAAGCGCCACTTTCTTTTCGTTTTTATGTCATTACAGGAAAGCTTCTATTTACACAAAACGAAGATTTTCTAGTCGATTACATGACCAGTACCGCAAGACAGTACCTTGATTACGCCCCCCTGCGGCATCGGTACATGAAAGAGGCTATGGCATCATGACACTCCATGTGGATAAGGTTTACGCTAAATTCAGAGACATCACCGAATCCATAGAACGGCTTAAGGCCTTCAAGGGCATCTCATTGGAGGAGTTCCTTGGCGACCGAGACAAGCAGGACATTGCCAGTTTCAGACTGATTGTCGCCACGGAAGCTGCCATAGATTTGTGTCTCCATGTTTCAGCGAAGAAACTGGGAAAAGTGGCAGAAGAGTATGCGGCTTGCTTCAAGTTGCTGGCTGACCAGAGCTTGATTGATGGGGCACTGGCGTCTCGGCTTGCCAGAATGGCCCGATTTCGCAACCTCTTGGTGCACCAGTATTGGGAAATAGACTACGCTCGTTTGTATGAGATCATTACCGGCCCCGACTTGGAGGACCTCCAAGCCTTTGTGGAGCAAATCTCCAGGTTAATGGAAGATCAAAGATAGGGTCTGCTTCTTCTCTAGCTTATATTTTGCCGACAAAAATACACCCTTGTTTAGTCGGACTTCTGTCTATCCACTCGGCTGAGGGCCTTGGCAATGGCAGCGGGTGACACGCCAAGTTGACGTCCTGCTTCAGTGAGCGACAGTCCGTACTGGTCAACGAAGACCTGTGCCAACTGATGCCTAACCTTTGATATTTCCCACCGCCGGTTTCCTGCTTTCAGTACTTCTACACTGATATTGTCCTTCTTGCAGAGTGTCTCTACAAGTAGAGCAGCGCGTTTCATGCACTCCTGGACGGAAAACTGTTTTCTTCTCGTTTGATCCGATTGTCGAATAAGTCGCTTCACGAAATCGCTGCTGCCCAAGATCCGTTCATCTGATTTTTCCCGGACCCCAAGGCGACGCAACGCCTTGACCGCCGCCCAGCCTCCCTGAGATCTTATAAGCCCCCCGCCAACCAAATCAGGACGCCGCCCAAGATCAAGTCCTCCTTTGACAAACTGGCGATAAGCCCTTTTGGCCTCACTTTCTTTTTCCCCGAACCACTCAAGCACATAGTCCCGATCCTGCCAGTCATTCTTAACGCGGCCCATCAACACCGAATGGCCGCAATACTTGTACCTGTCCAGCCTTGCCAGATTGTTCACGAGCCCGACGCGCAAGGAATTCAAATGAATATAACGGACAAGCTCCTTGAAATACGGATCCTCTTCACAAATGATGGATTTGTAGCGATTCTGGAAAAGGTGCCCGTGTCTGCGGTGACGGCGGTTATAGACATTGGCGTAACCTGACAAAACCCGAAGCATGTACCGCGCAAGGCTGGATGGGCCGCTGCGCAAAAGGATGTGGGCGTGGTTGGTCATCAGAGCCCAGGCATAGATTGCGGTTCCCGTCTCCAGGGCGATCGTTCCCATACGAGAGACAAAATCTTGCCGGTCTTGATCGTCGTCAACGATGTTTCTTCGTTCAATGCCCCGGACAATGACATGATGCAGGGTTCCGGGGGCATCCAGCCTGGCTCTTCTTGGCATGGCTCAGTTTCCCTCAATCTGACGTCTCCTTGCATACGAAATTAGGTTAAAAAAGTCAAGGGCGTCCCCAAAGTGTCCCCAAAGTGTCCCCAAAGTGTCCCAAAGTGCCCCCTGGCACGGCTGATAACCCGATCCATTCCTATTGAATCCAACAGGAACCTGCACAAGCGTGACGGCTGCTGCCGATGTCGCTAATCGCTTCCTCCAATAATGAAACGTCGACCACTTGAGATCATTACGGCGGCAATACTCTGCTTGTGTCAGTCCGCTGCTTCGCCATCGTCTGACGTGCTGTTCAAATCGGCGCCGCCTGTCTTTTGGAGTCGCCTCGGTCCGGTCAGTGAGTTGTGGATCGATTCCGTGATCTTCTGCTTCTGTCATGCTCGCACCTCCTTAAAAAAATCGGTGCTCACCATGACATGGATGGGTGGGCTTGTGAAGATGGGGTTGCTTTGACGGTTACCTAACGTCCATTCTGGGCATCTGCTATCTGTCCAATGGCTCTGATGAGAAGTGCGTTTGATGAAATAGAAGAAATGAGATAAACAATGGGAAGATATGTGCTGGATTTTGAACTTGGCGTGGAAGCCGTCAGTCTGCGAAAAGCAAACGAAAAACGGACTGAGTTGGAAAACTTTATAAGGTCACAGTTTGCTGAGGGTGAGTTGCTTTACATTGACAGTGACGTAGAGGAAGAGGAAGAAGAGCAGGACGAAGAAGAAGAGGAAGAGGACACGAAATAAAGATTTCTGTCACAAATCGAACAGTGAGGTCCCGAGATTGTGGATCTGTCCTGAACGAAACGTGATTTGACAGTGGCCGGATCAAGTTTCGTCCGGGACACTTTGTCCGGCTAGCAACAAAATGCTCGACGTGGTGCGAGATAGGGCCTTGCCCGAATCAGATGATACAACACAGTCTCCGATGATGACCGTCCGGCCCTTTTTGAATACTTTCCCTTCGGCTATCAGAACACCATCCTTGGCGGTTGCCAGAAAATTGTTTTTGACCTCTATCGTCGCAATACCCTCTCCAGGTTCCAGAAGCGTCATGACCGCATGGGCAATGGTCTCACTGGCCACGGCCACGATCAATCCTCCCTGAACAACACCGGCGCCTTGGAGAAACTCATGTCGAATCGGTATTTTGAACCGGGCGTACCCAGCGGCTAGTTCTTCCAAGATCATACCCATGAAGTCAAGGAACGGATTTAGGGCGTTGTCGCCTGACCGCAACCGCTCTAAGTATTTTGGGAAATCGCGCATTTTCTACCTCCCTGTTAGACTAGTGTCCATCCATAAATGGCCCTTTTTCCCCTGAGCGGCGTTCTCCGCGGGTTTTCGCCTGCAACGTACGAAAAGTACGCCTCGGCGTAAACCCTTGTGTGGCCTTGCTCAAAGCACAAAGCGCTCATTTTTTTGTAGGAAACTGACGCCTATGCCCATTGAAGGCCAGGGACTCCATCCTCCTCTTCGTTCCAAGGAACCAAAATTACTCGTGACGCAAGGCTTCGATCGGGTCCAGCCGTCCCGCCTGCCGAGCCGGAAAGTAGCCGAAGATAACGCCCACCGCGGCGGAAAATGCGAAAGCGATGACAATGATGCTTGGGTTCAATACAAAAGGAACGCCAAGAAAACGCGCACCGACACCGGCCGCTGCGACCCCGAGGGCGATGCCAACGAGACCACCGAAGGAAGAAAGCACTACGGCCTCGACCAGAAACTGCATCAGCACATCCCGTTCCAGGGCGCCGATGGCGAGTCGAATGCCAATCTCGCGCGTTCTTTCCGTGACGGACACGAGCATAATATTCATGATGCCGATCCCGCCCACAAGGAGGCTTACCGCTGCCACTGCGCCTAGCAGCCCAGTCAGGACACGGGTCGTCCCCGTCATCGTGCTAACGAGTTCCTGCATATCTCTGACATGGAAATCATTATCATCGCCAATAGAAATGTGTCGACGCTCGCGCATCAGTCGTTCGATATCCTTCTCGACCTTTTCAGTGGAAACGCCATCTTGTGCCGATACGTAGATGGCGCTGACGTCCGTGTTTCCTGCAATGCGACGCTGAAGTGTGCGCAAAGGAATGAGCACGAAGTTATCCTGATCCGTCCCGAAGCTGGACTCACCCTTCGATTCGAGCACGCCGATGACCTGGCAGGCAAGCTTTTCCAGCCGGATGGTAGCGCTCAAAGGATCCAAGCCACCAAAAAGTTCATTCCGCACCGTGGCCCCTAAGATGCAAACCGCCTTGCCGGCCCGTAGCTCACCGCCTGTAAATTGGCGTCCGTTTTCAAGCTGCCAGTTCCGAACCTCTAAATAGGCATTGGTGCTGCCGGTAACCGTGGTAGACCAGTTCTCGTTTTGGTAAATCGCTTGTGTGGTTTGAGATGCCATGGGCGCTACTGCGGAAAGTCCGGAGATCTCCCGAGCAATCGCTTCAGCGTCGCCCACCTCAAACATGTCTTCTGTTGAGCGCGTTCCGCCAGGACCGCGAAACCCCTGGCCCGGTCTAACCGAGAGCAGATTGGTGCCCAGTTTGGCGATGTCGGAGGTTACCTTCGCCGTGGCCCCGCCGCCTAAGGTCACCATGGTGATGACGGCAGAAACCCCGATGACGATGCCTAGAATGGTCAGCGATGAACGCATAACGTTGCGGCGGATTTGCCGCAAGGCGAGCAGAATCGTTTCCCAAATCATTCAGAAGTCCCCCCGTTTTGCTTTTCAGAGTGGATAGCGCCATCGAGAAAGCGGATGACTCGTGTCGCATAGGCTGCCATGTCATGCTCATGAGTAACCATCACAATGGTGATACGGCGCTCTTGGTTGAGCCTCGTGAGAAGCTCCATGATTTCACAGCTCCGGGCGGAATCCAGGTTGCCGGTGGGCTCGTCGGCCAGTAGCACTTTTGGGTTCGTAACGATGGCTCGAGCAATGGCAACCCGCTGCTGCTGCCCACCGGAGAGTTCGCCGGGCGTGTGTGATTCCCACCCCTTAAGACCCACTGCTTCAAGTGCCTGTTCGGCGCGCTCGCGCCGCTCAGTGGCAGGAACGCCTCGATAGATTAAGGGCAGTTCCACGTTCTCCAAAGCGGAGGTGCGGTTGAGGAGGTTATAGCCCTGAAACACAAACCCCAGATAATTACGACGCAACACCGCACGCTGGTCGCGGGACAGTCTACCAACATCAACACCTTCGAACAGGTAGGCTCCCACGGTCGGCGTATCCAAACAGCCCAGGATATTCATGCAAGTAGACTTGCCCGATCCGCTTGGCCCCATCACCGCGACGAATTCACCTTGGTCGATGGACAAGTCGATTCTCCGCAACGCGTGCATGGCCGCGCGGCCGGTACCGTATACCTTAGTCACGCCCTGCAGCTCGATAAGAGTCTGGTTGACAGTTTGCTTGGAGACGGTCGTATTCATCAGCCTGCGCCCACTGTATCGACCACGAGGTCTATCCCAGGCTGAAGATCGCCGTCCGTTATCTCAGTCATCACACCATCGGACGATCCGGTCGTGACTGGAATGGCCACAAGGTGTGCCTCCTGAACTGTCCAGACGCGCTGTTGTCTCTTATCGACAGTCACATCCTCGCGCTGTTTCGACCTGGACCTGGGCGGATGCGGAAGGAGGCTGTTGATTATGCTGCCACCGTTGGAAGGGGCCTCCTTTTCTCTGATTGGAGGGGTAAAACGCAGCGCAGCATTGGGCACCAGGATGGCGTTTTCCACTTTCTGCACGGTGATGTCTGCCGTGGCCGTCATCCCTGGCCGCAGGGACAGATCCGAGTTGTCCACGTTCAACACGGTTTCGTAGGTCACCACGCCGTCCACGGTCTGGGCGCCATAACGGACCTGTCTGATCCGCGCCGGGAAGATCCGGTCCGGGTAGGCATCGACGGTAAAGCTGGCCTCCTGTCCCTCTTGCACCTGACCCACATCGGCCTCGTCCACGTCCACATGAAGTTCCATCTGGGTCAGGTCCTCGGCCAGGGTGAACAGCACCGGGGCCTGCAAAGAGGCGGCCACGGTCTGTCCGAGTTCCACGCTGCGCGTAAGGACGACGCCGTTAATGGGTGAATGGATGACCGCTTTTGATAAATCCGTCTCATTGAAGTCGAGGGCGGCCTGGGCTTCAGAGACTTGCGCCGTGGCGCTGGCCTCATCAGCCTGCGCGCGCTCGAGGGCCGCCTCGGCGGCATCCAAGTCGCGCTGCGAGGGGACCTTGTTATTGCTCAATTCCCGCACTTCGTTCAACCGTGTCAGTTCACTACGCGTCTCCTTCACGGTCGCCTTTGCCTCCAGAACCTTTGCCCGGGCCGATTCCAAGGTGGCTCTCGACTGCAGAACTTGCGCCTGGAGTTTCGAGGTGTCTAGCCTCGCCAGGATCTGGCCGACCTTCACCTGGTCATTGTAGTCCACTTCAACCGTCTCGATGGTCCCGGAGACCTCAGAGCCCACATCCACCTGGTTGGTTGGCTCGAGGGTGCCTGTCGCAGTCACAGTCACGGCTAAGTTTCCCCGCTGAACTTTCTGGGTTTGGTAATGAACCGAATTGGACTTCTCTAACGTCTTCCAGGCAACAGCCATTGCCAGCCCAGCTATTGCCAGGAGGGCCAGGAGAAGCCACCTTTTTAAGTGCTTTCTGTGGCCTGGGGCGTGGTCGATGCCCAGGGTTTGGCTAATGTCGGATTCTGCCTTGGTGTTGGATTTCATGACTTCCTTCCAAATTTGACCCTATGTGGCATTCTTAGGCACAAGGGAGGTCCACCCACCTCCGAGGACCTTGTAAAGGGTTATCAGGTTGGAGGTGACTTCAGCATCGCTACTTGCTAACTGATCCTGGAGTGATAACAATGAGCGCTGCGCATCCAGTACGACTTGAAAATCGATGAGCCCTGACGAATACTGGGTTTGTGCCAGTTCAACGGCACGCCGCGCAGCCTGTGACGCTTCTACCAGCGATCGCCGCCGAACCTGCTCGTCAGCGTAGGCGACAAGCGCGTTTTCCACCTCCTCCAGTGCCGTGAGGACTGCGGCCTCATATTGGAACAGTGCCTGTTCCTGCAGAGCAGTTTGTACCTTGATGTTTTGCCTTATGCGGCCCGTGTCGAAGATCGTCCACCCGATATTCGACCCGATCGCAGATGTCCGGGCGCCGGACGAAAACAAATTCCCCAGGGACAGGGCCTCTAATCCGATCGACCCGATCAGGGAGAGTTTGGGATAAAGGTCGGCAGTGGCAACGCCGACTTGCGCCGTCTGAGCGGCCAGTTGGCGCTCGGCCTGGCGCACATCGGGTCTGCGTCGCAAGACATCGGCTGGCACCCCAACGGCCACCTCTAGAGCAGTGACCGGGATGGCTTTGGGTTCGGCCAGCGCATCCTTCAGGAAACCGGGCTGTTGGCCCAGCAGCACCGCGAGCCGGTTCCTGGCCTGCTCAAGCCCCGTCTCCAGCGCCGGTATCTGAGACCGTGTCTGCTCCAGATTGTATTTTGCTTGTTCTACGTCAAGCTGAGTCGTCAGGCCAGCCTGAAACCGCCACTGTGTGAGGTTGTGGGTTTCCTCCTGCGCATCGAGATTCGCCTCTGCGATGGACAACCGGGTCTGGAACGAACGCACCTCGATATAGTTCAGGGCGACTTCGGCAAGGAGGGTGACAAGGACGTCCCGCAAATCCTCTTCGCTTGCCTGCAACTCGGCTTCAGCCACCTCAACGGAGCGGCGAATGCCGCCGAATAGATCTAGTTCCCAACTGGCATCAAACCCCGCTGCATAGAGCTCACGCGTCCCACCGCCACCGGTTTCTTCGCTGCTCCGGTTTTTGCTTGCGGAACCGGTGGCTTCAATGGTGGGGAAGCGATCAGCTTGGCTGATGCCGCGGCGGGCACGTGCCTCGCGAACCCGCGCCCTCGCCTCCTTGACGTCGAGGTTGCCTGCAACCGCTTGTTCGATCAGGCTCGACAAAATCGGATCGTTGAGTGTCGTCCACCAATGTGCCAGCCTTTGTGGATCTATCTGCTCAGCGGTCAGACCACCCTCCAACTTAGCGGTCCACCCTGCAGGTGCTGAAACCTCAGGAGGGACGTAATCCGGCCCCACGGTCGTACAGCCTGCGAACAGCAGCAACAGCAGCGTGAGGCTTGAAACCAGTGGTGTGGTGACACGCCTCACCGGACAAATCATTCCTCTTCCCATGATGCTAGGAGTCATCTATTCACTATCCTTATGACTGTATGCAACTCTTAGACCGAGTCCTCCATGCATTATCCGCTCGGCACGGAAACGAAAGGAACC
Source organism: uncultured Desulfobacterales bacterium (assembly GCA_964502635.1). Taxonomy (GTDB): domain Bacteria; phylum Desulfobacterota; class Desulfobacteria; order Desulfobacterales. Next base: position 10,302 of record CAZCXI010000074.1, read on the forward strand.
GTGTACTGCCCCGATACCCATCCAAGCTTTCCGGACGGTGTCCTCACGTATAACCACCCAGGAGCCGTACCCTGGACCATCAAAACGATCCCTTGCCGTACCTGTTCAATCACAGGATGGCCCATGCCCGGCCCAGAACGGACATTGAGGGTATGGGCCGTCACTGACACCCGCTGGCCCGTTGTGGCCGCGGGTGCAGGCACAACCGTAGGGGCTTCCACGACAACGTAACCTCCTGGGGTGTTCTGATAATAATCACCATTGTAGTCGTAATACGTGGCGCTGCCAACAACAACCGTTCTGCAACCAGCCGGCGGGGCCGCAATAACGGCACCAATGGGGGCTCTTACGACAACATAGCCAGAGGGCCCTGGTCTGTAGAACACCCCTGAACGGTAAAAGTATCTGGACCGGCCAACGTACACCGTCCGGTGCCCGGCCGGCAGATTAACGATAACTGTCCCTTGACGGGGTGCAACAGGCACCCTTGGGTGGCGTGGAGAAGCAAGGACATGTTCTGTACAAGTGAAGGTGACGATGAATAGGCCCACAAGAATGACGACAACAGTGTCCACAGGGTGCTTGGATTTCGTTTCCATAACCTCGCTCCTTTTTCTATATCCGCTCAAGCTGTCAATAGCTCATGGAGACTCTGAATCCTTCTTTCTTCTAGAAGTGACTCTTTTCGTCTGTTCACGGAAGCCCGTGCCGCGGCCCTCGCGAATCCCGCGGTGCCTCGACGTCCCGTGGAGGTCGTGGAGGACGTCTCAAATATTGAGCCAAGGCTCTTCTTTCTTCCTGATCAAACTGTTTGGCTAGCTCCATCGTGGCATCTGCCAACCGTCGCATCATGAGACCGCGCAGTTCATGTAGCTTTTCCACTTCAATTTGGTAGGCAGCTTCATCAAAGTGATGTGCAGTCAGGATCTTCATCGCTCTTTTTCTGGCTTCTCGGATTTGTTTGTGAACGTCTCGATTATTCAGGTGCACTCTTTCCACCGTTTTCAGAATCAACCCTGCCTTATCTTTGGCCAGTTTTAACGCAAGCTCTCGTGCGCGCCTTCCAGCATAATGTTCCTCTTGCCAGCGGTGAGACATATCGCCGATGATAACCCCAACAAGCAAAACATTCAGGAGAAGTGAACCAATAATCAGAACCCTCATCTTCTTGCTCATAGGACCTCTCCTTCATAGTACAGAAACTCTTGTAAGTCTGTTTGGGTTCCTTCGGTGGACACGGACCCGATGAGATTTGCAAAACCTATGGCAAATCCGAGTATCAAAACAAAAATGAGGGAAACAGAAAATGCGGTCAGTGCCGGTTTGGGTAAACTGAATTCCCAAACCAATTCTGAGAAGAACCCGACAACACTGGGCCATACCTTTTTCTTCTTCGGTTGCGAGGCTGAGACAATGCGCTCCGCTAAATCACGACTCGGTTCTTCATACCGCCTTGTTGTGAGAACCCGTTCAAATCGTTCTTCCTCTGCCAATAAGGCCCGAAACTCAGAAGAAGTCTCCAGTGCCTTTAACCCTGCCTGCCTGATGTCTTCCGGCCACTCATGAACATTAGCACCATAGACGAGCAAGTTTTCTTTAAATTGTTTAAGGGTTATGTTCATATTGAGCCTCCACCTAGATGTCGTTTGACTTTTTCCTTCAACGTCGTCTTGGCACGCATAATAAGCGACTGCAAGGCTTTGACCTTTACACCGAGGATTTCGGCTGCCTCCTTATTGCTTAGTCCTTCATAAAAGCACAGGTTCAGAGCCAGCTGCTGCCTTTCGGGAAGTTCCTTTATAAAACCGTCTACTAAAGCCTGCTCTTGATGAATACCCAATAATGCGTCCTGCCCAGGCTTTCTGTCCGCCAGCTCTCTGTCTTCAGGTAAGTCCAGCGGCTTTTTCTTCTTGTTGAGATCCAAGCACAGGTTGATGACGACTTTATAGAACCAGGTGGTGAATTTTGCCTGTTTGCCGGGGTTCCAAAGCTGCGGCCTCGCCCAAAGTCTCAAAAATGCTTCCTGCACCATGTCCTCGGCATCGCCCTTGTTGAAAACAAGGCGGTAGGCGATACGGTAGAACCGATTCGAGTGACGATTGACCATGGCCGCGAATGCTTCATGGCTGCCTTGCTGTACCTGCTGGATCAAGGACTCGTCATCGAGATGTGAGAAATCCGTATCCATATTCTCTATTATCTTCCTGCCGCCATGATCTGGTAAAAACACAATGGTGCCGTGAGGGTGCACCCATGTCACCCTCACAGGCGCTCATTGTGGTCGATTGATGTCTGCGTTATCGCAGATGACGATGCCGCCCTGGCTCGGGTGGAAGAAGTTCGGCCAAGATTTTGCGCTCATCAGCCGTAAACTGCTTTGCCAGCGTCACGACCGCCGCCTCCCTGTTGGCACGCATCTGACTCAGAAGCGCCCCCAGGCTCTTTTTCTTTCCACGGAAGAGCGCCTCGTCAAACCGATCCGCCACAAGTATGTTCTTGATTTCTTCACGAAGCGTCCTGATTTGCTCACGGATTGCAGCTCCCTTTTCCCTGGCTTCTCTCATCGTCTGATGGAAGAGCATCTCTTTATCTGCCGGGAGCTGAGACAGGAGCTCCTGACGTGGGGATCTGTTGCCAGCCCCCCACCGTTTTGTCGCATCTGAAGCGTGAGCCACCGCCCACATAGAGATCACAACGACCAGTGCCGAAACAGCCATCCTTCTTTTCATGATGGTTACCTCCTTTAAGTTTTTCTTCGGGTTTTTTCAAGCGTAGCAAGCATGCTTACATCCTCTAATACGAATAAGGATCAAAAAGTCTTCGCTGTTTCTCTAATTTTTTTCTGGGTCGAATCTAAATTGCCAGCCATGGGCTTGTTCACACCTGGAATTTCCAAATATAATAAGTAGTTAGGGAGCAGGCACCCCAGCGGCCCGCAGCTCGTCCTTACAGAAACCTGTCCGCATGTTGGGTCCGCCCCTTCAAAGACAGCTGGTTCCCATCCATAAATAACCTTTTTGAAGTGGGGAGGCGTGCAGATCTCGCAATGATATCAAGGCATTAAGGCTGAAGACTCCCGGTGAGGATCACTGACGATGCATCTATAACCGATAGTCAAATGATTTCTTTATACACCTCTAATTGACATCGCCAATTTTGGCAAACCGTTCTGGATCTGCCGTATGGTCACCACAATATGCCATGGCCGGTAAAAAGATACAGGATGGCTAGAAGAGCCAAGCAGGCGATGAAGCAGACCAAAGAATGGGATGAATCGTTTCCGCGGTCGCCGACGCCGGGAGCATCTGTCTTTTTCGTGCACTTTAAGACTCCTTTCTTAAAGTGAGTGGTCCTTTGTGATTCAACAATAACTTTTTTTCTCATTCTCATTGCTTTTGGTCGTATGATTTTGATGAAAGGTTACAAGAATCCCGTCTTTTTTTGCAAAAAAGGTTTGAAAACGATCAACCGTTCAGGGAAGTTGGAATAATGCCCTCAATAGAAAGAGATAGCGTATGAACATGAAGAAGATTATCAGGAGGGTTTTTGGTAACTTTTGTTGAAAGACTTGCGACTATAGGAAATGAAAACTCATTTACTTTTCTCTTCTTCAGAGAAAGCGAGGCTCACAGTGATCGCCCTTCTCTATCAGATGGGAATCTCACGCAGTGGTATAACTGACAAATATGGGAAAGGTGAAAAATATGGAAGCAAGAAATATGCGGCTTTATTTCCTTGCATTCATCACAGTCTTTTCTGCTTTTTTGGTTGAGGGGTGCAATGAACCGGAACTTAACAGCAGATGGCGTGACCGCGAGATCACCATCGATGGTATACATACGGAGTGGCAGGATTGCAGGTTGTATTATGATAAAGAGACAAGAACTACGATAGGTATGTTCAATGACGAATATTGTCTCTACATTTGTCTTGCTTCGTCGAGTCGAAAAATGCAACAGCAAGTTTTAGGATCGGGCTTGACCGTGTGGTTTGATCCAAAAGTCGGCAAGAAAAAAATATTCGGTATCCATTTTCCTCTTGGAATGCAAGATAGGCGCGGGTCTCTCATGCATAGTGGTTCAGGGGAAAGGCCAGATCAACACGATAAAATGCTTGAAGCGACACAACTTGAACTGGAATTACTCGGTCCCGGTGAAGATGAATGCAGCACAATGTTCATGGATGAGGTTCAGAAACTCGGAATCAATGTTAATGTGGGTAATTCACAAGGGATTCTCGTCTACGAAGTCAAGGTTCCTCTCACGCAAAACGAGCAAAGGCCATATGCCATTGGAACCCATACGGCCGGGCGAATCGGTGTAGGATTTGAAACGGCAAAGATGGATGAGAAAAAGATGGGACGCCGTGGACAGATGGGAGGTGGACCCGGTGGAATGGGGGGTCGTCCTGGCGGTCAAAGGCCCGAACCCTTTGAACTGTGGACAAAAGTGCAATTAGCCTCTAGGCCTTAAGACAGGACGGGAAAAAATCTGCATAATCAAGGCGTGTATTACC
>CAZCXI010000075.1:0-14683 GCA_964502635.1 uncultured Desulfobacterales bacterium
CGCTCGCTAACCCCGCAGCAAGCTACGGGGAATGCGCTCGCTTTTGCGGTTCAACAGATCGTTTCGGCCATGTTTTGACCGGCCTGCTCCCCGCAAGCCCCGTCCGGAAAGGCGGGGTCAAGGGGAGCTATACAAAAATGGCAATCTTCCTTACCGGGAAGCCCCGCCCGGGAGGGCGGGGAGGCTTCACTCAGCCATCTTCAAGTCTCTTGCCAAATCTGTCGATAAGACACATGAGCCTCTGGCGAAAGCAAGGGAAAAAGGGCTTGTCAAGAGACGTTCCGAGAGAAAAGCCATTTCCGCGGTTCAGGGGCCTCCACGACGGGTTTGCCCCCGAGTAGGTCCTGCATATGGAGAAACCCGGATGAATTCGTATTACAGACTTCAAGACAACCCGGAGAAAACATTGGGGCACCGGGAAACAGGCTACGACGCCGACGAATGGCAACGCTGGGACGAAGAACTCGTTGAAGACTTCGGCCGCTGGCTAAGCCGGATTGCCAAGGCCTTCACCATTGTACTGGCCGTGGGTTCCGCCCTCATTGCCGTCACATGGCTCTGGGGAAAATTCTAAGACAACGCCTGTTTTCAGTCATGGACGGGCTAAGGGCTCGCCCCTACAAGCGGTAAGCATCACTTGGTCGACTCGAAAAAACCTCGTCCGGTCAAAGCCAACCTTCATCTTCTGCACGTCATCCCTTGTCATCATCTCTAAACGTTTCTCGGGCACATTGACCTTGGACATAGAGGAGCGGGTCAAAGGGCCGGCAACTGATGGTGCTGTTCAGGGCTCAAAGGAAAAGGCCGTAACGAACTTTCACATAAAACGCTTTTCAAGGATGCTATAATATGATAGATAAAAAAATTTATGGACAGATGAGCATTATACAGCTTATCGACTCCACGATGTCTTGCACAGGAGGATTCTAGATTATGGCAAAGATGTGTGACATATGTGGTAAGAAACCCATGACTGGCCACCATGTGAGCCATGCCCACAACCTGACCAAACGACGTTTTTACCCAAATTTGCAGCAAGTTCGCGCCGTCCATCAGGGACGAGTCAAGCGGATCAAGGTCTGTACGCGATGCCTGCGCTCCGGCTTGGTGGAAAAACCGGCCTAATACGACATCCCGAAGATCTTATCGGTCAACTCGTGCCACTACGCCACAATGCGGGTCGCCCTGATGACGTGCTTTATCCTGTTCACGCATTTCATGATCTTTTCCAGGTGCTCCGCCCCTGACACGCTAACCGTAAAGTGGCACTCTGCCCGGTTGTCTGCTCGCGTCCTCACATTGGCATCCAGTATGTTCGCCCCTGCCTCGGTCAGCGCGCCGCTGATGCTGGCCAGCAGCCCCATCTTATCGTGGCAGAGCACGTGGATCTTTACAGGGTAGAGTTCGTCAACTTCCGGTGCCCATTGGAGTTCGATTCGACGGGCTGAATCCATGCTCAGGGCGTGAGGGCAGGATGTACGGTGAACCGTGATCCCCTGACCCCGACTGATATATCCAACCACCGGGTCACCGGGCAGGGGGTTGCAGCACTTCCCATAGCGCACAAGAACATCCTCAACCCCTTTTACCAAAATACCCGACTTGGGTTTTTGACGACGGATTCGCTCCTTGAGCCTATCAACAATGGTTTCTTTTGGTTCCTTTAATTCAGATTTGGGTACAAAGTATCGAGCCACCTGCAGAGGCGTGACCTTGCCGTATCCCACACCCGCAATGAGGTCGTCGGCCGTTTTGTACCCATGCTCCTGAACCGCCTTTTCCATGTCGCCTGATTTTAAACACTTGTTAAAGCTTAAGTGGTACTTGCGAAAGGCCTTCTCACACATTTCGCGCCCGAGCGCCAGACTCTGTTTTCTTTCTTCGGCCTTGATGTGCTGGCGTATTCTGGATCGGGCCCTTGCCGTCTTGACAAAGCTTAGCCAATCCTTGCTGGGCTTGTGGTTGGAAGACGTGATAATTTCGACCCTCTGCCCGGTCTTCAGTTCGTATTTCAAGGGTACCATGCGACCGTCCACCTTGCTCCCCATGCACTGGTTGCCCACCTCAGAATGAATGGCATAAGCAAAGTCAACCGGGGTGGCTCCTTTGGGCAAAGTCAACACATCACCCCGGGGAGTGAAGATATAGACCTCGTTCGGGAAGAGCTCGATCCGGACGGTCTCCATGAATTCATCCGGATCCTTGACATGTTTCTGCTCCTCGACAAGCTTCCGGAGCCAAGCGAAAACCTCACCGGTTTCTCTGTCAGGGGCCTCTCCTTCTTTGTACTGCCAGTGGGCTGCGATGCCATCCCTGGCCACGTGGTCCATCTCTTTAGTACGGATCTGAATCTCCACGCGCTCGCCAAACGGCCCGATGACCGTGGTGTGGAGGGACTGGTACATATTGGGCTTGGGAATGCCGATGTAATCCTTGAAACGTTTTGCGATAGGCAGCCAGATGGAATGTATGACCCCCAGGGCCTCGTAGCATTGCTGTACCGTGTCAAGGATGACCCGGAAGCCGAGAATGTCATACACATCGTCAAAGCCCACCTGTTGAGCCATCATCTTTTGGTAGATTCCATAGAAATGCTTGTGGCGGCCCTGGACCTCACAGTTGAGGTGGGCTTCGGCCATTTTCTCGTGAATAATCCCCTTGATGTTATCTATGTAGGCTTGTTGTTCCTCCTTTTTTCTGGCCACCTGGTTTGCAATGTCTTGGTATTCCTGGGGGAAAAGGTACATGAATGAGATGTCTTCGAGTTCGTCCTTGATCCAGTAAATACCCAAACGGTTGGCGATAGGGGCAAAAATGTCAAAGGTTTCCTGGGCTATCTTGACCTGCTTCCTTTCCGTGTGGAACCGAAGGGTCCGCATATTGTGGAGCCGGTCACAAAGCTTGATCAAGATGACGCGAATGTCATCGGCCATCGCCAGGATCATCTTGCGGACGCTCTCTGCCTGCCGGGCCTCAGAACTCCGAAAAGACAGACGGCTCAACTTGGTCACGCCCTCCACAATGTGGGTAACCTGGGGGCCGAACATCTCCGTCAGTTCCTCGGCCGTCGCCTCCGTATCCTCTAAAGCATCGTGAAGGAGGCCGGCAGCCACACTGACCGTGTCCAGCTTCAACCTGGTCAAAAGTCCGGCCACCTCTAGGGGATGGGACAGATACGGTTCGCCGGAGAGTCTCACCTGGCCGTCATGAATCCTTGCCGAATAGACATAGGCGCGTTCCACCAGATTTAAATCGGCTTCCGGGTGGTAAGCACTGATGTGGTCCAAGATGTCGGTGATGCGGATCATGTCACAAGGGCTTGTGAAGCTTCTCCCGCCCTGCAGGGCGGGGCTTTCCGGTAAGGAAGAAAAACAGTCTTTTCATAGCTCCCCTCGACCCCGTCCTAAAGGACGGGGCTTGCTGAAAGCAAGCCGGTCAAGTCGTAAGGTGGTTAATAGGCCTTGGCAAAAACCACACGCCCGCTGCTTTTGCTCCCACAGACAATGCACGTTCCCGTCTCGATCTCATGCGCAAGGGGGATACAGCGAATCGTCACACTCAGGTCCTCTTTGATCTTTTCTTCACACCTTGGGTCCCCACACCAGTGGCTCAGGGAAAAGCCGCCGTGGATCTCGGGCCTGTCCGGATTACTTGGCGTGAAAAAGGCATAGAAATCATCCTGCGAATCAATACGAACGGTATTTTCCTTCCTCAATCGCAAGGCTCGATTAAAAAGATTGCTTTGTATGTCATCCAACATAGAGACCATGGTCTTCACAAACTCGTCCCGGCGGACCGATTCCTTGTCTCTCGGCCCCCGGTCCCTTCGTCCCACAAACACCGAGTCTTCGGCTATGTCCCTGGGACCTATTTCAACGCGCAGGGGCATGCCTTTCTTGATCCAATCCCATCCCCTGCCGCCCACTTGCCTGTCATCAATCTCGACCGTGATCTTGCGATCATGGTACCTCAAAGCTCTTAACTCCTTGGCCAAGGCATAGGTGTAATCCATAACAGGGCTTCTGTGGTCGTCTTTCTTGACAATAGGCATGAGCACCACGTGAGATGGTGCAATCACAGGAGGCAGAACCAGCCCATCGTCATCGCTATGCGTCATGATGATACCGCCTATCAGGCGTGTGGAGACTCCCCACGAGGTGGTCCAGGCATGCTCTTCCTTTTCCTGCGCGGACTGGAACTTGATTTCCGACGCCCTTGCAAAATTTTGTCCCAGAAAATGGGAAGTTCCTGCCTGAAGCGCCTTCCGGTCCTGCATCATGGCCTCCAGGGTAAAGGTGTTAACGGCCCCCGGAAATCGCTCAGAGGCCGTTTTCTCACCTTTGATGACCGGCATGGCAAGATGATCTTCTGCCAGCCCGGCATAAATAGCCAGCATCTGATGGGTTCTTTCCATCGCCTCGTTCGGTGTCGTATGGGCCGTGTGCCCTTCTTGCCAAAGGAATTCAGTGGTTCTTAAAAAAATGCGAGTCCTCATTTCCCACCTCACCACGTTGCACCACTGATTGATGAGCAGGGGAAGATCCCGGTAGCTGGTGACCCACCTGGAAAACGACTCCCCAATAATCGTTTCAGAGGTGGGCCTCACCACCAGAGGCTCTTCGAGCGGGCCCGCAGGAACCAGCCCACCGCCTTCAGCGCTCTCCAAACGATGATGGGTCACCACGGCGCATTCCTTGGCAAAGCCTTCCACATGTTCGGCCTCTTTCTCAAGAAACCGCTTTGGTATGAACAGGGGGAAATAGGCGTTTTTGACCCCGGTCGCCCTGAACATGCTGTCCAGCACGCCCTTGATGTTTTCCCAGAGGGCATAGCCCCATGGCTTGATGACCATGCATCCCCTGACCGGCGAGTTTTCGGCTAGGTCCGATGCCCTGATCACCTGCTGATACCATTCTGGATAGTCTTCGTGCCGCTTTGGTGCAATGGCCGTCTGTCGTTCTTTGCCCATGCTACTCCTTCGTTTCATACGCCTCCACTTCTTGAAGAAGCGTCTCAACCAGTTTGTTTTCCCGCACCTTGCGCACCACTTTGCCTTTTTTAAACAACACCCCGTGTCCCTTGCCGCCGGCGATGCCGATGTCCGCTTCTCGGGCCTCGCCAGGTCCATTCACCACGCATCCCATAATGGCAAGCCGCACCGGGGTGGTCTTGGTGAGCAGGGCTGCCTCAACGCGTTCCACCACCTCCACCAGGTCGATATTACAACGGCCGCACGTGGGACACGAAACAATCTCCGGGCCCCGCTGTCGGATCTTCAAGGCCTTGAGTATCTCAAAGCCGACCCGGATTTCATCCACCGGATCGCGGGTAAGAGAAACGCGAATGGTGTCGCCAATGCCCTCGGCCAGGAGAATACCGATACCCAGGGCCGACTTTACGGTGCCCGATACCAGGCTGCCGGCCTCGGTCACGCCCACGTGCAGGGGAAGATCGGTTTGAGAAGCCAGAAGCCGGTACGCTTCCACGGTACGGGCCACGTCCGATGACTTGATAGAAAGTTTGATGTCGTGAAAGTCAAAGGATCGCAGCAGCTCTGTATGGCGCAGAGCGCTCTCCACCATGGCCACCGGCGTAGCCGCGCCATGTTTCTTTAGGAGGCCCTTTTCAATGGAACCCGCGTTCACGCCTATGCGAATGGGGATCCCGCGCTGCCTGGCCAGCTCTGCCACGGCCCTGATCTTTTTGGCTCCGCCAATATTGCCCGGGTTGATCCGCAGGGCATCCGCCCCGGCCCTGACCGCTGCCAGGGCCAACCGGTAATCGAAATGAATATCGGCGATCAGGGGAATGGAGATCTGATCTTTGATCGGGCTGATGGCCTCCACGGCCGCCTCGTCCGGCACAGCGACCCGCACAAGCTCACAGCCCACAGCCTCCAAGCGATGGATCTGCGCCACGGTGGCAGAGATGTCGTGGGTGAAGGTGTTGGTCATGGATTGCACAACAATGGGTGCGCCACCCCCCACCTTCACACCACCGATGGATATCTGCCGGGTCTGTTTGCGCCTTGCAATGAATGACATGTGTCCTATAATGAGAAGAAAAGACTGGAATATTGCTGCAATGGATAAGCAGCCGCTCACCTCGGAGCCTTTTAAACTTTAAAAACTATCAAACTCATGCTCGTTCTTCAAGAAAAATCAAGCTCTCTCCATGCGTTATGAAGGTCCCATATATCGTCCGCCCAGCGAGGCCGACTCACTATTGATCCAGGCCACCGTTGGATGCCCCCACAACCGGTGCACTTTTTGTATGGTTTACAAGAACGGCCCCAGATACCGTTGCAGGCCCGTCGATGACATTAAGGAAGACATGCTGGAAGCAAGAAAGATCTACGGCCCGGATGTGCACACCATGTTTCTTCCCGCGGGAAACACCATTGCCATGAAGACGGAAGACCTGGCTGAGGTATGCTGTTTTGCGAGGAGGACTTTTTCATCCATTGAGCGCATCACGGTCTACGGATCTTCGCAGTTTATTCACAAAAAGGGACCAAGACAACTTGAGCAATTGGCCAAAGCGGGTCTTGGGCGTATTCATGTGGGCCTTGAATCAGGAGACGATGTGACACTGAAACGCATTCATAAGGGAACCCATGCCCGGCAGCAGATCGAGGCAGGCAGGTGGGTCATGGCCGCCAACATGGAGCTAAGTCTGTATGTCATCCTGGGTATCGGGGGACAGGACAGGACGCGCCAACATGCCGAGGAAACGGCTCGCGTGATCAATGAAATCGCGCCGGACTTTGTGCGGCTACGCACCTTTGTGCCAAAAACCAACACCCCTCTTCTCGAAGAGGTCATGGCAGGCAGCTTTCAAATGCTCACCCCTCACGCCATCTTAAAGGAAACAAAAGCCTTCCTTGAACGGCTTGCCATTGGCACGATCCTCACCAGTGATCACTACACCAACTACATCAACCTCCATGGGCGGCTGCCTTATGACAAGCCAAGGCTCCTGGATGAGATAAAGGCCGCCCTTGAACAGGACGAGTCCAGCTTTCGACCGTTCTTTATCGGAACCGAGTAGGAGGGCCTGTATCATCTCATGAGGATATCGTAGGCCTTCTGAATGGCCACGAACTTCTTGTGGGCCAGCTCTTGAAATTCCTTGCCCAGATACTGCACCTTGTCGGGGTGATATCGGGCGACCAGTTTCTTATACGCTGTCTTGATCTGTGCTTTGGATGCCCCCTGATCAATGCCCAGAATCTCATAGGGGTCCTCATCCTTGAAAGGATCCTCCTCGGCCCGTCGACCCGCACCAGGGGATTCTTGTTGGTTTGTTTGCCGCGCCCACGGGCCGTTGCGATACCGACCGGTCCTTTTCAGCCTGGCAGCCCACCACCATGCCAACGCCAAGACAGCCAGATCATCAAGCCAGCCAGGGCCGGCGATAAAATCCGGTACTATATCATAAGGGTTAACAAAATATAGAAAGGCTATAAGCCATGGCCAATATTTCCTGATCACGCCACCCAGCTCCTCCACAAGAAGGACAAAAAGCCTTGCAATGCGGCACCGAATGCTTAATAATATATTTAAACGTCCGATTGAAGCTCCCTGTAGCAAGCTAGAGGGAATCTTCGACCGTGCGGTTCAAAGGCTCGTTCGCCTTTTGGAGCGAACCGCGCCGAGGAGGAATCAATGCCAGTCTATGAATTTCGGTGCCCACAATGTGGCGATGAATTCGAGCACATTATCTTTTCATCGGATCCAGAGCCTGTCAAATGTCCAAAATGCGGCGCCCCCAATCCTGAGCGCCTGCTATCCATGTTTTCTTCGAGCAGAACGGCCGGGCATGTCGGGACTTCTGCGACCTCGTCTTGCTCACCGTCTTCTCGAGGTTTTTCCTGAGCGTAAATTCATTTCAGCCGTCGGCTGAAGGAATAAAGAATGTCATCTGAGCTATTGATTTTGTTGGCTGTTTTTTTTGTCTGGCTCTTGCTTCAGGCCTATGTCCTGCCAAGACTTGGCATATCTACCTGACTCAGGAACTCATGCACGGTCGGCGACCAGGCAAAAGACACGGAAAAAACACACATCCCAGAGGCCCCTGAACACCCCGCCAAAAATTAGCACCTCCCTCCAATTCAGGAAGCAACCCACAGGGGTTCGTCCAAAGCTTTGCTTAATGGGTCTTCTCCCGATGAGTTGATGCCAAGAGTTCGAGGATTCTGCCAACCCTTTTGGAGATAATCTGTCCTGGTAGATTTGCCATGCTCCCCGGAAAGAACCCCTTCCCCACAGGCAAGAGTCGTTACCAAATGTAATCCTTGGCGGTCTTGCGTTTGTCTTTACCTGCCAGCACGTGGAAGGTGCGTATCTGCTTAAGCTTGATCGGCGAAAGCTGGCCGATGGGGATGTAAACGATGTGCCGGCCCCATCGGGTTGCCACCTGCTTAATAAAGGATCTGGGTGGCGATTGTGCCACGTAAACCACATGCTTTTCCAGGCTGTATTCCAAGCCCGCCAAGAGAAGCCGTTCTGCCTTGGTCCGTGCCCAATCGTACTCTGGGTCTCCCCAGACATCGGCCAGGCGAAGGGGCGGATAGGTCATGACAGCCCCCCCATAGGTACACCTTGAGATGCCCGGCCCCACAATATGATCGGCAGGATGGGTGGCGTAAAAGGCCATGTCCGACTCCTGGTCGTGCTCTCCCAGCCATGTCATGAGGTAGGGATAGGCCTGGCCTGTCTTGTCGTCATCAAAGATAATCACCACCGATCCCACGCCACCTTTAACCCTCTTAAACTCCTTGACGTAGATACGGCCCTCATGGATGTGACGGGCCGTCTCCCGCATGTCGATCCCGTCCAGGATCGTGGTTTCAAAGGGGACACTGACCGCGTCATCGGCTGACAGCACATGCGACCCCTTGTTTTTGAGAAAACCACCGTAATCCTCAATGACCAGGTCCTCAGGCGGATAGGAGCAAATGTAAGGATCATCAAAACCCTCCAGCCATTCTCCAGGTCTGTGTTCCTTCATTCGACGTTTTCTGGGCACATACACAGGACGACGTTTGATCCTGCGAAGTCTCCTGCGGATGTGAATCTTACGTTGTCCCAGCCGCAGCATGTCTCCACTCATGCGGATGGTGGCGATTGAAGACTGAGCCTTCTGCCACGGATAGAAGGACCCCAGGCGCCAGAAGGCATAGCAGAAATTGTCGTCCACGCACCCCCTGGCTGCAACGAGAAGCTGGTAAAAATCAGGCAAGAGCCCTTCTTCCAACAGGGCATAGTTCCTTGAATAGCGGAAAAAGGCCTGTTTCTGCCATCGGTACACCGCTTCGCCCGTATCCTGGCGATAATGCCGAGCCGCCTGCTCAAAAAGTCTTAGGCTTACCACTTGGCGGTCCACGATGCCCGGTTTGATGTGATGCACGCTCCACCGTATGGACGCATCCAGGGCCTCCTCTTCAGAACAGGTGTCTTTTCCTCCATGCATCAGTTTGAGGACGCCAAGCTTCTTGCGAACTGTAAAATCAGAGAGCTCGGGTTCGGGCGGAAGCCCGTGCCTTCGGTATTCATAGACAGCGGCCAGGAAGGGGTATTCGGTGAGCACCTCAGCCAGATCGTCGGGGTGAAGATTAAAGACGCTTACCCCGGTTCGCTTGATTTTCTCAAGGGGTTCAGCCTGAGGACGGAAAAACGCCGCCCTCACACCCTCAAGATGTGCCAGTCCGCAAACAAAAAGGACCTTATTGTGTTTGGCCGCCAGCTGCTGCAGGTGGTAAGCCATGCCGGCCTCTCGCCGAAGATCTTGGGGGGGCTTTTTCAGTGAGGGAAGACTCTGGTGAGCATAGATATTGTAATAAGACCGGATTCCCAAGCGGTGGGCGGCATAGGTATCCGGCACATAGTCGCGATATGAAGGATATTCATCCAGGTCCAAATCGACGAAGTAGACCGGGATGTCTGTCTCCAGACCAGACCGGACGGCTTCCGTGAGAGGGTCTGTAGGTTCAATAGGCAGATAGAGCGTCTCCCCCTTGTCGTTCTGGTACAAGACGACGGAGATCTCAGGCAGTCGCCGCACACCCTTCTCGACCACATCCTGAATGGAGCGGGGCAGTTCTACGGCTACGGCGTCCGGCCTAACGTGTTGAAATAGGTCCCGCACCGCATCGGCAAACTCCAGGCTGTAATGGACAATTGGGACGGGAAAGATGGGACCCATGGGTTCTAAGGCTTCATTGGGCATTTCTATTCTGTGTAGCGGAGGGCCTCCTCACCAAGCACATTGAGGATGGCATGTTGAATGGCTTCCTTCCTTGACATCCCCGTGCCGTGCATCATCTTCAAGGCATACCTGGCCATATTGATTCCGTCGCGTACAGAATAGACCTCATCGGCCGCATGGGCGCGCTGGAGCAAATCGACCATATAGTTCAGGATATCCTCGTCGGCAAAGGGCAAATTTTCCTTTAGGATCAACCGTTCGTCCTCCCGGTCCGGAAAATCTATAAATATCTGAGGCTGCAGCCTGGAGTGGATGTATTCCGGGATTTCGTAGGTGGAAGCGTCCTCGTTAATCGTCACAACAAATCTGAAATCAGGATGAGCTGGCAAGGTCAAACCTGTTATGAGAGACTCTGCATATCGCCGATCGTCAAGGAGTGGCGCCAGAGATGCCCACGATTTCTCGCTCATGCGATTTCCCTCGTCCAAGATGCACACCCCGCCCCTAATCATGGCTGTTACCAAAGAGCTGGCAGCATATTTGACCTGACCATCACCCCCCATCACAGGGGTAATGATGAGGTCCTCGGGCCGAGTGTCCATGGTGGCCTGAAACAGATACACCTGCCGATTGAGCTGCTTGGCCGCGGCATAGCCGAGGGTGGTCTTGCCAACGCCCGGTTTTCCAACGAGACGGGGGTTGAAAGGGACATCTTTCTCGTCGATCACCATCCATGCGGCCAGCACCTGCTTAATGAGTTCCTTCTGTCCCACCCATTTCAAAGGCAACGCTGCGGGCTGGGCCAGCATAATCTCCAATGAACCAATGGTGACGGTCTCGCCACTATGAGATTCCATGTCAGTAACCTCCCATCCATAGAAGGGATTGATACGACGATCTATAGCTACGAAGTTTAAAGTAGCATGCGCCTGTTGTCAATCATGCCCCTTTTCTTCGGCCCAGCTTTGGAACCCGGCCGTCAACACGAGGGCGACGATAGACCCTAACCCCATGATGACTGCGCCTCCTACGAAAGCCAGCGACAGGTCAAAGGTATCCATCATGAAGCCTGCAAATATAGGGCCCGTCAACATGCCCAGACTGTGCCCCATGGTCAACATGCCCATGATAGAGCCCATGGACCCTGTGTGGCGTCCTATAATGACCGTCATGGCCATTACCGAGGGTATGGCAATCCCTCCTCCGACACCGAACAAGACATTGGCCACAAACAGGGCCCAGAATCCTTTTGCGTAAACAAAGGAAAAGACGGCTCCGGCAGCTATGATTCCACCCAAGACAATCAGGGTCCTCTTGTCGAAGCGATCCGCCAAGAGCCCCATCGGCGTCTGCAAAAGACCGGTGACGAGCACTCCCGGCATGACCAGGATCCCGATAGCCGAACTGGACAGATTGAACTCAAGGCCCGCGAGAAGGGGAAGAAAGGCCCACACCATCCCGATCGACGTGGTAAAGGCGAAGCGGAAGAAAAAAAGGGCGTCGAGATATCGGTTCTTCACAAGGGCCCGGTAACGGGTCGGGGACCCGGTCGGCACTAGAGGCCGCTCCTCCTTGCTGCGAGGCAGTAACACAAGGCACAGGAAAAAGCCTGACAGCGATACCACTCCCATACTCAGAAAGGCGGTCCGAAGGCCAAAGGCATCATGGACCACGCCGCCGACCACCGGTCCAAGACTCAGGCCGGCGTAAAGGGAGATGTTAAACAGACCCATGGTAAAACCTTCTCTGTGTCTAGGCGTGATTTCCCCAACATAGGCCTGGGCCACCGGCAAGATCATGGCCGATGCAATGCCCTGGAAAAAGCGGATCAAAATAAAGAGGTTGACATTCCTTGACAGTGTAAAGCCTATGGCGACCAGAAAATAGGCCAGAAGCCCTGTAGTAATGAATGGTTTTCTTCCCTTGAGATCTGACAGACGGCCGAAAAAGGGGAGAAAGGCCGTCCTTGAAAGGGAAAAGGCCCCAAAGATAAAACCTATGTACAATCCCGTTGCCCCAAGTTCATGAGCATACACCGGCAGCAATGGAACCACCAAGCCCACCCCAAGGGTGACAGAAAAAACAGCCAGAAAAAGCGTAGCGAATATTTTTGCGCTCACAGAATTTGATAGTTTCGTAAAAAGTCGATTTTACTCACTCCGTGAACATTTTGGGGGCCCTTAAGATGTTCAGCTAAAATGCTAAGACTCGGGCTAGGGCCCTCAAACAGTTAGCATTTTTTAACGCCAAACATCTTAAGTGCCTTTGTCCCAAAATGCTCAATATCGTTCGCAAAATACTTTTTACGAGTCTGTCAGAATTTGACTGGTGATGATGTTAAAAGCTACCCAACTTGGCTGGGTTTCGGGGGCAGCATAGTACCCTTTTAGTGATGATTTTTCAACGTACGCCCCTTTGTTTGACTTGTTTTTCTTACAAGAGTTGGATAAGGATACCTGTCGGATGTGCGACTTCAATTCGACCGTGCCTATACACGAAGACCTTGAAAGCCTCGATGCCCTTACGAAACGCCATGATAAGAAGGCCTGTACAAGACCAGGATGACGCCGCTCAGTCCCACCCAGACTGGCCGAATGCATCGGCCAGTCGTCCGAGGAGGTTGGCTCGATATCTTTATGATCGTTTCATCCGCCTCCATGGGAGCCCTGAAGAGATTGCCTGGGGCGCGGCGTTAGGCTTTTTCGTGGCCATGAGCCCAACCATGGGGTTTCAGACCTGCCTGGCCGTGCCGATTGCCGCCTTTTTCAAGATCAACAAGGTGGCGGCCGCTGCAACCGTGTGGTTTACCAATCCAGTCACTGCCCCTCTTATCTACGGATTTAATTACATGGTAGGAGCGAAGCTGCTCGGCTATCCATTGAACGCGGTCTTCTTTTCGAGCCCTTCGTGGGAGACATTTTGGCATGCGAGCGCCGGGGTCTTCCTGTCCCTCATCGTAGGGGGTGCCCTCATCGGCATTGTCGTGAGCCTGGCAGGATATTTCTTGACCCTGTGGATGGTAAGGACCGCGCGAGAAAAGGCTCGGCGGATTCGACGAAAGAAGGGACAATAAGGGGCTATTTTTTTTCCCAGCGGAGAAGCTCAGTGACCTTACTGAGTGTGCTTCCTGTTTTGATTTCTTCGCGAATTCGGTTCTCTCTCTCCAACACGTCCATGCCACGGTTGGCATATTCAGCTGCCATGGATTTTGGCAGGATCACAACCCCGTCATCATCGCCCAGGATCCAGTCGCCGGTTTCCACCCTGCGATTTCCCACGTTCACGGGCACTCCGATCTCACCGAAACCCTTCGGCTCACCCGCATTAGGCATGACCAATCTCGTAAAGGCTGGAAACTTCATCTGTTTTATGTCGTGTGTGTCTCGGATGGCACCATCGATGACCACACCTGCCAGCCCTTTTTGCATTGCGGAGTGCGTAGCCAATTCACCCCAAATAGCCGGGCCGAGGCCTCCGGCATCCACGACGATCACGTCCCCCTCTTGCGCAACGTCGATCGCCTCAACCGGTTTAGCCCAGTCTCCGGGATAGGTTCTCACTGTCACCGCGCGGCCCACCAGTCGGATTCCTTGAAACAGTGGCCGTATCCCCTGCATCACGCCTGCCCGGTGTAAAGCGTCTGATAGATTTGCTGCCGAGATCTGCTGCAGGATCTCCCGAATCTGCGCCCCCGACCCTCTTCTAAAGAGTTGGGTGGGCACGGCAACCATGGTCTCCATGGCCCTTTTGATGATGCCGGCCGCTTGTCTTGGATCAACGGCCTTGGTGATCGCTCCGCCCACGATGACGATCGATGCCCCTGACTCCAAGGCTCGCGGGGCTGTTTCCGAATTGATCCCTCCCGCAACGCCTACCGGCACGGAAACGCTCTTCACAACACTGCGCAGCGTTTCAAACGGATCTTTCCCCTCCATCTGTTCGTCTATGGAACAATGCACCGTGACATAATCAGCTCCAAAATCCGCGACTTCCCTGGCCCGCGACACAGGGTCCTTGACAGCAATAAGGTCCACCACAATTCTGGCTCCGTAGTTTTTCGCAGCCTGTATGCATTCTCGAACGGTGGCGTCGCTTGCAGCACCCAGAACATCCACGACATTGGCACCCGCCTTGGCCGCCGTTTCAACTTCAATGCGGCCGGCATCCATAATCTTCATGTCGGCCACAATCGTCGCCCGAGGGAACAGTCTCCGTAATTCGCGAACCGCCCCAAGTCCCTCGCTCTTTATCAACGGCGTGCCGGCTTCAAGCCAATCTACCCCGCCCGCCATCGCGGCCTCGGCATTCTTTGTCGCGCGACTTAGATCTACAAAATCAAGAGCCAATTGCAGAACCGGTTTCATGGCCTCACCTCAAACAAAAAAACAATCATAACAGACTCGTAAAAAGTGTTTTGCGAACGATATTGAGCATTTTGGACGAAACGCACTTGAGATATTGAAGGTCCCTGTAG
>CAZCXI010000076.1:0-14549 GCA_964502635.1 uncultured Desulfobacterales bacterium
CTGCTATCAGGGGCAACTATTTGAAATCCGAAATTTTTGTGATATTTAAATGGCATCTTGCTTGAGAAGTCTGTGGAGTGAACTGTCTTGCCTAGGAATACCCGATGGGAAGAGCGATATAGGACTGGTTCAATCCCCTGGGATATTGGGAAGCCAGATTCCAACCTTATCCAAATAGTCACCAAGAGACCTATTCGAAGTTGCAAGGCTTTAGACATCGGTTGTGGGACCGGAGACGACGCCGTGTGGTTGGCTCAGCAAGGTTTTGAAGTGACTGGCACGGATGTTTCTAAATCTGCGATTGAGATGGCCACGAAAAAGGCCTCCCAAGCCGATGTGGAATGTACGTTTCATGTGATAGATTTTCTAGAAACCCAAGTGCCTGGAGCGCCTTTCGGGTTTGTTTGCGACCGAGGGTGTTTTCACTCCTTTGATGAGCATGAAACACGGAAGAAGTTTGCAGAAAATGTGGCTGCACATCTAGACAAGAGAGGCCTTTGGCTAAGTCTTATTGGAAACGCCGATGAGCAAAGGGAAGGACCTGGTCCCCCACAGCATACGGCGACAGATCTTGTGACTGCCATCGAACCATATTTCGAAATTCTGACACTTGAGTCAAATCATTTCGGATCTAACCGTCCCAATCCCCCAAGGGCCTGGGTCTGTTTAATACGGAAACGGGAAAGATTGTGATCGTTAGGGCCCTGAGACCTTGACGAAGAACACGTCCACCTGCTGGTGAGGACAGGCTTGCTTCCTACCAGCACCATGATGCGAGGGCTCCTGAACCGGCTGAGAGCAGTAGTTCAATGGGACATTCCATCGGCCGATAAAACTGCTCATTTTTTTGATAATGCGTGTCTTGAAGCTGTCCATGGGGCCCTTTTATCTGTCGTTCTTGTGACTGGCACCGGGCATCCCGGCGAAGTTCTTCAACCATGATCGGCGTTTTGGGAGTCCACAGTCTAGGAGCTACGCGTGGTTTCGAAGCTGAAGTTCGATGGGGTGAGGATGGAGATAGTATTGTTCCTTAAGGTAGGGTTGATCATACTTGCGAATGTAGTGGTTCATGAGGGTAATAGGGACAATCAACGGAACAGACGCCTTGCTGTAAAGGCCGATAATTTCCAGGAGTTCTTGTTTTTCATCCGTGGATAGCTCTTTCTTGAAATAGCCCATCATGTGCTGGAGCACATTGGCGTTTTTCTTGATGGTCGTTTTCAGTCCCAGGGCTTCCATGAGCAGACGCTGGTAGGTTTGATAGAGCTCGTTCAACGCGAACGTTTTCGCCTGGCCAACAAGCCTTCCCATGGTTTGGTAATGCTTTGGGCTGTGAGACAGGATTAAGAGCTTATGCTTCGTGTGGAAATTGATCAAGCCTCGGCGGCTTTTCCCTCGTGAGAGGCATTCCCGCCATCTCTTGAATACAAAGACGCATTCGATAAAGTTTTCTCTCAGTCTTGGATCATGGAGCCGGCCCTCGTCTTCCACGGGTGCCAAGGGAAAATGATCCATGAAAGTGCGTGCAAACAGGCCAACGCCCTTTTTGACCGGCATCCCCTTTGCGTTATAGACGGGAATCCGCTCCATACCGCTGCTGGGAGATCGGCTCTTAAATATAAAGCCGCAAAGATCTTGAGCCTCAAGTTCTGAGACCCGTTTTTTGGCCCATGCGAGCATCGGTTCTGTGAGGTCCCGCCTGGTTCGCCTGGTCACGAGTCGGGGGGCATTCGGATCTCCCTCGAGGTGCATGGCCTCCCGCGGAATTCCAAACCCGGCTTCTGCTTCAGGGCAGACGGAGATATATTCGACGTATCGTCCAAGCGTGTCCGTGAGGTAGCGATCGAGTTTGTGACCGCCGTCGTAACGGACCTTTTCCCCCAATAGGCAGGCGCTGATGCCCAATCTTATCTTCATTTCCATAGGGATTCCACCTCAGGACAAATGCAAACTGGTAATCCTCAGTAAGTTGATATATCAAGTTAGGCTGGAAGGGGCAATGAAAAGAAGGAGAAAACCATGCTGGATAAGATGAAAGCCCTGGTCAGAGAAAAAGATATGTGCGTTTTGGCCACCGTTTCCAACAACAGGCCCCACTGCTCTCTTATGGCCTATGTGGCTAATGAGGCGTGTACGGAGATTTACATGGTGACTTTCAAAGACACAAGGAAATACAGAAATCTCAGAGAGAATCCCTGGGTCAGCCTCTTGATCGACACGCGTGAGGAAGATCTTGGTTCAAGGCGTCCTGAGGCTAAAGCTCTCACTGTCACCGGCGTGTTCGAACAGATCGGAGACGACAGCATGAGACTTCAGATCCGGGAGGCCCTCATGAGGAGACATGCCCAGCTTGAAGGCTTCGCCGACCAGCCCGATGCAGAGGTGTTCTCCATCCGGATTCATTCCTTCCTCCTGTTGGACGGCCTCACAAATTCCCACTTTGAAACCGTGGGTTAACAAACCTTCGCGCCAGATTGACTCTTTTTAATTCAGTCTTATTTTATAAATGATATCCAAGAGGGTCGGCAGAATCATCAGCATTTATAGCCTTTCATCTAGAGCTTGAATCACGAACGAGAGGAACAAGGAAAGAGCTATGACAAGAATCAGTGAACATACATTGGGAGCGCTGGAACTCGATCTCACCTGGAAGAGTGATGTAGCAACCCACACGGAGGTCTATCGCGCAGAGCATGTGAATTTCTGGCGCGACCTTTTCCCAAAGGTCGTCACGAACGAATTGATGGGCAGCGAACCCAAAGATCGACTTCAATTTCTGTTCTCCCCGGGTGAGATGACGCCCGCCTACGCCACAAAGCAAGTTTTCGACCTCCCAACCAAAGGATTTGAACGGCGAAAACTCAACGGCCATCGGATTGAACCCCGGATGGGTCGGTTCTATCCAAAAGGTCTTCTAAAAGGCCTGGCAAATATCTACGACGCCAACACCGAACCGTTCCGGTGCATTAGTGTTGACAGCTCAAAACTCTCGGTGGACCTGAACCATCCCTTGGCTGACAAAGCGACTGGGCTCCAGGTGAGCGTGGTGGATGTGCAAGAAAAGGACGATGAGCGCGGTGGAAGGCTGACGGATTGGATTGAGACCATCACCAATGGCCCTGGCATGCAGGCACGTTCTGGAAAAAAACCAACCGATTTTTTCTCAGGTGACCCTTTTATGAGAAAGGATGAAAGCAAGGACGCGATCTTTTACGCCAAACCTCGACTCATTACACACATTGATACCCAAGCCCAGGCAATGATCAAGGACCTGTACGAGAGATATCTGGGACCGGGTATGCATGTCCTTGACCTGATGAGCAGCTGGAGATCTCATGTGCCGGAATCACTTCCCCTGGGATCCCTGGTTGGGCTGGGCTTAAACGCCCAAGAAATGGCCGATAACCCTCAGTTAACAGAATACGTGGTCCATGATTTTAACACAGAACCCCGGTTGCCCTTTGAGGACCGGCGTTTTGACGCGGTAATCTGCACGGTATCTGTTGAGTACATGACGCGTCCCTTTGAGGTCTTTCGAGATGTGGCACGGATCTTAAGGCCTGAAGGGCTCTTCATCCATACCTTCTCCAACCGCTGGTTTCCACCAAAGGCTATCAGAATATGGGAAGAGCTGAGCGAGTTTGAGCGAATGGGTTTGGTCTCAGAATACTTCCTGGAATCCGGCAGCTACGACAACTTGAAAACCTATTCAGCCAGAGGGTGGCCCCGCCCTGAGACGGATCGCTATTATCCAGGGCTTTTGACAGCCGATCCTGTCTATGCCGTGTTGGGACAAACCATCCGCTGACAGACGCAGCCGGAGCAGTGGCCAGGGGTGTAAGAAGACTGAAAGGCTCTGGACCCCGTCCGAACAAGGCAGACTATTTATGGGACACAACACCGGGGTTGGTTTCTTAAGGTTCGCATTTTTCTGCGGAGCAGATGGGCGCTGAATGGACGACCATGGCCTGGGCATATGATCGTGGCGCCTGCCTCTAGGAGATCATCCCAGCTCTGAAGAAGGGCCTCCACGTTCTCGGCAAAGGGCGGAAATATAGGCCCAAGATCTCCCGGGAGGTAATTTGACGCCAGATCACCCACAAAGGCCTCGCCGCTGGTCAGAAGAACGGACAAAGAGTTGGCCGTATGGCCGGGTGTTGGAACGATTTTGCCTGACACGCCAAATGGCGCGAGAGACATCTCTTCGGAGACGAGAATATCTGGTTTTACCGGGGGATAATTCATGAAGGGCTTGCCTAACGTAGACCCCAGTAAGGACGCCATCTTCCCCAAAAGGTTGATCCCTGGAGGGAAAAAAACGGCCCCATGACTCAGCGCGGACGCTTCCCTGGCATGGACGGCGACTGGACACCGGCACCGTGCCGTGAGGGCCTTCAGGCCCCCCACGTGATCAAAATGGACATGGGTGATGACAATGAGCTTGATGGTGTCAGGAGCAATAGTGTGTTTTTTTAAATACCGAATGAAGGTTCTCTCGCTGTTGACATGGCCGGCATCAACAAGCACGGCCCCGCCTTCTCCCTCAATCAAATAGGCATTACAAAGGCCAAGCCTGATCTTGTGCAGGTGGTTTCCAAGGCGTGTCATAAGGGGCGTTTCTTTTGCTAGCGGATAAAGCAGGCCTGCCTCGAAGGAAGTTGACCAGGCCCTTTCTCTGTTTCGGTAAGGGCGGTGCAGATGGCCTCTTCCATGCTCATGAGGTCCAGAGGAACCAGGTCTCGAATACGATTGTCTCTGCAAATGACCTCGTTCTTGAGGCCCTCTACCAAGGGGAAAACAACACCGGAAGGGACGGGCGTTATCAAATTAATCCAGTAGGCAGACAGGCGGGGAGTGAGGACCGGGACCGTGAAAATGAATCGGTGCAGACCGCGCACCTTGGCATAAATCTTGACCATTGCGCGATAAGTGATAATATCCGGCCCCCCAATATCCAGCGTCAAACCGGCGGTCGCTGGCTGGCGCAGGCATCCGATCAGGTAGGAAATGACATTCTGAACTGCGATGGGCTGGGAACGGGTGTTGATCCACCGGGGGCACATCATTACCGGGAGGCGTTCCGCTAGATAACGGATCAGCTCGAAGGACGCACCACCCGCCCCAATAATGACAGCGGCCCGCAGTGCGGTTGTGCGAATGCGGCCGGACTGAAGTATGTTGGCCACTTCCTGCCGGCTGGCAAGATGTTTCGAGAGCTTGTCGCCTGTCTCGCCAAGACCTCCGAGGTAGATAATTCGCTTCAAACCGGCCTCTTCCGCGGCTTTCAAGAAGTTCTCGGCACACTTTCGATCCCGCTCTGCGAAGGCCTTGGTTTCGGCAATGCTTCGCCCGCCCATGGAATGAACTAGGTAGTAGGCCACATCCATGCCTTCCATGGCCTTCGGCAAAGTATCCGCTTGAAGCAAATCCGCGTACGCAACTTCTGGCTCCCGTTTCAGGGGGCGCTTGATTTCCAGCCTTTCCGACAGTCGAACGAGGCATCTAACCCGAAACCCTTCCTGATCAAGGGCGTACAGCAGTCGGCCACCGATAAAGCCAGTGGGGCCGGTCAGCAGGATGTTTTTTGGCACTGCAGTCATCACTTCAAGTCTCCATGAAAAGCACTCAAATCATACGTTTTCATCCCATGGGTTTTCGGGTTCATAGATCTCGGCGGGTGATTAGCTCAGACATTGAGTCGCCAAATAGCCAAATTCAGCACACCCGCGAATCCGACCCAAAGTAGATAAGGAACGAGCAAGATGGTTGCCACCTTGTGGTGCCGCCAGAAGAGCCCGGCAGTGGCGGCAATAGCGAACCATAGCAATACAATATTCACAAACCCAAGCCCCATGCGGTGCCATCCAAAGAACACCAGGGACCAGGAAGCATTGAGAAGAAGCTGAAATAAGTACACCGCCAGTGCCCCCTTGGCCCTTGCAATACCAGCAGATTTCCACACCATCCAGGCTGAGGTTGCCATCAAGACATAAAGCATGGTCCAGGCTGGACCAAAAACCGAGTCGGGTGGCGTCCAAGAAGGTTTCAACAGGCCCTCGTACCATTCACCCGGCTGAAATCTGATTCCCGACAAGGCAACGATGAATGATAGAGCGAGAAAGCCAATCAAAACGAGAGGGGATCGCAGATCACGTTGACGCATATTCAATAAAGAATGGTACAATTTCAAAAGTATACCTAAACACCCCAGATTATCGAACTTGATCGAGAATCTGTCAGCTGATGCAGTAAGACTGTAGAATTGAGGCTTGACCATCGTATCCAAGCCCTGTTAGCAAATGATCGAGTTGGAGCAGAAAAACAGGGTACCCAAAAAAGGCGTTAAACTCAATATTTTTGTCGATCGCATAGTCCACGCATGGCCATGGAGGAGGACTTTCCCGGCCAACATTAATCATGAACGACCCAGGTCACCTCTTATCGCCCGCCCCGATCAGCGGCAAGCTTTTGTCAATCTTGAAATAGACCAAGTAAAGGGGCTCTCCATCGTCAGGGTATTGGCGCCTCCGGAGGGAACGGGCGAGGTCCGTATCCGTCTCTTCCTTAACCTTGGTCAAGAAGAGCCTTTTGCCTACGAACTTTTCACTCTTTTCCATGAAAAGATAGGCCGCATGGGGATTGGATTTGAGGTTTTCATGGGTCAGCCGTTCACGCATGATAAAGGCTACCGTATCATCGTCCATCATATGGGGTCTTGAATAGACAGCAACATCGACTTTCCCCTCTGAGTCTGCTGTCGCTAGAACACCTCGTCCCTCGGTCTTTTCGAAATAATGTTTCAAATCCATTGGTTGTCTCCTGCAGCTATCGTTTTGACGTAAAGAATTGTCGTAAAGTCTCTCAACTCACATACAGGGGAAAAACTCCCATCATATCAGCATAACCAAACCCGGGAAGACCATCTGAAAAAAGAGGCGAGAAGGATTAACGCTTCTCGCCCCCGCAAACACTGTGCCTTCTGACAACGATACTAACCTGGCACGGAAACAGGCGCTGCCTTGTCATACATCTTGGCCTTCCAGGCCGTAAGCTCCGTGCTCATCGCACCACAATAGTCTTTGACGTCCATAATTGCCCCCAAACGTTAGATCTAAACCTTTACGACTTGATATATATTTATTCACAAATCCGTGGAAAATAAATGGGTAAAACTATGTATTTGGAGTGCAAAAAGGCTGTATTTCTATGTTCCAGGTTGCTGTACTGGGGTTGTGGAAAGGTTATCTTTGAGAAAAACAAGGCCCCCAGTCTGGGCGTCACGATGGCTGTCTGGAGGTGCATCATCCAAATGCGTCATCAAACACACACGCTCATCTGGGCAGCACATGGGGATGAATCAGCACATGAGGGCAGGACATGAGTCGCGGCCTTGTTCTTGTCTCTTGACCAACAACTCCCAGGATCTATGACTTACCAATCGGGTCGTCATCGATGCGGGCAACGGCACTGCGGGCGTGGTGGTCCAAGGGGGAAGGTTAGCTTTCCTCAGAGGCTGCTCTTAAGTGGGCCAGCGCCCTGTTTAGGGCGCTGTCGAGCTTCTTGGACTGCTGAAATATGATTTGGCCGTATTCGGATAGCTTATCCCTGGGGTGGTCCTTTTGAGCAATACGCTTTGCAAATCCTCCAATGGCCACCAAGGGATTCCTCAATTCATCCATCAACTTCAGGGCTACATCGTTGGCAAACTTTAGTACGGCCATTCTTTTTTGGTCTTGATATCGCCGCTTTTCGCTCTCCTGAAGGGCTGCGCGAGCCTGCTTAAGCTCGGTGATATCTTCGGAAATCTTCACATAATGCGTGATCACGTTTTCTTCATCTCTGAGGGCCGAAATCGTTGCTCGCTCCCAATAACGGTCACCGTTTTTTTTCTTGTTGTAAAACTCTCCCCGCCACACGCCGCCCAACTTTATAACATCCCACATTTGTTTTTTTTCTTCATCGGACTGTTCCCCGAGGTCGCTGGCATATATGGCCGAGGCTTCTTCGGAAGTGTATCCACTTATTTCGGTGAACTTAGGATTGACATACTCAATAAGGCCGTTTTGATCGGTGATGATGATGGCATTCGGGCTTTGCTCAACCGCATGAGATAACGTGAGCCATTCCTGCTTGATCTGTCCATAGTCGCAAGTCTGCCTTTCCAGTTCGCCGAGCCTTTCTTCCAGCTCTTCGTAGGTTGGTCTATCAGCCATGGGAAGATTCCTTTCTCAAGACCTTGACAAAAAGAGGCTCCGCAGACGTGTCTCTGCGCTATAAGGGAAGGAGCCTTCAGGCATGGGCCGGTCTTTTTGGAATCTTAGCCAAATGAGATGTGATCCGTCAAGCAAGGAGTGCTTTAAAGGTGTCAAGGGGTATGGTTCCCAGGTCTTCCGGAGGGAAGACCTGGGAACTGTCAAGCAGCAAGTCGAATAAGCAATCCGGCACACGCTAGAATTCGATCTGCCAGACAGCCTGGATCCTATGGTCATCTCCGAGGTTATTGTCTACAATTGGCACTTCACCTTTTTTGCCTGCATCATCACCATAGTCCGTGGTTTCATAGGCCAGCAAAAGGAGGTTGTGTTTGTAAACGTCCAAAGCAAGGCCGCCGAGGAACATATTGTAGTCGGCATCCTTGCCAATGGCATCATCTTTGTCTTGGTCAAAATAGTCGTAACGGGCAAACAACGAAAGCTTTCTGTCAAAAACGGGGAGCCTAAAGTTGCCGAAGAAAGAATACCCTTCGGTATCCAGAGCGTCACCTTCGGCATCCACCCACTTCCCCGCTGCATTGCCTTGCGTTTGGCGATACTGAGCCGTTAAAATCACCCATGGATGTTCGTAACTCAGCATGCCCAGGTTCACCTCATAGTCCGGGTAGTCTCCGTCTAGCGCCTCTTCGTTGCCCTCGCCGTAAAGACCCAGATAGCTGAGCTGAAGACCGGGGATGACGTCAGGCAGGGGACGCAAGGTAAGCCGCCCCTCAATCACTTTGTTATTATTCTTCTCGCTTGCATGGTAGCCGGAACCGTCATAGACGCCGAGGTGCCAGCTCCCGTAGCGCCCGTCATAGTGGTGATTTCCTGTTTTCTCCTTTGCGTCCTCCAGCTTGCCACCAAAATCACCACGAAGGCTGACCCCTTTATCGGCGGAATTGAAGGTCCCTGCCCGCTCAACGGCCATGGTGCCCTGGCAGCGATAGGGATTCACATGTTCCTCAAAGTCTAACCAGGGGATATGCCCCAGTCCGATTTCAGACTTCATGTCGGTCAGGAGTCCCAAATCAGACGGTCTCAGCTCAGCATAAAGGTATTTGATCCGTTCTTTATAATCCCCGGTATCATCCTGGTGCGTGTCAATAGTGATTCGCGTGTGCATCCATGGCAAGATCTCTTTCTTTACTGTCAGGTAACCCCGAGTGAGCCTAAACTCATTGAAACTGGAAACCCCATCATCAGGCCCCGGCTTTTGGCCATTGGAATAGTCAAGATAGGCCAGCATCCCCACCTCCAACCCCTTCAGGGCCTTTGGAACCGCGAGTCCCTTATCCTTAATCTTCTTGACGATCTCCTCCTGGTTTTGTTTTCCCAGGGCCTCTGCCTCTTTCTTGATGTCTACGGCCTCTTCTTCTGTCAGGATGCCTTTCTTGATCAGTACATCAATCAGGCGGTCTTGGCCCGCTGTGTCCAAGGCCTCGGAGATCCCATAGCTTCCCATACCGATCAGCAACGTTGTTGCCATGAACAGGATGAATCCAATTTTCTTCATGTTACCTTATCCTCCTTGTTGTTTTCAAAGATGCGATTCTCTTTCCGCTTTCCTCCTAAGTCTTACAAGCTTCACCTCCTTCACAAAGGCATGTCACCTATACGTTCCAGGTGCTTTTCACTCCATTCTGTCAACACAGAATGAAGATTCTTAAGAAAACATCAAGATTGTTAAGACGAAATGACGATATGGTTAGATTTTTGTTAAACTCAAATGAGGTATTCCCTTGAAAAGGCCTGAGATACTCGAAGGGAAGTGGTGCAGCGAAGAAAAGAACAATCAGAAGAGACTAAGACTCTGTTTCTTCAACGCCTTGCTCCCACCTGCCGTGCCGAACAATCTCACCTTCGATCATATAGATCACCTCTTCGGCAATGTTGGTGGCATGGTCTCCTATTCGCTCAAGGTGGCGAGAAACTAACAGCAAATTAATCAGCTGCTCCGCTCGATCAGGTTTCTGACGGACGGTCTCCTTGACGTGGTCGTGAATCTGGCTATTCATGTGATCCACCTCATCATCTAGAGTAAGTACCCGAAAAGAAAGGTCCAGGTCCAGGTTAACAAGGGCATCCAGGCTCATTTTGAGCATAAATTTCGCTTTTTCAGCCATCTGATAATAGTCAAAAGAGACTTCCAGCCTGTCCTGTTTGGCAATGCGTTGTACGCATTTTGCGATGTTAACGGTCTCGTCAGCCACCCTTTCCAGCTCATTGTTGATCTTGATCACAGCAACAATGAACCTCAGGTCCACGGCAACAGGCTGATGAAGCGCCAGAACTTTGAGGCATTCTTCTTCTATTTCAACTTCGTTCTCATCTATCTCGTAGTCCATGCGGATGATCTTGGCCGCAAGTTGTTCGTCCCTGGATTCGATCGCCCTGACCGCCATACGAACACGCTCCTCCACCATGGCGCCTAGGGAAAGAATCCTCTTTTTGAGTTTGTCCAACTCTCTCTGGAGACGCTTCTCGGTCATGCGGTTTTCCCTCTCTTCCAGCCAATCCTAGCCAAAGCGACCCGTGATGTAATCAGATGTTTGTTGCAGGCTTGGCCGGGTGAAAATGGTTTCCGTCTTATCCACTTCGATGAGCGCTCCCAAATAAAAAAAGGCGGTCACATCAGAGACCCGGGCTGCCTGCTGCATGTTATGGGTAACAACGATAATCATGTATGTCTTTTTCAGTTTGTGAATCAGCTCCTCGATCTTCTGGGTGGCAATGGGATCCAGTGCGGATGCAGGTTCATCCATGAGAAGGACCTCGGGCTCCACGGCCGTCGCCCTTGCAATGCAAAGACGCTGCTGCTGCCCCCCTGATAGGCCCAGGGCGGATTCATACAACCTGTCTTTCACTTCGGCCCACAAGGCTGCTTCTTGCAGGCTTTTCTCCACCCGCTCTGCAATGAAGGCCTTGTTCTTTACGCCGTTTACGCGTAACCCGTAGGCCACATTTTCAAAAATGCTTTTGGGAAAGGGGTTAGGCTTTTGAAATACCATGCCAATATCACGACGAAGGGCAACCACATCCACGTTAGAATCATAGATATTCTGATCTTTCAGGAGCACCTCGCCTTCAACTCGGCTCGTGGGAATGAGATCGTTCATCCGATTAAGACACCGAAGCAAAGTGCTCTTTCCACACCCTGATGGGCCGATGAGGGCCGTAACCTCACTCCTACGAAAATCGAGAGAGATATCATGAAGGGCTTGAAAATCACCATAATAGAAATCCAAATTCTTCGTTGTCATCATTGGCGATTTGTCCATCTTTGAACCGCAACAGCGAGCGCATTCCCCGTAGCTTGCTGCGGGGTTAGCGAGCGTATCTAAAAAGGTCAGTGTTCCTTACGGTCGAAGATTCCCCGCAGCTTGCTACAGGGAGCTTCAATCCCTGTCTACTCCATCCCCCGTCTCAGGCGCGCCCGGTAGAAAATGGCCACAAGGTTCAACCCAAAAACGAGAACAATAAGCACAAGGGCCGTTCCATATTGCAGATGCCGCGTGGCTTCGATCTCCGTACCGGCCGTAGCCAGCACATAGATATGATAAGGAAGAGCCATAACCTCATCAAAAAGAGAAGAGGGCAAGGAAGGGCTATAAAAAACGGCCGCAGTAAACATGATGGGCGCCGTTTCACCCGCGGCACGACTGAGCCCTAAGATAGCCCCGGTCAGGATACCGGGCAATGCAGCGGGGAGAACGACCCGATAGACCGTCTGCCACTTCGTCGCTCCCAGGCCGAGAGAGGCTTCCCGGTAAGTATCCGGCACGGCCCGAAGGGCCTCCTCGGAGGCCCCGATAATCACCGGCAACGTCATGGCGCCGAGCGTCAGGGCCCCGGACAGGATACTGACTCCGAAGTCCAACCAGACCACAAAGAAGGCCAATCCAAACAGTCCGAATACTACGGATGGAACCCCTGCCAGGTTATTGATCCCCAGACGAATCATGCGGACCAGCTTGCCGGGACGGGCATACTCATGAAGATAGATGGCAGAGGCGACCCCAATCGGAAGGGCCACCAGGATGGCCCCCAAGCCCAGGCAGAGGGTCCCGACAATACAGGGCAGAATGCCGCCTTCTGTCATGGAGTTCGTAGGCGATTGCGTCAGAAATGTCCAGTTGATGGCCCGCCAACCCCTGGCGACGAGAAAATAGACGATGATCAGCAATGCGATTCCATTAATGACAGCGCAAAGCCTGAAGAACCAAAACATAAAAGACTGGAAAAGTCTGCGATGCGCCCGGATGCCGGGGGCGATCCCCCTTTCGTTCTGAGCCTTCTCCGGTTCAGGCAAGGCCATGGCACCATAGTCGACATGAGCGACGCTTGATTCGTTCATCGCATACTCTCAGAGCGTTGCGGCCCCCACCTGTTTGTATCGGTGGGCGATATGATCAGCCACAAGGTTGAACAGCAACGTAAAGGCAAACAACACGATCCCCGTAGCAAAAAGGGCATGATAGTGATCGCTCCGAAAGGGGGCCTCTGCCATTTCAGCGGCTATGCTGGCAGGCATGGGCCTGACCGGATCAAACAAGGAATGGGGAACAAGGCCTGCCCCGCCGGCCACCATGAGCACCACCATGGTCTCCCCGATGGCCCGGGACATACCCAGGATCACAGCCGTACAGATGCCCGAAAGAGAGGCAGGAATAACAACCCGAGCAATCGTCTCCCAATGGGTGGCCCCCAACGCCAGAGAGGCCTCTTTCAGCTCTCTGGAAACGCCAAAGATGGCATCTTCGGACAGGGTGCAAATGGTTGGAACAGACATAAAAGCCAGCATCAAAGAGGCATTAAAGAGATTGAGGCCCGTGGGTATGTCAAAAACTCTTTGGAGAAAAGGAGCCACAACAACCATCCCGAAAAAACCGATGACCACGGAAGGCAGCGCTGCCAGAAGCTCCACAATCGGTTTCATCCACTCCCGGATACGTGAAGATGCCACCTCTGCCAGATAGACGGCGGTCATTACCCCCAGCGGAATGGAAACGAGAGACGACACCACCGTAACGGCCAAAGATGCCACCATCAGCGGAAAGATGCCAAAGTCGGGCGGCTCGTCTGTGGGATACCAGTAGTGCCCAAAAAGAAAGTCCTTCACAGAAACCTTGCCAAGAATGGGCAGGCCTTCCATAAAGAGGAACACGACAATCAGGGTGAGCGTCGTAATGGAGGCTAGTGCCACACCGAAGAAGAGGACACGGATAGCCCGCTCCCTCTGTTGGCGATTCTTTCCCTTTCGATGTGCTTTAGCCATTGCGTTTTCTATATCTAAGCGTCATTAGGGCATCAAATATCGTAATGCTCTGCGCCCCACTTGCAATGATGACCTAAAACAAGGGCACGAACCCTGCCTCGCCCACATACTTTTGACCTTTTTGTGGGTGCACCACAAAGTTGATAAAATTGACTGTGTCCCCCTTTGGCCAACCGTTCGTGAACATATAGAGGGGCCTACTGATGGGATAGGTCCCGTTCAGGGTCGTTTCCTTTGACCCTGTAATGCCGTTCACCGTCAAAGGCTTTACACTCTTATCGATGTAGCCGAGCCCGATATAGCCTACGGCGTTCTTGTTTTTTGAAACAGCCTGGACAATAGCGCCATTGGAGGCCTGGAGAAGTGCCCCTGGAAAGACCCTTTCTTCTTTCATGACCTTCTTGTGCCAGACTTCATAGGTCCCCGAGGATGTATCCCGAGAGATAACCACAATCGGTCTATCAGGGCCACCCACTTCTTTCCAGTTCTTGACCTCTCCTTGATAGACGGCCTTCAGTTGCTCCATGGTAAGATTCATCACAGGATTGCTCGGATGCACCACCGGCACGATACAGTCATAGGCCACGGCAAAAGGCACGGGATATTCTCCTTTTTCAACGGCCAGTTCGACTTCCTTGTCCTTAATAAATCGGGAGCTGTCCGCAATGTCCGTGCTGCCGTCAATCAGCGCCTTAATGCCGTTGCCGGACCCTCCGCCGGAAATGGAAATCTTTACATCCGGGTTTTGTTTCATGTAGGCCTCCGCCACCTTTTGGGCAATGGGTAGTACCGTCGTGGAACCCTTAATCACGAGATTGCCTGCCGAGACCACGCTTGCCGAAAAACAGAAGGTCATGGCGACTGCCAGTATCAGAAAACTTTTCAATTTCAT
The DNA here is from genome assembly GCA_964502635.1 of uncultured Desulfobacterales bacterium. Classification (GTDB taxonomy): domain Bacteria; phylum Desulfobacterota; class Desulfobacteria; order Desulfobacterales. The sequence continues at coordinate 14,423 of CAZCXI010000076.1, forward strand.
TTCTTTTCCTCCTTTGCATGTCGAAACAACGATTGGGTTAAGATCTTTCACCTTTGTTAGATTATTGTTAGAATTGTGTTAGCCTCTGATTAGCCACTCTCTTTAAGATCACCTCCTTCAGACTTGA
>CAZCXI010000077.1:0-14513 GCA_964502635.1 uncultured Desulfobacterales bacterium
GGCTGAAGCTGAGATGCCAAAATGTGAAGTTATTTTTGCGCGAGCCCTAAGGCCGAGTAATCACTCACAAATAGCGGAGAAAACCTCATGTCCAAGGGTCCGAAACAACCGGGAGAAATAGTTCCGGGCATTGTCGATGACTACAAGCAGCTCTTTGGTGACGACCTGGTTTCCATCATCCTCTACGGCAGTGCGGCCACTGGTGAATATATCCCGGGCAAGTCAGACATCAATTTTATGATTGTCCTTTCCGAGCGCGGGATCGATGCCCTGGAGCGGACATTTAAGGTCATCGCCAGGTGGCAAAAACGCAATGTGGCCACCCCCTTGTTTCTGACGGAGGACTATATTCGGACGTCACTCGATGCATTTCCTGTGGAGTATCTCAATTTCCAGAAGGCCTATGAAGTGGCGTACGGCAAGGACCTCCTAAAAGATCTCACCTTTGACCGCCGTTTCTTGAGGTTGCAGTGCGAAAGGGAAATCAAGGGCAAGCTCTTGCTCTTGCGAGAGGCCTTTCTGGAGACCCAAGGCAGGGGAAGGCACCTCCAACAGCTTGTCGCGCAATCTGTTCGTGCGTTTATCGCCATCTTTTGCGGGCTCCTTTACCTTGAAGGAAAAGAGCTGCCACGTGACAGCCGGCAAGTCGTGAGACAAGTTTGTGAGACCTTTGAGCTGGATCACGTCCTTTTTGAAAGGCTCCTTGACATCAGCGAAAAAAAGATGAAGCCGGGTGCGGCTGAAATGACTGGACTATTTCAGTCTTACCTGAGAGAAATACGAAGCTTGTGGAAACGCGTGGACCGGTTGGACGTGGACGTTGAAGGTTAGATAAACGAGAGCGGTTCTGGAATGCGCCGTACACAGAGTGGTCTAACATTCGTGAGGGAGGCGACTTCATGACACAAGGACAGAGAAACACGCTTATCGCCATCGGGGTTGTAGTACTTGTTTTGCTCATTCCCCTCTTATACTTGAAGGGGACTTACAACAGCCTCGTTCGGATGGACGAGGGCGTCAAGGCGGCGTGGGCCCAGGTGGAAAATCAGCTCCAGCGGCGCTATGATTTGATACCGAATTATGTTGAGACCGTGAAGGGCTACGCCAAACACGAAAAGGAGGTGTTTATCCGGGTAACGGAGGCCCGATCCAAGGTGGCCGGCGCCGGCAACATCAGTGAAAAGATTCAAGCCAACAATCAGCTCTCCTCGGCCCTGGCCCGACTGTTGGTGGTCGTGGAGCGGTATCCCGAGTTAAAGGCCAACACGAATTTTATCCGCCTTCAGGATGAACTGGCAGGTACTGAGAACAGGATTGCCGTGGAGCGTCGCCGTTTTAACGAGGCGGTCAGGGCTTATAATGTCAAGATCCGTAGCTTTCCAACCAGCTTGATTGCAGGGATGTTCGGATTCGAAAAAGCGACTTTCTTTGAGGTCCCCAAGGAAAAGCAAGAGGTCCCCAAGGTGAAGTTCTAACAGCATACTAACATAGGAGTGTGAAAAGCGTGATGAAGAAAGAAGATACGATTTTATTGGATCATGGCAGTGGGGGCCGGGCCTCTCACGAATTGGTGACCCGTGTGTTTCTGCCTCAGTTCAAGAATGACCTCGGCGATAGCCTGGAAGACAGCACGGTATTCCAGATAGGGGAGTACAAGCTCGCCTTTTCCACGGACTCCTATACCGTGGATCCTATCTTTTTCCCGGGTGGCGACATCGGATGCCTCGCGGTCCACGGCACCGTGAACGACGTGGCCATGCGGGGAGCTGAGCCCCTCTACTTGAGTGTGGGTTTTATTATCGAGGAGGGCTTCCCCATGCCCGACCTCGAACGGATTCTGCAATCGATGAAGGAAGCAGCCGACGCTGCGGGGGTGCAGATCATTGCCGGCGACACGAAAGTGGTCAATCGTGGCAGCGTGGACAAGATCTTTATCAACACCTCCGGCGTCGGTGTCATCAAGAACGATACGGACATCGCCGGGAAAAATGCCCAGGTAGGAGACGTGGTCCTGGTGAGTGGCACGGTCGGAGATCACGGCACCGCCGTCCTTTCTATGAGGGAGGGGCTTTCCTTTGAGGCGCCTGTTCAAAGCGATTCTGCGCCCCTGAACGGGCTGGTGGCAGATATGATGGCGGTCAGTGACCAGATCCATGCCATGCGGGATCCCACCCGCGGCGGACTGGCCACCACCCTCAATGAGATCGCCCTTCAGTCGGACGTGGGCATTGAACTGAAAGAAGAGCAGATACCGTTGCGCGAAGGGGTGACCGGGGCCTGTGAACTCCTCGGGCTTGATCCCCTGTATTTGGCTAATGAAGGAAAACTAATAGCCTTTGTCGCACCTGATGACGCGGACAAGGTCCTTGATTGCATCAAGGCACATCCTTACGGCAAGGAAGGCGCGATCATCGGCAGGGTGGTCGCCGAAAACCGCGGGCGAGTCTTCATGAAGACCGGCATCGGAGGCACCCGCATCCTTGACATGCTGGCCGGGGAGCAGCTGCCGCGCATTTGTTAAATGGAATTCATTGCTGATCTTCATATCCATTCCTACCTTTCAAGGGCAACCGCCAAGAATTCAGATCTCGCATATCTCAACCTGTGGGCCCAGCTCAAGGGGATAACCGTTGTCGGCACTGGAGATTTTACCCACCCTCAATGGTTTTCAGAGCTGTCGGAAAAGCTCGAGCCGAAAGAAGAGGGCCTTTTTGCTTTGAGGCCGGAGTATTCAGCGGAAACCGCTCAGGTGGTCCCACCCAGCTGTCAAGCGCCGGTCCGATTCATCCTGAGCACTGAGATCAGCAGCATCTACAAAAAGGATGGGAAAACCCGGAAGGTCCACAACCTGGTCCTGGTCCCCACGCTGGAGGTCGCCGGCAGGATCAACGAAAAACTCGCCCGGATCGGCAATATCGCCTCTGACGGAAGACCCATCCTGGGACTGGATGCAAAAACGCTCCTTGAAATCGTTCTTGAAACCTCGGAACGTGCTGTTCTAATCCCGGCACATATCTGGACGCCCTGGTTTTCCGTGCTCGGTTCGAAATCAGGTTTTGACTCCGTGGAAGAATGCTTTGAGGACCTGACCCCCCACATCTTTGCGGTGGAGACCGGCCTTTCTGCCGACCCGGCCATGCACTGGCGCGTCTCATCATTGGACGGGTTCACCCTGGTCTCTAATTCTGATGCCCATTCGCCATCCAATTTGGGAAGAGAGGCAAACCTTTTTGACACGGACCTCTCCTATGCGGCTATCACAGATGCCCTCAAAACAGGGGACGCCGAGCGCTTTCTCGGTACACTTGAATACTTTGCCGAGGAGGGAAAGTATCATTTTGACGGGCACCGTAAATGCGGCGTGAGATTCTCGCCCCTGGAGACCCTGAAAAACAAGGGGCTGTGTCGTGTCTGCGGCAGACCTGTGACGATTGGCGTCATGCACCGCGTGGAAGAACTGGCAGATCGCCAAGCCGGGCAAAGGCCGAAAAGGGCTCATCCGTACACAAGCCTGCTTCCCTTGACCGACCTGTTGTCGGAAATTTTACGGGTAGGGCCGAAAAGCAAGAAGGTGGGCAGGGCCTATCAAACGCTTCTTGAAAAAGTAGGGCCGGAATTTGATATCCTGAGAAAGACCCCCCTGGACGCCCTTGAGCGGCACGGCCCACCCCTGCTTGCCGAGGCCATCCGGCGCATGAGAAACAAGCAGGTCCGGATCGCCCCGGGATATGACGGCGAGTTTGGCACCGTGTCCGTATTCACCGGCGAAGACCGCGAAGACCTTTTGGGGCAAAAGGCATTGTTTGACACCCCTTCCAAGCGCAGGACCAAAACCAAGGGCCGTTCTCCACAACCTGGCTTGTTTAAAAGAGATAAATCCTCCGTCTCGCGGAAGACACCATCAACGATTGGCGATAGGCATTCAATGGTTGTGGGGCAGCCATCATCTGAGCATTCGTCCTTCCACGAGCGTCTCTTGAACCACCTGAACAAGGCCCAACAGGAGGCCGTCAAACACGCGGGCGGGCCCCTCTTGATTGTGGCAGGGCCTGGAACCGGGAAGACCCGGACCTTGACCCATCGCATCGCCCATCTGCTGTCCAAGGGGACGGCCAGGCCCGAGCAGGTGCTGGCCGTTACCTTTACGAACAAGGCGGCCCACGAAATGGCCGAGCGTTTGAGCCACCTTGTTGACGATTCAAGGGCTCTGGAAAAAATCACGATCAGGACCTTTCATGCCCTGTGCCTTGATATCTGCTCCAATGAGGCAGATGTTATAGGAATCAAAGGGCCTGTCTCCATATTGAATGAGGCTGATCGCAGGGATCTCGTCAGGGTGGCCACCCAGCTGGCCGGGGGCAAGCTTTCGGCGTTGAAGGTGGGTCCGGACACGGTTTTGAATCTTATTTCTTTGGCCAAAGAACTGATGCTTTCCCCCGAAGATAACCTCGCGCCCGTTGTCCGTCAGTGTCCGTCCAGCCGGTTTCAAGCCATATACAGGAGCTACCAGCAACTCCTTTCAAAATACCAGATCCTTGATTTCGACGACCTCATCTTCAAGGCTGTGAGGCTTTTTGAGGCTCGCGACGACATCAGGGAAAGATACCGGCAAACGTTTGCCTTCATATCGGTCGATGAGTTTCAGGACATCAACTACGCCCAATACCGGCTCATTCGACAGTTGGCGCCCCCAGCCCATGACATCTGCGTGATCGGCGACCCGGATCAAGCCATTTATGGGTTCAGAGGGGCGGACGTTCGATATTTTCAGGGATTTTGCCGGGACTATCCAAGGGCAAAAACGATTCGCCTGAACCGCAACTATCGCTCTACCGAAACGATCCTGCGGGCATCCGGGCAGGTGATGGCAGCCGACAGTGGCGACAAAGAGGAAAGGATTTGGTCTGGCATTTGCGGGGTAAAAACCCTGACCATTGGCCGGCTTCCGACAGAAAAGGCGGAAGCCGAGTATATTGTCAAAACGATCGAGGAAGAGGTCGGCGGCATCAGCCATTTTTCCATGGATAGCCGTCGTATTCACGGTGCCCGTGGTAAGACGGAACGAAGCTTTTCTGATTTTGCCGTGCTTTACCGCGTCAAGGAGCAGGCAAGAGCCCTGCGGGAGGCCTTCACACGCTCCGGGATTCCTTTTCAGGGGGTTTGGGATCAGAGACTTGAAACCCGAAAAGGAATCAGGGAGCTCGTTTCTTACCTGAAAGCGGCCTTGTCACTCGCCTCGGATTTCGACCTGAAGCGAATCCTCAATTTTCCTCCACGGGGCATCACTCAAAAGACTGTTGAGGTCTTGCAGCAGTGGTCTGAAAAGACGGGAACCCCTTTGATCAGCGCACTCGATCATGCCCGCGACATCTCTGGGTTGACACCCGGAGCCGGGAAAAAAGTCGCAACCTTTTCAGAGGATCTGAGCAGTTTGAAAGAGCGCATCCGGGGAAAGGATGTGTATGAACAGATTCGATTCATCGTGGATCACTCCAAGATCGCGGACAAAATGTCTGACGATACGACCTTTGAGGAAAACCTGCGGGTTATTCTGGGCCTTTCCCGCTCTTTTGGCAATCGGAGCACGGCATTTCTGGCCCACCTTTTTCTTGAAAACGAGCAAGACATGTATGATCCAAGGGCGGAAAGGGTTGCCCTGATGACCATGCACGCATCCAAGGGCCTGGAGTTTCCGGTCCTTTTCATTGCGGGTTGTGAAGACGGCCTGATCCCTTATCGAAACATAACGTCGAAGGATAACGACCTCCGGGAAGAAAGAAGGCTGTTTTATGTGGCACTGACCCGTGCCCAAGAAGAGGTCTTTCTGACCCATGCGGATAAACGGCTATGGTTCGGACAAAAGACCGTACGGCAGGTGTCTCCCTATCTTGAAGCCATTCAAGAAGATCTGAAACAATGCAAAAAGCCCTTTTCAGGACGGTCCAAATCCAAGAACAAGAGCGCGCAGTTGAGTCTCTTTGAGTGACAACAAACAGAAAACGTTATGAGACAGCGGAGTTCAAGAAGGTCCGATGGAAGAAAAACCGATTGAAAGAAGAGAGCTTGATAACGGGCTGACTCTCGAACTTTACGATCGCTCCCGACGTGTGGCAGGAGATAGGTGGCAGGTCTCTTTTGAGGCTCGCCTGCAGGTCGGGCTGAAGCGGGAATACTTTGAAGGCCGGCATGAGCCGGATATCCCCTTTGAAGACATCCGGGGAGCGGTGGGAGAAAAAGCCGTCTACCACCATGAGAAGACCAGAAACTTTATTGCTGAAACCGAAAAGGATGAGGTCTTCAGAGGGCTCAAGGAGCGGTTTTTGGACGCAAACCTTGTTTATCTTTCAAGTCCTGACTTCCCCCTTAAACTGATCCTCAGGCAATACCAAGAAGTGCAAGGAAAGCTAATCTCCGGGAAGCCCCAATGACACCACATTCCTGCTTCGCAATCCGGGCGCGGTGGACAATTTGTTCTACCGCCTGGCGCCTTCCTGGGCGGTGTACCCCCTGGTGGTTCTCGCTACTGCGGCCACGGTCATCGCGTCCCAGGCGGTCATTTCTGGCTCCTTTTCTCTAACACGGCAAGCCGTAGGGCTTGGTTACTGTCCACGCCTTGCCATCTTGCATACCTCTGCAGAGGAAATTGGCCAAGAATACGTGCCAAGTGTGAACTGGACACTACTGTTTGGTACGGTCTGTTTAGTCCTTGGGCTTTCGGCATTCCAGAAACCTGGCAGCAGCTTATGGCGTCGAGGTATCTACGACTATGGTACTCACAACTATCCTTTTCTGTGTTGTGGCTTATGGACGCTGGGGATGGAGTCTTGCGACTGCTTTAATCGTAATTGCCAGCTTCCTTCTCATTGATATTAGTTTTTTCAGCTCCAACATCATGAAAATCGCTTTGGAGGGGCTCAAATTAGATCCTCAGGATACAACCTTTTTCCTTGGACGAGAGAACCTGTTGGTAGCAAAGGGCCCAATGTGGTCCACATGGCGTAAGAGGCTTTTTGCCTTCCTATCGCGAAATTCGCAAGATGCCACAAGATTCTTTCGTATTCCTCCGAACCATGTCGTTGAACTGGGAATCCAGGTCGAATTTCGATGGCTTCACAAGAAGTATTTTGCGAATGGATCAACTTTTGAAATATCCGACGCGAGACGGGTGGTTGGCTCCTGATGAAAACCAAACTCCTCCATAGCTTGGGCTCTCTCTTTGGCCTGTTCCTTTTCTTGTTGGCCCTCTGGGTCCTGCATCACGAACTCAAGACATACAATCTCAACGACATCCTTCGATGCGTGGGGGAACTCCCTGCCCGTCGTCTTTTCCATGGGCTCGCTTTCACTTTCCTAAGCTATCTCGTAATGACCGGATACGATGCCCTGGCCTTGCGTTACATCCATCATCGCCTCTCGTACAGAAAAACTGCTCTGGCCTCCTTTATCGGTTATACCTTCAGCAATAATATCGGTCTCTCGATGATTGCCGGCGCGTCTGTCCGCTACCGTCTGTACTCGGCCTGGGGGCTTTCGGCCTTTGAGATCACCAAAGTAGTTGCCTTCTGCGGTCTGACCCTCTGGTTTGGGTTTTTTACCATCGGGGGCCTGACATTTATCCTTGAGCCGATGGCTATTCCCGGATCGCTTCACCTCCCCTTTGCCTCTGCCCGTCCGCTCGGGATGTTTCTCCTCGCGCTGGTGGCGGCATATCTTTTGTGGAGTGTCTTGAAAAAGAGACCGTTGACAATTCGCGAATGGGAGTTTCCTCTGCCCTCCGCCGGCCTCTTCCTTCTGCAGACCGCACTCGGTTGTCTGGATTGGATCTTGGCCGGCAGCGTGCTCTATGCTTTGTTGCCCACTATACCAAACATGTCCTACCCGGAGTTTCTTTGTATTTATATGCTGGCCCAATTGGCCGGGCTACTCAGCCAGGTCCCCGGGGGCTTGGGCATCTTTGAGGCGGTGGTTCTTTTGTTCTTGTCTCCCATCCTGCCCGCTTCGGAGATCCTTGGAGCCCTTTTGGCTTACCGCGCCATATACTACCTTCTCCCCCTTGGCGTGGCCGTGGCCCTACTTGGATCCCAGGAGATTTTACGAAACAAAGAGAAAGTCCAGCGTTTCACCCGAATCTTTGGTCAATGGGTCTCAGGTATGCTGCCGCCCGTTCTGAGCTTCACAACCCTTGTAGGCGGCGCACTTCTCCTGTTCTCTGGGGCGACGCCTGCGGTGAGCAGCCGTCTAATGTGGCTGGAAGATTTCATCCCGCTGCCGGTTCTCGAAATCTCGCATTTTCTCGGAAGCTTGGCGGGGACGGGCCTGCTGCTTTTGGCCTGGGGCCTGAAACGCAGGCTCGACGCGGCCTATGTCTTTACTGTAGCCCTTCTTGCCTGTGGGGCACTGTTTTCCTTGCTCAAGGGATTGGATTATGAGGAGGCCTTTGCCCTATTGATTATGCTCGGCGCATTGCTTCCCTGTCGACGTCATTTCTACAGGAAGGCCTCGCTTTTTAGCCAACGTTTCGATCCTGGCTGGCTCATCCTTGTCACTATGGTGCTCACGTGCTCGGCCTGGTTGGGAATGTTTTCTTACAAACACGTCGAATACTCCCGCGATCTGTGGTGGCGTTTCACCTTTTCCGGAGATGCCCCGCGGTTTTTGCGTAGCATCGTCGGCGCGGCAGGGGTCATCCTGTTTTTCGGACTGGCAAAACTTCTGAGCCCTGCCGCGCCAAAGGCAGCTCGAACACGGGATGAGGATTTGGATAAGGCCGTTAAGATCGTCAAAACGTCTCGTAAAGCCTACGCGAACCTGGCTCTCCTCGGCGACAAGGCTTTCCTTTTTAGCCAAAATGATAGCGCCTTCATCATGTATGGCATTGGGGGCCGGAGTTGGATAGGAATGGGGGACCCCATCGGCCCGGAGGAAGAATGGTCTGAACTTGCCTGGCGTTATCGCGAGATATGCGACCGCTACGACGGGTGGCCCGTATTCTACGAGGTGGGAACAGAAAAACTTCATCTGTACCTGGATCTGGGGCTCACATTGGTCAAACTGGGAGAGGAGGGTCGTGTTGCGCTGGAAGAATTTTCCTTAAAGGGAGGCGCTCGCCAGGGACTGCGGTATACCGCCCATAAACTGGAAAAGGAGGGATGTGTCTTTGAGATGATCCCTCCGGAAGAGGTCCCTCTCTTCTTGCCGGAATTTAGAAGTATTTCAGATTCCTGGCTGGAGCATAAAACCACGAGAGAAAAGAGGTTCTCTCTGGGATTCTTTGACGCGGAGTATTTGAAACAGTTCCCGGCGGGTGTCGTCCGAAAGGATCATAAGGTCATCGCCTTTGCCAACATCTGGTGCGGTGCAGAAAAGGAAGAACTGTCTATCGATCTCATGCGCTACTTCCCAGAGGCGCCTCGTGGCGTGATGGATTATCTTTTCATGCAGCTTATGCTTTGGGGCAAGCGAGACGGCTACCGGTGGTTCAATCTCGGGATGGCGCCCTTTTCCGGGATTGAAGACCATGCCCTTGCCCCGCTCTGGAATCGCCTCGGGGCATTTATCTTCAGTTATGGAGAACATTTTTACAACCTCCAAGGCCTCCGGCAATATAAGGAGAAGTTTGATCCCAAGTGGGCGGCGAAGTATCTGGCCGCGCCCGGCGGTCTCGTGTTACCGCGCATTCTGACTAACATCGCTTCACTGATATCGGGAGGCGTAAGAGGTGTCATTGCGAAATGAAACAGAGTATGAAATATTCCACTATTTGGACAGATTGTCATCTCAAAACGGGTTGCTGCCCAAACCCCTTGGCTTTCCATCTTTACAAGACCAACTGGAAGGCCCTTGAATGGATAGGGGCCCTTTACGTGTGTGTCATCATAGCAGAACTTTGCTTCAGCGAAAGACGGCTGTTCTTTCGGCAGGGAGCCTGATCCAGGGTTTGCGATGGTGAGACATCAGGAGGTAGAATGAAATGTACCTTTTCACGAGAAAGCTTTCGGAGAAACACACCAGGGCGAGGGTAAGGAACCGCAGGGTCCACATGGCGAACGAACGGACGTTCCTTGCCTGGATCAGGACATGTATCGGAATCATGGCCTTCGGTTTTGTAATTGAAAAATTTTTTGTCCCCCCAGGGTGTAATAGAATAACCGACGCACAAAATGTGACCGGTGAATTCGGGTTCCTTTTGCTATTAGGGATTTTCTTGGTTTTTATGGGAGCGGCTGCCGGTCTTCTGGCCACATACCGGTTTCTAAAAACAGAAAAAGAGATCATGGAAGATACCTATCAGCCATCGGTGATTGCGGACATCCTGATTGCCATTTTGCTTGGTTCTATTGGGTTACTATTGGTTGTTTACTTGGCTTATTCTGCATAGAGCATGTTCTGCTCTTTATCACACACAACCATATTACCGGGGCCTACGAGCCTGCGGTTATGCTTGATGCGGCATTAGCTCGGACCCCTTGGATTATCTGGCACCGTTTTTTGTTGTGTCCGGAATTCCGGCAAGCCTTTACAAATCGCAACCATTGTGCAAGATTTGGAAGAGCAAGAACCGTTGTTTGTCATTATCAATCTTGAAAGGAGGGTATTAAAATGACACAGGAAACAGTAGCATGTCCTCTGACTAAGGGAAAGAGAATCCTTGTCGGAGTGGATGGATCCAAGTATAGCGAGAAGGCCCTTGACCAGGCGATAAGTATGGCGAAAATATGCAACAGTACTATTTTTGCGATCAGTGTTGTCGGTGTCTATCCGGAAACGCTGGCAGAGGCCCCAGGGCTTGAGGAAAAGATGTCAAACGAAACGCGGGAGGTCCTTGAAAGGGCCCGGGACACGGTCGCGAAAGAAAATATACCATGCGAAACGATAGTGCATATAGGTGCACAGCCTCATGAGTTTATTGTTCAAGAGGCGAAGGAAAAAGATATTGACCTGGTCGTGATAGGAACACATGGAAGGACCGGGCTCAAGAAACTCATGATGGGAAGTGTGGCTGAGAGAGTGATCGGCCACGCACCGTGTGCCGTATTAGTAACCCCGGCTTAAAAGCTCAACAACAGCAGCACCCTTCGCAACGAGGTGGCCATTACCCCTATTGACCGCCAAGTAAAGGTGACTGTCCTTCGCCATGGAAAGCAGATAGAACTTGCGGTTAGGATCGGGGATCTGAAAGAGGCGGCGAAGTGGTTGGGTGGCTCTGTTGAACAACGTCTGGGAGCCAAAAGCCGTCCGCTGACATCTAAAGAAACGAAAAAGTATGGCCTGAATCGTCAACAAGGGGTCGCGCGAAACCTTCCTGCCTTTTCGGACTGGGCTCCTCCCTTAGGGCTCACGCAAAAATAACTTCACATTTTGGCATCTCAGCTTCAGCCCATCTTTGACCGATGCCTCATTCGCAAACTCCTCGAAATAGCTCGCTATTCCTCGTGTTTTACTCAATCGGGTCGGCCAAATCTAAGCGCCAACCCTGCGAACTTTTTCTTCCGCAAGCCCTTACGGCGGCATGTCCAAACGGGCAGCAGGCCTGCCGAATTGAATCAATTCCCACTTCCTCACCACAAGAAGAGCTATATTGTTGAATTACAGCTGCTTTCCTGTAATATAACTAATCACGTTAAACTACCGGCTCCGCTGGTGTGGTGCGAATCTAACAGGCTTTGCCGGCCAAGCGTTTCGGTTGGGTCAATAGATTGGACTAGAACGGACGCCACGTAGGAGTGTGATCAGATGAACGTCATGACACATGAAAGCCTTCCATGGGATCTGGATCTCAGCGTCATGATTCCTGTCAAGAATGAGGGGCAAAATATCGCCCGGCTGGCGAAAGAGGTCGGAACCGTCATGCACGCCACATCATGGACCTGGGAGTGCCTCTGGGTGGACGATGGGTCGACGGACAATACATTGTCCGAACTGGAACAGATAAACAAAAAAGACCCCCACCATCAATTTGTTGTTCTGGCACGCAACTACGGCCAATCGGCGGCCCTGCACATCGGTTTCAGACATGCCAGGGGGGAGATTCTGGTCACCTTGGACGGCGACGGACAAAATGATCCGAGCGATATCCCGGCCCTGGTAGAACGCTTGCTTGAAGACGGCGCTGACATGATAAACGGCGTGCGTCAGCGACGAAGGGATACTTTTGTCAGAAAGATATCTTCGCGTATTGCAAACGGCTTTAGAAACTGGGTGACCAAAGAACAGGTGCGTGATGTGGGCTGCTCCCTGCGGGTTTTCCGCCACCGATGTGTGAAAAACATCCCGGTATTCAAGGGAATGCACCGCTTTTTGCCCACATTGGTACGAATGGGTGGATGTCCCGGCATCGTTGAAATGCCGGTGAATCATCGACCTCGAAGATACGGACAAACGAAGTATGGCATCCACAACCGTTTATGGGCAGGCTTAATCGACACTCTGGCCGTGCGATGGATGCAGACTCGAATGGTGTATCCGGAGGTAAGAAGATCGTCGCTAAGTGAAGGGGGAAAGAAAATACCATGAGCACTTTCTGGTTAGGTCTGGGTTTTTTTGCACAAATACTCTTTTCTGGAAGGTTCCTTGTCCAGTGGATAGCCAGCGAAAAGGCCGGCAAGAGTGTCGTGCCCATTGCCTTCTGGTATTTGAGTATTGGAGGCTCTGCATTCCTTCTGATGTATGCCATATACCGGCTGGATCCGGTCTTTATCCTCGGCCAGTCTGTCGGGATATTCATTTACAGCCGGAATCTGTATCTGATCCGGCGCGAGAGGAGAACCCGCCTTGCAGGGGGATGAAAACATACCCGACAAGTTCTGGCTGATCATGGTCTTTTTGGCCCTGCTGGTCTCCTTTTCCTTCCAGGGCTCTCGCGGACTCTATGAAACTTCGGAGGGCCGATACGCGGAGTCTGCCCGCGAGATGGTGGAAAGAGGTAACTGGCTTGAACCCACACTGGGCTACCGCCCCCACTGGACAAAACCCCCTCTGGCCTACTGGGCGATTGCGGGTGGCATCGAGCTGTTGGGTTCCAACGAGTGGGGGGTGCGTCTTTACAATGCCGGCGCCTTCTTCCTTGCGGTCCTTGTCGTGGCTTACCTCGGGGTTACGCTCTGGGGAAAGACCACAGGACTCCTGGCAGGCCTGATCTACGCCTCGTCACTCTTTCCCGTGCTCGGTGCTTACGCCGTGACCACTGACATGCTCTTGACCCTCTGGGAGGTTAGCGCGGTTGCGTGTTATATCAAGGCATACCGTGGGCTTCCTTCCGTCAAAGGAACAACGTGGATCGTCGCCATGTGGCTGCTTTTTGGATTGGGTTTTCTCACCAAAGGCCCGCCTGTACTTATTCCGCTGATACCTATCCTGGTATGGCATTTCCAGCAAGAACACAAACTCAGGATTGCCAATCCGTGGGGGATCTTTTTGTTCCTCCTTACAGGATTCTCCTGGTATGTAGCGGTCTGTCTTCGCCATCCGGGGCTCTTATCCTATTTCCTGGGCCAGGAGGTCGTTGCAAGGATGACATCAAGCTCTGTTCATAACCACCAGTGGTACAAGCCTTTCGTCATTTACTTGCCGGCCCTGACCCTGGGTGCCGGTCCCTGGTTGTATTTCGGCTTAAAGTTGCTTTGGCAAAAGCGTCTCGCAAGGCCATCGGTCCTTTGGTCCTGCTTGCGAAAGGGAACCCATAGCTCCTTTCTATTGCTTTGGCTGATTCTTCCGCTGATTCTTTTTTTCCTCGTGAAAAGTCGGCTGGAGCTGTATGTCCTGCCGCTTTACGCGCCGGTTGCGCTCGCCATTGCAAGACACATTTACAAAAGCGGCGGAGGGCTCACCATCGTGCGCAGGGTGGCTGTGCTGGCTGTATGTACAGGGTTTGTCCTCGTTGGCGTCAAGGGGCTTGCGGCCTATTATCCCAGCGCCAAGAACATGAAGGCCCTTTATGGCCTATGCCGCAGGGCCGGCGGGGACAATGCAGCGTTTGTGGTTTTTGACGAATCGAAACTCTATGGACTCCAGTTTTACCTGAATGGGCGCCTGCAGAGGGTATCGCTTACCGGCAAGGAGGCGTGGGCTGACGGCACCCTGCAAGATGCCATAAGCAAGGTGAGGGGGTTGGTATCTTCCGGGCCGCCGTACGTGTTTATCTCGTATAGAAAAGGAGCCCCTGCGCTCTATGATATATTGCGCGAGTCCGGTATTCGTTTCAAAGGTTTTGATAATGAATACTGGATCGCATGTTTGGTAGAAAGAGGTGAACGGCTGTCAGACGAATCATTGTGAGGTGTTTTGAGATACCAAGAAGAGCAGTCAAAACTATTGCAGGCGCCGCGAGAAAACATCTCATCAAGTGTGGCTGCCTGACCATCCCTTTCTTAACGGCGGCGGGAAACCATAGACTGTAGGGCAAGGGGCGCGCACTGTACTATGAGATCTTCGGCCCCTCTTACTACTCGTTTCAAGTCGCCAGTAATGACTTTATTGTTCTGGATGACGCGACGGAGAAGGGGCTTGGTGTAAAG
>CAZCXI010000078.1:0-14472 GCA_964502635.1 uncultured Desulfobacterales bacterium
ATAACATTTCAAAAAAACACAGCTCCCCAGTTTTGTCAAGACTTATGCCGCCAGGGGCAATAAGAGATAAAAAATGATTGTCTTGACCTGAGTCAAGGAAATGTTCCTGTTGACACGCGATCATGGTCCCGAATTTGAGGAAAACCAACGCGTGCCATGGACCGGGGTGGTGCAGGCAAGGAGTCTGAAACCGTGAAAGGAGGAACGGCCATGTTTTGTTACCAATGCGAACAAACGGCAAAGGGTGAAGGATGCACCAAGATCGGTGTCTGTGGGAAACAACCTGATGTGGCTGCAATGCAGGACCTGTTGATCTATGCCTTGAAAGGGTTGTCACTGTATGCTGTTGAGGGGCGAAAGGTGGGCATAATCGACCGCGATGTCAATGTGTTTACGTGTGAGAGCACCTTCTCCACGCTGACCAATGTGGACTTTGACCCGACGCGCTTCGTCCAACTGATCAACCGTTGCGTGGATCTGCGGGAGCAACTCAAGGACAAGGTCTGGGCGGCAGGGGGAAAGACGGATTTTCCTCAGGGTCCGGCGACCTTTGAACCGGCGGCATCCTTGGAGGATCTCGTCAAGCAGGGCGAGGGAGTGGGTCTCAAAGCCGATCCAAGCATCAATCCCGACATCTTGGCCCTTCAACATACGCTGGTATTCGGCATCAAGGGGGTAGCCGCCTATGCGGACCATGCCCAAATCCTGGGCCAAGAGGACGACAAGGTCTATGCTTTCATTCATGCAGGCCTGGCAGCCACTCAGAATAAGGATTTGAGTCTGGATGATTGGGTCGGCTTGGTCCTGAAATGTGGAGAAATCAACCTGAGAGCCATGGAATTGCTCGATGCAGCCAATACGGGCACGTACGGCCACCCTGTTCCGACCAGAGTCCCCTTGGGCGCCAAGGCAGGCAAGGCCGTCCTGGTTTCAGGTCACGACCTGAAAGATATGGATGAGATCCTCAAGCAAACCGAAGGAAAAGGCATTTACGTGTACACCCACGGTGAGATGCTCCCGACGCATGCATACCCGGCATTGAAGCAATATCCCCACTTCTACGGGCACTATGGGACCGCCTGGCAAAACCAGGGCAAGGAATTTCCAGAATTCCCCGGGGCTATTCTCATGACCACCAACTGCATCCAGAAACCAAAGGCTTCCTATAAGGACAACATCTTTACCACCGGGTTGGTGGGCTGGCCTGGGGCGACCCACATTGCGGATAAGGATTTTACCCCTGTCATAGAGAAAGCCCTTTCCATGCCGGGTTTCCCGGACGATACGAATGGCAGGGAGGTGATGTGCGGTTTTGGTCGAAATGCGGTCACGAGCATGGCCGACAAGGTGATCGAGGCGGTCAAAGGTGGCGCCATCAAACACTTCTTCCTCGTAGCCGGCTGTGACGGGGCCAAGCCGGGCCGCAACTACTACACGGAGTTCGTGGAGAAGGCCCCCAAGGACACCGTGATCCTGACCCTGGCCTGTGGCAAGTTTCGGTTCTTTGATAAGGACCTGGGAGACATCACAGGCATTCCCAGGCTCCTTGATGTAGGGCAGTGTAACGACGCCTACTCGGCGATCCAGATTGTCCTGGCCCTTTCCAAGGCCTTCAACGCGGACGTCAACGACCTGCCGCTTTCCATGATTCTCTCCTGGTATGAGCAGAAGGCCGTGGCCATTCTTCTGACACTCTTCTACCTGGGAATCAAGAATATCCGGCTGGGACCCAGTCTGCCTGCCTTTATTACGGCCAATGTGCTGGATGTATTGGTCAAGAATTTTAATATCATGCCCATTAGCACCCCCGAGGAAGATTTGAAGGCGATCTTGGGTTAAGAAGGTTTGCAGGAGTTTGCGTTCTTGAAAAAGCGGCCTTTTCCAAAGGGCCACGGCCGTACGAAAACAAGGGAAAGAAATGTAGCCCTTGGAACCGTGTAACCAGACTGCACTTCCATCTGGTGGATCTTGATGGATTTTGGGGACATCCTATGATGTTATGCCTTACCAGAACGAACGCATAAAATCATAGGCACCCCCTTTCATCGTCCTAGATTCCAGAATCCCTGCCATCAAAAGAAACGGAGCGGACTAGCCGGAAGCAAATCCGCCCGAGATTCTCGAAATCTTTTGGTCGTGGCGAGAGGATTTGAAGCTCTGATTTCCTGCCACTTCGGGGGGACCTTGTGAATCGGCCCTCCGTCTCGCGCCTTGCCCTGGATAAGAAATCTTTACAATCCAGCAGGTTCCGTGTTAATTTTGATTCGTGGAAAAACCTGTCATCAAACCCCGGGCGCTTCGTCCCGGCGACACCGTTGGCATTGCGGCGCCGGCATCGCCTTTTGATCAGAAAGCTTTCGAGGCCGGCGTGGCTGTCGTTGAATCCATGGGCTACCAGGTGAGGATTTCTGACCGGCTTTTCAGGCGTCAAGGTTACCTTGCCGGTTCAGACACTGAACGTGCAGAATTGCTCATGGAGCTGTTTGCCGACGAATCGGTCAAGGCCATATTCTGTGCCCGGGGCGGATTCGGCTCCATGAGGCTGCTCCCCCTGCTTGACTTTAAGGCCATTCGGGCCAAGCCCAAGATCCTGGTAGGATTCAGCGACATCACGGCCTTGCTCCTTGCGATCTTCAGTAGCTGTCGGATGGTTACCTTTCACGGACCCCTTGTTACCACGCTGAAAAAAGACCATGCCAAGACCTACAGTGCATTAATAGAAGCCGTTTCCTCTGACTCGCCCCTGCTCCTGACGGCCCCCGAGCCTGTGGTTCTCAGCCCTGGGCAGGCATCAGGCGCCCTGGTAGGCGGCAACCTTACGAGCCTGTGTCATCTGCTGGGCACCCCCTATGAACCGCACCTTGACGGCCGACTCCTGTTCCTGGAGGATCGACAAGAAGCCCCTTATCGTATTGACCGCATGCTTTGTCAACTTCGCCTGAGCGGTCAACTGGACGGCGTGGCCGGGGTCATTCTCGGAAGCTTTGAGGAGTGCGGCCCCTTGGAAGATATCCATGCCATTGTCAGGGAGGCTTTTCGCCACACACATGCCCCTATTCTAGCTGGATTTGACGTGGGCCACGGGGCCGACAACCTCACCCTGCCCATCGGCCTTGAGGCAAAGATGGACACTGAAGACGGCAGCCTTCGATTTGCCGAACCGGCCGTTCATGAGGACCATGGATGAAGGCCGTACGGCAATTGATGGAGGAGGGTGTGGAAAAGGGCATCTTTCCCGGCGGGGTCCTCCTGGTGGCCGCACGGGACCAAGTCGTCTTCTTTGAGGCCTTTGGCCGAGCCAGGCTCGCGCCAGAGCGGCCTATGACCACGGATACGGTCTTTGATCTGGCCTCCTTGACCAAGCCCCTGGCTACGGCGGTCTGCATGATGGTTTTGGTCCAGCAGGGGAAGGCGGGCCTGGATCAGACCCTGGGGCGTTTCATCCCGGATTTTTCAGCTACCGACAAGAAAGCCATTACCGTGCGGCAGCTCCTTTGCCACACATCGGGGATGCCGGATTACAGGCCTTATCATGACGCGTTGCGCAAACGGCCGCTTTGTGAGCGGAAAGACCAAGTCAGGAAGCTGCTGGTGGACGAAGCCCTCGTCCATGAACCGGGCGAGGTCTGTCTGTACAGCGACTTGGGATTCATGATTTTGGAATGGTTGATCGAAGTCGGTTCACAAACCCCCCTTGACCGGTTTGTGCACGAATCGGTCTACGCACCCTTAAAGCTCGGAGACCTTTTTTTTGTTCCCTTGGACAGCGCCAAACATAGAGACCGTCACCTTTATGCAGCCACTGAAGACTGCCCCTGGCGAGGCAAGATCTTGGAAGGCGAGGTCCATGATGATAATGCCTACACCATGGGCGGCGTGGCAGGCCACGCCGGGCTGTTCGGCACGGCAACAGACGTCTACGGTCTGCTGCGGGAACTCTTGAACGTCTATCTGGGGCGGCCAAACACGGGCATCTTTCATAAGGACACGGTTCACACCTTTTTCCAGCGCCAGGCTGACACCGGAAGCTGGGCCCTCGGGTTTGACACCCCCACACGGCCTGATTCGAGCAGCGGCCGGTATTTTTCTGACCAAAGTGTCGGCCACCTGGGATTCACCGGCACGTCTTTCTGGATGGACCTTGAAAAAGCAGTTGTGGTGGTTCTCTTGACGAACCGAATCCATCCGACGCGAGAAAATGAAAAAATCAGGGCCTTCCGACCCGTGCTCCATGACGCCGTCATGCATGCATTCGCCTCGCGCGGCACCGCTAGTGTCGTGTCTCAGAAGTAACTATCATTGGCCACCATGTAGCCGAAAGCCTTTTCCGCGCGACATTGAGCATTTTCGGAATGAGAGGTCAGCTGAGTGAAGCGTTAAGAATCATAAACTGTTTGAGGGCCTTAGCCCGAGTTTTTATGATTCAGCGCAACGAAGCTGACGTCCCGGAAATGCTCACGGAGCCCGGAAAATGGCTTGATGGCGACACGTTACTTTTTATAGGAACTTCTGGGACACGACACTAGTATCCATCCATAAATGGCATCTTTGGGCCAGATGCGTCGTTCTCAGTCGTTTCTTTACTATCCAGGCGTGTGTGGTGGCTACTGGGATTGCTCTCGCAGCCGCAGGACCTTGTCCACCACCTCGTGGGGCGTCCTTCCGAGGACCCGGATCATGGGTTCCTTGCCGATTTCACCCCGATCATAGATCACATCCGGCATCTCGGCGTCCTCTGACAGGACCGTCTCCGTGCCCCATTCAAGGCTGCCCCCTTCCCGCTTCTTGACCGCCTCCGGCTCGCGAGCGCGGTCAAAGGCGCGCACCTTCCAGCCAAGGGCCCGGCATTGCCGAACCCTGGCCTCTGAAAAACGAATGTTCATGGCCGAGCGACATCCAGGATCATGACGCATCACAGTGAGGATGATGCTGGCCACATGCCGGGACGATCCAAAGGCGGGGCCGCTCACGGAGACGATGGTGTCGCCCAGCCTGACCAGTCTTCCGGGGAAGGCAGCCACATGGGCGTGGGTCTCGGCAAAGGGGAGGGCATAGCCCAGATTCGACTGCACCTCCGGTATCAGGTGTCCTATAGAAGCCTTCTGAAGTCGCACCAGGCAGGTCTTGAGCGCATCCAGGACCCGGTACCTCTCGTGATCCCTGGCAAACGGGGCATAAAGATTGGTGGGGCCGCGGCCCTTGCCCAACGGAAAGGCAAAGCGGATGGCCGTATGGATGAAGTCCTTCGCCCGCTCAACCGCCTCTTTGATTCCAAGGCCCATGGCAAGGTAGGTGGCAATGGCCGCAGAATAAGCGCACCCCGTGCCGTGGGTGTGCGGGGTATTGACGCGCTGTCTTGAGAATTCGAAAAACCTTTGCCCGTCGTACAAGATATCCCTCGCCGGGCCTTCCAGGTGCCCTCCCTTAATCAACACATGTTTGGCCCCCATGGCGTGGATGATCCGCGCAGACTCATGGATGTCCTTTTCTGTGCTGATCGATTTTTTTGCAAGGACTTCCGCCTCCGGGATGTTCGGCGTCACCACGAAGGCCATGGGGATGAGGCTTTTGGCAAGGGTTTCTCTGGCCTCCTCGACCAGCAGGATATCTCCCCCCTTGGCCACCATGACCGGGTCCACCACAATTTTCTTCATGTCATAGGCCGACAGCCTGTCAGCCACAGCTTCAATGGCGGGCGCATTAAAGAGCATGCCGGTCTTCGCGGCATCCGCCCCGATGTCTGAAAGGACCGTGTCGAGTTGCTGCTCAATGAATGCCGGGGGAAGTGCATGGATGGCCGTGACTCCTCGGGTATTTTGTGCCGTTACGGCCGTGAGCACGCTCATGCCGAAGCCCCCAAGGAGAGTGATCGTCTTTAGGTCAGCCTGGATGCCGGCCCCGCCACCCGAATCCGAGCCTGCAATGGTGAGAATACGCTTCATGGGTGTCTAGGTATGAACAAGATGGTTTGGGCTCCTGATCCAAAGTTACCGGCACACAGCGATAGTGTCAATGAAAATAGAGCATTAGCTTGACTTTCAGGCCCGCTTCTCCTAGTATTTTTCATGAACGACCTATCGTTAGCTGGAGGCGAGCCTGCCTGCATCACATGGTGAAACTCGGGATCATATTAAGGTTTATCGAGACCATCGGCCGCGGCCTTATTCGCTTTATTGAAGAGTTTGGGCTTGTCATGTTTCTTTTTCTCGCCTCCCTCGTGTGGAGTCTGCGGCCGCCCATACGCATACGTGCCATTTTCAAGCAGATGGAGTTCGTGGGTGTCAACTCTTTGCTGGTGGTTCTCCTCACGGGCATCTTCACGGGTGGTGTGCTCGCATTTCAGGCCTATCACGGGTTTCGCTTATTCAGCGCCGAAGGCCTCGTCGGCTCCACGGTGGCCCTGGCCATGACCCGCGAGCTTGGCCCGGTCCTGACATCGCTGATGGTCACAGGCCGAGCCGGTTCCGCTATGGCCGCAGAGCTGGGCACGATGCGGGTGACCGAGCAGATCGATGCTCTTTACACCATGGCGTGCAATCCCATCAAGTACCTGGTGGTGCCTCGTATCATCGCCGGTGTGCTCGTGCTTCCGGTGTTGACCATCATTTCGGATTTTGTGGGAATCATCGGAGGCTATCTCGTGGGAGTGGGCCTTCTGCAGATTAATTCAGGCATCTATGTGGCCAAGATGATCGAAATTGTGGAACTGGAAGATATTTTTAACGGCCTTGTCAAGGCGGCCTGCTTCGGGCTGATCTTGTCCCTGGTTGGCTGTTACAAGGGATTTTACACCAGCGGCGGCGCCGAGGGGGTCGGCAGGGCCACCACGCAGGCAGTGGTCATCGCTTCGGTGTCTATCCTGATCAGTGATTACTTCTTGACAGCAGCCATGTTCTAAAACAAAAAGAGCAACCCGGGGCCATCAAGGTGTCATGGCGCTCAAGAGGCACCGACAAGATCCGGTTTGATTCTTGCACATACTGTGCAGATAGTGCGGACAGAGGTTGGATGGCTGCAAAGCAACAGGATTGAAGCTCCCTGCAGTGTCGCGCTGAGCCCGCAGTTCCGATGCATCGGGACGGGCAATGCGCACCTTTTTGCGGTTCAACTCGAGCACCAAGACAAGTCTCCTTTTTTATGATTCAGCTCGTCGACATTCACAAATCATTCAATTCCCAGACCGTCTTAGACGGTCTGAACCTTGAGATTGAAACCGGCAGAATCACGGTGATCATCGGCCAAAGCGGCGGAGGAAAGAGTATTCTTCTCAAACATATGATTGGGCTGATAAGACCGGACCAGGGAAAGGTCCTGGTCGAGGGTGTGAACATCGCCCGATTGAATGATCGGAAACTCAACGACATGAGAAAAAACTTCGGCATGCTCTTTCAAGAGGCCGCTCTGTTTGATTCCATGACGGTCGGAGAAAACGTGGCCTTTCCTCTGCAGGAGCACACCCGCCTGAAGGAGAAAGAAATTGACGAAATCGTTCATCAGAAGCTTCTTCAGGTGGGCCTCAGGGATGTGGCCCACAAGCTGCCGGCAGAGCTGAGCGGCGGTATGCGAAAGCGCGTGGGCCTTGCCCGTGCTATTGCCCTGGATCCCAAGATCATCCTCTTTGATGAGCCCACGACAGGCCTTGATCCCATCACGGCCGACGCCATTGATCGTCTTGTGGTGGATACTCAGAAACACACAAACGCCACGTGTGTGGTGATCAGTCATGACATCAGGTCTACCTTCAAGATTGCCCACACCGTGGCTATGCTCTACCATGGAAAGATCGTTGAGATCGGTCCCCCTAATGCGGTCAAGTCATCTCAAAATCCGGCTGTGCAGCAGTTTATCCAGGGAACGGCCGAAGGGCCTGTTTTGGATTATCATCTCTTGGACATATAGTATGGACATGAAGAGGTTATGAAAAAGCTTAGCATTGAGGCAAAAGTGGGTTTTTTTGTGATCATCGGCATCCTGATTCTCGGCTACATGTCCATGAGGATAGGCCGGTTCAAGTATGGACCTGACCGGGGCTACGAGGTATATGGCTATTTTGATTCCGCCGAAGGCCTGGTCAAAGGAGTGCCGGTGGAAATAGCCGGCGTCGAGGTGGGCCGGGTATTGGGCATCACATTGGAAGCCGGCAGGGCCAAAGTCACACTCCTTCTCAAGCCGGACGTAGAAATCGGCGAGGATGTGAGAGCCTCCATTCGCACCAAGGGTGTGCTGGGAGACACATACGTGCAGCTCCTTTTGGGTGCTCCTGGAACCCCGCCCATAAAGCCGGGGGGCCGTATCCAATGGACCGCCTCCCCTGCCAACATCGACGCCATCCTAAAACAACTCGACTCTATCGGACGGGATTTCAAGCGGATTACGGGCGCGATCTCGGGTGTTGTGGGGGAAGAGGAAGGACGAGCATCTCTGAAAATCATCGTAGACAACCTCCGCGACCTGGCTCAAACCATGAACCAGACCGTGCAAAGGAACAATGAAAATATCAACCGCATCCTGGATAACTTCACGGTGTTCTCCACAGACCTTAGAGAAATAAGTAGTACCAACAAGGAGAGCCTGAGGGAGGTTGTGGCCAACTTCAGGCAGGCCTCCGATCAACTGGAAAAGACCATCATGGCCTTCCACCAGGTCACGGACAAGATCAACCGGGGTGAAGGAACGATTGGCCGACTCATTCAGGACGACGAGACGGTAAACACCATGAATCAAACCCTGGTTGCCCTGCGGGAGATCGCCGAGAAGATCAACCGGGGTCAGGGAACCATCGGCAAGCTGGTACACGACGAGGAAACGATTGACAATATCAACGACACCATGGCCGGCGTCAATAAGTTTCTTCAAAAAGAACAAACGTTTCGAACCTACGTAGACTACCGGGGAGAATATCTCTTCGACAGTGACGACATGAAGTCGTACCTGTCGCTTCGCATTCAGCCCAAAGAGGACAAGTATTATCTCCTGCAAGTCGTGGATGACTCTGCCGGGCGAAAAAAGAAAACCGTGACGACCCGAACGGTAGACGGGGTTACCACAACGGAAACCCGGGAAACAACGGACAAAGATGACTTCAAATTTTCTGCCCAAATTGCCAAGCGCTACTACGACTTGGGGCTTCGGGCGGGCATTTTTGAGTCAGACGGCGGCGTGGCTGCCGACTACTATCTCCTGGATGACCGCATTGTCCTGTCCATGGAGGCCTTTGACTTCAATGTGGATTCCGATCCCCACTTGAAGTTCAAGGCAGACTATACTCCCTTCCAGCACATATATGTGACGGCAGGCTTTGACGATTTCATAAGTGATGACGGCAACGAATCCTTCTTCTTCGGAGCGGGACTGCATTTTTCGGACGAGGATCTCAAGACACTCCTTTCAGGGGCGCCCATCCCCCGCTAGCGGCTGAACAGCCCGTCAAGTACACGACATCATAGATACCCTCGGTGAGGACATGGACCAGAAGGACATCGAGCGAATCAAGCCCTTTAAGCTCGTCAAGTATTTCACCTTCAGCAGTCTGATCGTCATCCTGCTCGGCGCTTTGGCTCTGTCCATGGTCATCGCCCATCGAGCCGAGACGGTACTGATAGAAAAGAGTGAAGATTATGCCCTGTTGATGTCAGAAAACCTTAACCATCAGGTTTTTCTGCAGTTTGTGATCCCTGCGGCCCTGAAGTACGGTCAGGTGATTCAACTGCGAAACAAAATTCTCTTTGACCGTTTGGACCAGGTGGTCAGACACACCCTGCACAGTTTCAGCGTGAAGCGGGTCAATATCTTTGCCCGTGACGAAAACGTCATCTTTTACAGCTTCGACAAAGAACTGGTGGGGAAAAAAGACCTGGGAGGCATCGATTATCAGCAGGCCCTCCTTGGCCAATCAAGTTCAAGGCTGATTCGAAGAGGCAGATTCTGGAGGCTGTTGCTAGGGGCGCCAAAAGAAAGCGAGCTGCGGACCTATGTGCCATTGAGGGCCGAAAAGCCCCTTTCCAATATTGAGGGTCCTATCCTCGGAGTTTTTGAGATTGTACAGGACCTCTCCGAGGATTACCGGACCATTGCTCACTTAAAATACAGGATCATGGTCACGTCCATCGTGATCATGGGATTCCTCTTTGTCATTATCCGCTCTATTGTCAAACGGGGCGAGAACATCATCGCAAAGCGGGCCAAGGAGCGACTCCTTTTGGAACAAAAGTTGAATCAAGCTGAGCGCCTTGCAAGTCTCGGCGAAATGGTGGCTGCCGTCTCGCACCAGGTGCGCACACCCCTGGGGATTATCAGCAGTACGGCAGAGCTTTTGAAACAAAAGCTGACCCGCACGGATCCCCAAGACCAGCTTGCGGAGGTGATTGTGCAAGAGGCCAATCGCCTCAACACTATTGTGACCGATTTTCTGAACTCTGCCCGGCCTCCAACACCAAACCTTATGCCCTGTGACGTGGACGCCGTGCTGGAGAAGAACTTGAGCTTTCTTGCCCCTGAAACCAAGAAAAACGGCTACAAGATTCACAAGCGGCTGGCAACCCATATCCGGGAAATCCAGGCGGATCCAGGGCTGCTGTACCAGGCCTTCTTGAATATCTTGATGAATGCCATGCAGGCCATGCCTGAGGGCGGGGCAATCATCATCGAACTCGCTGATCGGGATGATACGCTGAGCATCGTCTTTTCCGACGAAGGCAAAGGCATACCCGATGAAATCCTGAAAAAGATCTGGCATCCTTTCTTTACCACCAAGGAGACGGGAAGCGGGCTGGGCCTTTCCATCGTGAAGAAAATTGTGGAAGGCCATGGCGGCACCGTTCGCATCGAGAACGGTCCGGAAAAGGGCACACAGGTGACCGTGGCCCTGCCGGCAGGCAAGGTGAGTCGGGCAACCATTTCCGCGTAGACAAACAGCCCTTCGGAAACAACGAGCAGCGGGCCGTTACCCAAAGGAACGACGCCTATGGAAACGATTCTTGTTGTGGATGATGAGAAGAATTATCTTGTGATCTTGAGTGCCTTCTTATCAGAAGAAGGATATGAGACCTTCACCGCAGACAACGCCGAGCGTGCCATGGAGATCGTGGAATCTACAGACCTTGATCTAGTGCTCACAGACATGAAAATGCCTTTCATCGACGGCATCGAGCTTCTCCGGCGGATCAAGGACAAGGCCCCTGACCTGCCGGTCGTCATGATGACGGCATACGGCACCGTGGAAAAGGCTGTTGAGGCCATGCAACTAGGGGCATTCAACTTTATCCAGAAGCCCTTCCGGAACGAAACACTCAGGCAGATTGTGGATAAAGGGGTCCGAATTTACGGCGTCCTCAAGGAAAATCGCCGTCTGGTCCGAGCCTTGGAAAACCGCTATTGCTTTGACAACATTGTCGGCAAGAGCAAGCCCTTACAGGCCGTGTTTGATATCATTCAAAAAGTGGCTCATACCAAGGCCACCATCTTGGTCACCGGCGAGAGTGGCACGGGCAAGGAGTTGATTGCAAAGGCGATCCACTTTAACAGCCCGCGTCGCAATAAATCCTTTGTGGCGGTCAGTTGCGCAGCGCTGACGGAGACCTTGTTGGAAAGTGAGCTCTTCGGCCACGAAAGAGGCGCCTTTACCGGCGCCATTGCCATGAAAAAGGGCCGGTTTGAGCTGGCCGACGGGGGCACCCTGTTTTTGGACGAGATCGGAGAAGTGCCGGCTTCCGTGCAGGTCAAGCTCCTGCGGGTTCTGGAAGACATGAGCTTTGAACGGGTGGGTGGCACCAGACAGATTGCCGTGGATGTGCGTCTGATCGCAGCCACCAACAAGGACCTCAGGGCCGAGGTGGAACAGCAAGCTTTCCGAGAAGACCTCTATTTTCGACTGAACGTGGTTCACGTGAACCTGCCTCCCCTGAGGGATCGGTCTGAGGACATCCCCCTGCTGGCGGCCTACTTTCTGAAACAATATGCCCGGGAGGCCGATCACGGGGAGATGACCATTTCCCCTGAGACCATGCGGTTTTTGTGCAATCATCGCTGGCCTGGCAACGTCAGAGAGTTGGAGCATGCCATTGAACGGGCCGTACTCTTGAGCCAGGGAAGCGAGATCACCCTGGACGACCTGCCCAAGGACCTCATGAGCTTCGCAGATCTGGAAATGCCCATAGACTGGCAAACCCTATCGAGTCTGCCTGAAACCCTGGATGCCATCGAAAAGAGACTGATCAACAAGGCCCTATCCCTGTCAAACAATGTCCAGTCTCGTGCGGCCGCCCTGCTCGGTATTCCTCGAGCCAACTTACAGTATCGTCTGAAAAAGCACAATATCGTGTGAACCCGGATGAAGGGCCTTGAATCTCCCGCACAGTGCTGTAATTCAAAAGAATTATACGGTCATGGCCGCCCCCGGGCGTTGTGTATGAAAAGTCGGCAGTGCGCCCTATACCTAGTCAAAACAGTTGGTTATATATGGATTGACGTGGACTTGTATAAAAAGTCGGCAGTGCATACGATTTGGTGTTGTTTCAGATAGTTAAAAGCTTTTGGGGGGAAGCTTGTATAAAAAGTTATACAAATCAACGACCCTTTCAGGCCGTCAATGGCACCTTGTCCGGACGCCGTCAATCTAATCGTCTCGCACGGGCTGGCCTATTGAAACGTATTATTCTTTGCAAACTGAGCTGGTTAGGCTATGCGAGGCGACGATGGAGCGTGTGCCCAGATAAAATGCGGTCTGAAACGTGAAGGGTTGGCATCATTGTTGCGAGGTAAAAAAATAATTGCATATGAAGAAAAGATTTCTTCATTTGCTTTCCTCCTGTTTAGGGCTAATCGTCCGCAACGCGATTAGCCCTTTCTTTTTGGAACCGGGCCGCATGTCTCTGAGCACAACACGACCCGTGCCCGTTACCATAAAAAAGCCGCCGGGTTCGGCGGCCTTCTTCTTTCTTCTGTAAGCCATTCGATGCCCCGGTCCTGTTACCCAGAGACCTTTGAATAACCTCGCCTCGCTCTTTGATATGAGGTTTTTGACCCACCTGAGGGCTCACTCACTAAATCGCAAGAACTCGGCCTAAGGGCCTCAAACAGCTTGCGATTTGCCCGCTAGGGCGGGCCATTCGCTTCGCCCAGGTAGGTACCCCAAAAACCTCATAATTGTCGCTTTTCGAGGTTCTGCAAAGGTCTCACCCAGAGACTTTGAGCACCATAGGCAAGGAGCAACTTAATCGACTGTCTACGCGGGCCACCCCTTGGAGGCGACACGCCGTGAGTGACGGTCCAGGACAAGGCATTCGGTGGCAGGCATGCGTTCAATGAAGCGCTTGCCTGCCTCGGGCTCCAAGACAAAAACCGTCGTAGACAGGGCGTCTGCATCCATGACATTGGAGGCCATGACCGTCACACTGGAGCTTTGCCTGGGAGAAATCCCTGTCTTTGGATTCACGATATGGTGATAGAGCTTCTCCTTGTCAAAATAGATCTCATAATTGCCGGAAGTCGCCACAGCGCCATTAGCCATCTTGACAACATCGAGGAACGGCCCTTCCTTGTCCGGGTTCTGAATCCCCACCTTCCAGGGTGTGCCGTCTTGTTTGCCCCCGGCTGCGCGGATATCGCCGCCCGCGTTGATCAGGGCGTGATGGATACCGCTATTTTTGATCACCTCAGCCCCCCGGTCGATGATGAAACCCTTGGCAATGCCGTCCAACGTGATCCCCATGCCTTCTTTCTGGAATCGGATCGATTTGCCGTCAAATGACAGGGCCCCGGCGTCCACCAGTTGCAGCACCTTCTCGCAATCTGCTTCCGATGGCGCATGACCATGGGCCTCGAAGTATTGTCTATACAGGTCCACCAAAGGTTGGACCGTGATGTCAAAGGCCCCGTCGCTGACTTGATGAAAATGGAGGGAACGGGCCACGACGCGAGCGACCTCGGGAGGCACATCCGTCAGCCGCCCCTCTTTGTTAAGGCCGCCAATGGGGGAGTCGGATCGATAGCGGTCCAACAGGCCGGTCAGCCGATCCATTTCTTCAAAGGCCATCCCGATCACCTCTTGGCCTTGCGTCTTGGACGGATGCATGACTGTTATAGAAATAAAGGTGCCCATTCCAAGCCTGGTCTTGGTGACCTTGTAAAGCTTCTTGTTGAAAGCCACGCTTTCTGAAACAGGCAGTAAGCCGCCCGCGGCGACCCCTATGCCCAAGATCCCGGACAGTTTCAGAAAATCCCTTCGATTGATGGCGTGCGCCCCTTGTTCTTTTGCAGACATGGTTTTTCCCTCCATCTGTATTAGGCCTGAGTTCGCTGTGCTTGCTCCCTCCAGGCTGCCAACAACATGCACGTAGGAATGATACTGTAACGAAAATGGCCTATAGCCTATTTCCATCACCTTGTCAACTATTCACCGGAAGGAGAAGGGAAGGAGAAGGGGACGTCCATCAATAAGTAATTAACTTGACGTGATGATGAAATACTGATAAT
>CAZCXI010000079.1:0-13835 GCA_964502635.1 uncultured Desulfobacterales bacterium
TATAATTATAGCTAGTTATGCCATCTTTTGAAAAATTATTCCGGACAGCAGTGAAATAGGATACAAAATTCTCAAACCCTCTACAGACGGGAATTTCCGGCTGGTTGGTCTGATATCCTATTGATATCTTGTAAGTTATTATGTAGAGATTCTGGTAAGAACAATGTACTGGCGTTTTCCTTGTTGCTATTTTCAATTTCGATTTGAAATCTATTTCTCTCATGCCTGGATTCCGGACCTCGGCCAGGGAAGATATCCTTAATGACGATGCCGTCGGGCAAATCCTCGATAGGTCTTCTCAGGTTTATTTACCGAACAGCATAGATCTATGCTGGACTTGTTGTTGGCGAGCTTCCGATGTTGGCAGGATATCTTTAGCGGATTCCCTAACTGGATTGTGGCTTTCCATTCTTGATCAAACTGTGTCTACGAAGGTATTCATGAGCCACTTCCGTTGGTTCCATCTTGTCAATATCCACTCTCGCATTTAGATCCTGCCATATGTTCCTACACTCCGATATCATATGAGGGGTAGCCTCCTTGCCCGATCCCGGAAATGTCGCCACTAACGCATTCAGGATATAGCCAATCTCTGGATGTGTACTGAGAATTTCTTTCCGAACACAAGGCGTCAGATCGTAAGGAGGAAAAAATGACTTGTCGTCTGAATATATCTGCCATCCATACTTGGCAACGGAGGCATCAGTACCAAAAACCATAGCTACCTGTGTTTGATTTGTTTTCAAGGCTATCAATGAAGCGCCTGGTGTTCCGGTCTTCAAGCTGGGCTTGGCGATGTTGAAGTCATAAAACATCTGCAGGGCAGGAAGACCGTCTGGGCGGGCAGAAAATTCAAAGTTGACAAAGGTTTCCACCTTTCCATCCTTGTGTCGATAATAGCGCGCCAGATCGGAAAGGGTCTTGAGTCGGTGCTTCCCGGCGAACTCAAGCCAAGAGGCCAAGGCATAAGTATTATTGTTCCAGATGGGAGACAGCCACATCAAACCGTTTTCCATATCCTTCTCTTTCACTGCCTCGTGCAGGGCAATATGACTAACCCCAGGTTCGTGCTTGCGCTTTAAGTACACCATCCAAGCTGTTCCCGTATAGTCAGCGCAAATGTCAATATCGCCGGATTCCATGCCCGACCTTAATGCCATGGATGTGAGGTCGGCTCTTAAGTCGACTTTGAAACCACGGTCTTCCAAAAGTTGTTTTATCATTTGGCCAATAACATACTGCTCTGTAAAATTTTTGTTTCCGACTGTAACACGCTTTTCGGACCCTTCCGCATGCCACGCCCCCCCCACAATGATCAACAACGTCAAGACCAATGCAACCTTATGCCACCTCACTGTATCCATCTATTCTCTCCTCAACAACTCTCTCTCGGTTTCTAGCCCTCGCGGCGTCATCCAACGCTCCAGGCATTCTAAAAGATAGCCGAGCAAGATCGCCATGGCGGCCGTTGGGGCTGCTCCCTGAAGAATAATAAGTGCTTCTCGAGCAAACACTCCAGTTAGCGTGATTTTGCCTAAACCTGCTCCACCTACTAGCACAGCCAATTCCGCGGTCCCAACAGTGACAATGGTGGAAATCCTTATCCCCGCCATAATGACCGGCCTTGCTAAGGGGAGTTCTACCTTTCTGGCGATCTGCAGTCGTGTCATTCCCATGCCCTTTGCAGACTCTATCACTGCAGGGTCGATGGTCTTAATACTGGCGTATGAATTACGTACAATCGGAAGGAGTCCGTATAAGACAAGCGCTACAATGGCCGATTGAAGGCCGAAACCCAACAGTGGAGCCATAATGGCAATAACAGCTAAGCTTGGCACAGTTTGCCCCACGCTTGTACCCCCGATGACAGGTAGTGTAAGTGTCTCAAGGCCAGGCCGCGTGACCAGGATTCCCAAAGGCACTCCAACGATAGAGGCCAAGAAAACCGCAATAGACACCATTTTCAGGTGAGCCCATGCACTGTAAAGGAGATCTCCGTAACTGAAAGTGCTATATATTCCTACCTTGCGTAGGCTCGTGACCCAAATCGTCGCGCCCAAAAGAAAGGTCAGGAGGCCGGCTAGAATCACTTTATCTCTCACGGGGGCTTTCCTCATCAACAGCTCTTGTCAGAGCTTCTTTAATAGCCTCGAAGGTCAGCACGCCTTCTAGTCTCCTGTATTTGTCAACAACCGCCAGTATCAAAACATCCAGATTAGTAGTTAACATGAGCGAAAGGGCTTCACTCAAGACAGCATTTCCAGTAGTAGTGATCTGCGAGGCTTGTACGATATCCTTCAGCTTGAGCCCTTTTTTTAGATCTGACTCGACGACCCATCCCAAAAACGTTCCTTCGTCGTCAACAATCGCTAGCCAGTCGGTTCCCTGACCTTTCATCCGTTCGCGAACTGCCTTCGACGTTTCTTTTATTTTTGCCGTGGGTGGAGCATCCCACATGACCTCCTTGGCGCGGATTAACTGCAATCCCTTTAGTGCTCGATCAGCACCAACAAAATCTGCCACAAAGGCATCTTTGGGCTTGTGCAGCAACTCTGCGGGAGAGCCGTACTGTATTAACTGCCCTGATTTCATGAGGGCGATCTTGTCGGCCATCTTGATCGCCTCGTAGATGTCATGGGTCACAAATATAATGGTCTTCTGGATCTCCTGCTGTATCTTTAAGAACTCATCTTGCAACTCCACTCGAGTTATCGGATCGATGGCCCCAAAAGGCTCATCCATCAGTAAAATAGAAGGATCCCCGCCCAAGGCTCGGGCAACACCCACGCGCTGCTGTTGGCCGCCCGAGAGCTCACGGGGGTATTTGTCTATGAAATCATCGGGATTCATTCTCAAAAGTTCCAGAAGTTCCTTTGCCCGCTTTCTCCGCTCGGTCTTGCTCCAGCCCTTTAGGGCTGGAACGGTGCCTATGTTCTCCCCTATGGTCATGTGGGGAAAAAGTCCCACATCCTGAATGGCATAACCAATGTTTCTCCGGAGTTCGTTCTCATCCATCCCGGCATTGTCCATGCCATCGATGAATACTCGGCCACTGGTTACAGGAATCAGCCGATTGATCAACTTCATGGTCGTAGTCTTACCACAGCCCGAAGGCCCCAAGAGCACGCAGAGCTCGCCTTTCTTGACCTCGAAGCTTACGTTTCTTACCGCTTCTGTTCCATCAGGATAGATCTTTGTGACTTTCTCCAGCCTGATCATTTTTGGTTCTATCCTCTAAGGCCCCGAGGGGTGATCCATCGCTCCAGCAAGGCCATGACACCGTCGATTAACAAGGCCAGCATAGACACAGATACTCCCCCAACAATGATGAGATCCATACGAGCGTTTCTCAAGCCCCTGAAAATGGGAACACCAAGTCCTCCGGCTCCGATCAAAGCTGCGATGGTTCCGATGCCGACAATAAGAACCATGGCATTCCTCAATCCTGCCATAATGACGGGAATGGCGATCGGGAGCTTGACCCTGAAAAGCAACTCCCTTTCGCTCATGCCCATCCCTTTGCCAGCTTCCACCAGGGCCGGATCCACCTGACGGAGGGCTATATATGTATTGCGCAGGATAGGCAACTGACCGTATACAATAAGAGTAATGAGGGCGGGTAAGAAACCAATGGCAGTTAGCTGCAAATTGGCTAGGAGGAGCATGAAAAGCCCGAACAGTGCCAAGCTGGGTATGGTCATCAATATCTCAGCCGTATATAGGACTATCTCTGCCAGCCTTTCTCTTCCCTTGCCTATGACGAAAACCCCCGTCAGGCATCCCAGGATAGTCGCTATTGCCATGGCAATAAGGCTTATGATCAGGTGGTCAACGACCCACCCGACCAGCATGTGAGGGTGACGACAAATGAATTGGTACGCCTCTACCATGAACTATGCTCCAAGATTCGCCAAGATTTCCATGAAAAAAGCCCTTGCCCTCACGCTTCTGTACATGGTATTTATCTATTAACAAGAAATATTTCAATTGAAACCTTTCTAAATCAGAAATTGACATGCAAGATGCTGTCAAAAAATCCGCCCGCCTAGATTCCATTGAGGCCCCGCCCGACCTTGTCAAAGAGATCGTGTACCAGATCCGTCGGCTGATTCAGGCGAGAGAGCTTTATACCAAAGAGCTTAACAAGCATTATTCTGTGACCGCTGCCCAGCTCAACTGCGTTCTTGCGCTTCATGAGGAAGGCCCTTTATCCGCGTCTCAAATTGCCAAGATTATCATGGTGAAATCTAGCACGGTCACCGGAATCATTGATCGCCTGGAACAAAAGGGCCTTGTACAGCGACTGCGAAACTCTCCCGATCGCCGTGTGGTTACTATTCAGCTGACAGCAGCCGGGAAGACATTGGCTGATAACGCTCCTCCTCCGATCCAGCAGAAAATCCTTGATGGTCTTACATTGCTCCGTGAGACTGAGATCAAGCGCATCGTCAAAAGCCTCAAAATGATCACGCGCATGTTGGATGTTCAGGACTTGGAAGTCGAATAGGTGCGTTCTCCGCAAGAGTCTTTTTCTCACCATTTTATCTCAGAGATTTCCAATATCTTTGAGAGCTTATGCAAACCTTCTCGGTTGAAATAAAAGCTATTTGAAAAGACTTGTTTTAATATAGCTTTTGTTATAATAATGTCAGTTCAAATCATTGTTATCGTAAATACTTTGTACCCCATTGTCGAACCATGTGCCAGGTTTTCGAGAACACAACATGACCAAATTGGAAATTAATCCGGACATAGATCTCCATGAACTGGCGAGGTTTTTTGGCCGTAGGAACACTGCCACTCTCTCCACCCATGTTTCTCTCAAGATCGAGCAAATGATGAAGATTGTTAGGAGACGGTTGAAGCCTCAACTGTATTATCGGAAGATGCGTATTGACGCGGTGCATGACGGCTCTATTCATCTTGGAGAAGGCCCGGTTGTCAAGAGCCGCAAACTTTCCAGAGCTATGAAGGACTGCACGGCTATAATTTGCTTCATTGCTACCATTGGCCCTGGCGTTGAAGCAGAAATCAAAAAACTCTTGGATGAAAAAAGGCTTTCTGCAGCCTATATCCTTGATTCTATGGGGTCTGTGGCTGTGGAAGATATTGTGGAAAAGTTTCATTCAAGCATGGGAAACCAGCTTAGGTCTAAAGACCGAGGGGTTACCTTCCGCTTTAGTCCAGGATATTGTGACTGGCCCATCACAGATCAGAAAAAGCTTTTCAGCATCTTTGATTCTCAAAAACTTGGTGTTCACCTGAACGATTCCTGCCTGATGCAGCCCCGCAAGTCCATATCTGGAATATTTGGCCTCACGCCTTCAAATCTAGTGCCTCCCACTGGGCCGCACAATCCTTGTGATGCATGTAAAAAGAGGGGGTGTATTGCAAGGAGACAGTAGGGACGCATACCGAAACGCCCAGAGAGAAGACTGAAGCGTAAAATAACGTTGGGAGATATTATGCCAATTCGAAAAGGCTTGGCTGGAGGGCAGTACAAGCCCTTAAGTGATCAAGATATCAAAAGGATACACGAAACAAGTCTTAAGGTGTTCGCCGAAGTTGGGGTGCAGATCAATTTTACTCCGGCCAGGGATTTGTTTCGGACTGCCGGTGCACAAGTAAATGATGCAAGTAGAATCGTCAAAGTCCCTCAGTGGCTTGTTGAGGAACTGATCCACAAAGCACCACCTATGGTTCTCCTCTGCGGCCGAGAAGAAGACGGTGAGTTGGATTGTGAGATAGGTGGAAACGGTGTCTATATGGGAACCGGCGGCACAGCTCTTAATGTACAAGACCCAGGATCTCAAGATTGCCGGAGAGCAACACTTCAAGACGTTACGAATATGGCCCACGTTGTGGCGGCCCTGGACAATATCCATTTCTACATGCTCAATGTGTATCCGAACGATCTTTCTGTGGAAGACGTGGATGTAAACCGCTTTGGGGCAGCTTTGAATGCAACTCGAAAGCACGTGATGGGTGGAGTGTATACCCTTGAAGGCGTTAGAAACGTCATTAAGATGGCTGAGACTATCGCAGGATCTCCCGACAGACTTAGACAACGGCCATTCATATCCATGGTGACTTGCCCTATTAGTCCTTTCAAACTGGATAAGCACTATGCCCAACTTACTATGGAAGCAGCGCACAACAGCATCCCGGTGGTGGTGCCCACAGAACCTCTTTGTGGTGCAACAGCCCCAATCACCTTGGCCGGAAATCTTGTGGTTCAAAATGTGGACACGCTGTCCGGCGTCATGTTGGCCCAACTCACTAATCCCGGTGCTCCTATATTGTATGGTTGCATATCTTCCATCACCGACTTGCGCGACATGAAATATCTTTCTGGGGCCGTAGAAATGGGGTTGATGAATGCCGCTGCAGCCCAAATGGCTCGCTTTTACCTCCTTCCTTACTACGCGACAGCGGGAATGTCGGATTCCAAGCTTAATGATACGCAAGCAGGTTATGAATCAGCGATAACCAACTTGTTGGTTGCTCTTGCCGGGGGTAACTTGATTCATGATGCAGCTGGTTTTCTGGAATTCTGCATGA
Source organism: uncultured Desulfobacterales bacterium (assembly GCA_964502635.1). Lineage (GTDB taxonomy): Bacteria > Desulfobacterota > Desulfobacteria > Desulfobacterales. The sequence continues at coordinate 6,562 of CAZCXI010000079.1, forward strand.
CAGCTTCATACGACAAGCTGGTGATTGACAACGAAATCATTGGCATGGTCATGCGTGCGGTGGAAGGTATTCGAGTAGATGACGAAACCCTCGCCTATGATCTGATCAAGAAAGTAGGACCTGGAGGCCATTTTGTTTCCGCACGCCACACACGGCGTCACATGCGTTCAGAGCAATTCTTTCCTGAGTTGAGCGATCGGCAGGAACGGGGTAAGTGGAAGGCTGCGGGTGAAAAGGATGCTTCAGTTAGGGCGACCGATAAAGTCGTTGAGATTCTAAACAAGCCGGCAGAGCCGGCCATCCCATCAGATATTCGAAAACAGATAAAAAGAGAAATTCCAGGCTTGCGGTCCTTTGTCATGGATTAAGAATCCAAGGGACGATCTATGATTATTATTGGAGAGAAAATCAATGCTAGCCTGCCGAGCGTCAGGGCGATGATAAAGAAACGAGACGTGGCTGCGCTATTGGAACTGGCAAGAGCACAATCTGCGGCAGGGGCTGGATTCATTGATGTAAATGTGGCAACTGACACGGGCTCCCGTGACGACGAGTTACGGACCATCAAATGGGCCGTTGAAAACATTCAGGAGCATATAGACACCCCTCTTTGTATCGACAGTGCAGACCCTGCGGTCCTCGAGGCAGGGTTGGAAGCGCGCCGTGGAAGGGCAACCCTTATCAACTCTGTCAAAGCTGACAAGGAGCTTCTGGCAAAGGTTGTGCCATTGGCCCATCACTATGAAAGTCTTCTTGTGGGCCTTGCCATGGACCAAACTGGCATTCCCGAGACAGTTGAGAAACGCCTCAAAGCCTGCGAGGAGATAGCCGGGGCCTGCCTAAGCCATAAGGTGCCCGTGGAAAGCTTGTATTTTGACCCATTGGTACTGCCGGTGAGTTCTGATGTGAAACAAGGGGTTGTGACCCTTAATACCCTTTCTGAGATCAAGAAGCGATTCCCTGGAGCCAACACTGTGATGGGGCTTTCCAATGTATCATATGGGCTTCCTAAGCGTCCCAGGCTCAACAGAGCCTTCTTGCACATGGCCATATATGCCGGCTTGGATGCCGCTATCATGGATCCCTTGGATGACGACCTGATGCTCGCGGTCAGGACAGGAGAAGCTTTGATAGGGAAGGATCGCTTTTGCAGACGGTATATGAGGATTTTCCGAAAATAGGAAGCAGTTCGTCTGAATCGTGATCGCTTGTATGATTCATAATGCCAAAAACGATGAATGGAGAATCAAGTGAACGAATCATTTCGTGAAGGAGTGCTGGTCAAGCCGTATGAACGCTTGAACCAAGAGCAGATCCAACAGCTGAATAGTGCTTCTTTGCAGATATTGGCTGATCCCGGAGTCTGGTGTTACAACGAACGGGCGGCCAACCTCTTTAAGGTTCACGGAGCTTCTGTTTCGGAGGAGTCTGAAAAATATGGTACGTTTTGGCGCATCAATTTTCCTTCAGGTCTCATTACCGAAGCTGTGGCCCAAGCACCTTCCCGGATTGTCATGGGGGCAAGAAATCCGCAAAACCGGCTGGTTCTCGATACCCAAGTCCCCCGGGTGTATTTCGGTTCCGGCTCGGAGGCCAATGTGTGGATCGAGACCCAAATGAGGGAATTTATGAGCATTGAAGAGCCTCAATTGAAACGTCAGATTCCTAGTTTTGAGGAGGTCAGGGGGAATTCAACGCTGCTTTGTCGAGCTGCCAAACTGTGTGAACGACTGGAACATCTTGATTTCTTCATACGGCCATTAAATATCCAGGACCCGGATGTGACGTCAGACAATCACGATGTGAACAAATTCTTTGCAAGCCTGAACAACACTACCAAGCATGTACAAGCGGGGCTCACAAGTCTTAACAGACTCGGTGATGTTGTCAGGATGGCTGAGATCATTGCTGGTGGTCCAGAAGCGCTGAGAGCAAACCCAATTATTTCCTTCATTGCATGTGTGTTTAAGAGCCCGCTTCAGATGGTTGATGAAACGGTAGAGAAGGTCTTCGGCATTGTGGATGCCGGTCTGCCTGTGGTCATTTCGTCTTCGCCCCAAGGGGGGTCTTCTGCTCCTATCCAGGAAGCCGGCATGGTGGCCCAGATCAACGCAGAGATTCTAGTCGGCATTACCCTAACCCAATTGATTAAACCGGGCAGCCCCGTGCTGTATGGAAGCGTGCCTGTACGGGCGCGGCTTGACGACCTACACGATCTGTATGGCTGTCCTGAATTCAATCAATACAACATTGACTGTGTTCAAATGGCGCGCTTTTATGACGTGCCCTGCTACTCTTCCGCAGGGGTAGGAGATGCCAAGATTCCGGGTATGCAAGCCATTTATGAAAAGCTGTTTACCCATCTGTATGTTGCCCTGAGCGGTGCTCAATACATTCACTACGCGTTCGGACTTCTTGACCGGACCAATAGCTTCTGCCCGTTGCAGGCGGTGCTCGACAATGAGCAAATTGGCAAAATCAAACACTGTCTTCGTGAGCCCAAAGTGGATGGTTTCACAGTAGATGATGCCCTCAAGATGGTAAAAAAGGTCATGGCATCCCCTTATCGTCTGTATGCACGGCATGCCCGCAAAGCAATGCATTCCGGTGACATCTCAGATCCCTATCGCTTTGAGGCCAAGGGTCTGGAAGACAAAGTCCTGGAGAATGCCATGGCCTATATGAACCAATTGGAGGCTGAACCGGCACCACGCCTGGACCAAAAAACGGTCGACCGGATCTTTGATGAGATACCTGGGCTTCTGCCGGGGCTCAGGCAGTTTGCAAAGCTGGGAAGTTGAACGTGCATACACAACGTCGAAGAGCCAGAACGTTCACAAACCATGGGAATGAAGGCTTTTTCTTTAAATGATGTCAGTAATTCCAAGCAGGAGAAACGGAGAATGGAAAAACAGGAACTCCCGGACAAAATTGCGTTTAATGTTATTCAAGGCAGAGTAGATGCTGAAGATGAGGGGGTTGATGAGGGCTTGGAGGGACAACCAGGGGTCACGGAGTTAGTACAAAAGGCCCTTGAAAATGGCCTGAACCCGAAATCGATTGTCTTAGAAGGTTTGACCAAGGCCATGGATGAGGTAGGGGAAAAGTTTGAAAAGGGGGAATACCTTATCCCGGACATGCTGGCCTCGGCCGAGTGCGTGGGGGTAGCAATGGATATCTTGACCCCTCATCTGCTCAAGGCAGGAGTGGAGAGCAAGGGCAAGTTTGTTATTGCGACAGTGGCAGGTGACCTTCACGATATTGGTAAGAATATCGTGGCTATCATGCTCAAGGGTGCGGGCTATGAAATCATTGATTTGGGGGCCGATGTCCCCTCAGAGCGGATTATCGAAGCGGTAAAGGAGCACCAAGCAGAGTTTTTGGGGCTGTCAGCCTTGCTTACTACCACGATGCGCGTGATGGGAGACGTTATCGAAAAGCTCAAGGACGAAGGTATGAGAGATAAAGTCAAGGTATTCATCGGTGGGGCGCCCACGTCCCCCGAATTTGCTAGTCAGATCGGTGCTAATGCCCACTGCGCAGACGCATTCCAGGCCATTGACATGTTAAAAACGATGGCTGTTTGAAAAATTTGGGGGTGAGTTCTAAACAGGTCTAGGTTGTTGAAACCTTTTCACGAGGAAGAATGGGATTATGACAGAGAAGAAAGCGTACTCTCAAGCAGCCAGTACGGGCAAATACGACAAGTCATCGGGACTCTTGGGTAAATACGACAATGTCAGGAGACTCTGGGAAGATCAGGTTACCGGCATCTTCTTGCGGCCTGGCTTGAATGAACTCGTAGAGCGAAAGCGGCGTCATCTCGAGCGCATTAGAATCCTGGATCTGGGCTGCGGCAGTGGTGACGGCTACGACCTGCTTACGAATGTTACAACTAAAGACCCAGGCATATACGAATACATCACGGCTTCTCTCACGCCTGACATGGTGCAGGAATACGTTGGGTTGGACATTAACGAAGACTTGATCAAACAGGCAGAGGCCTGTTACGGTCATTTTCCGAAAGTACGATTTATCCAAGAAGATCTATCCAATGGGCTTCCCGGCACAATCAAAAATCAAGCCCCTTTTGATGTCTACTTCACCTCCTATGGCACTCTTTCTCATTTCAACAGCCAACAAACCGCAAAGCTCATTGCAGACATCTGTAATCATGCCCCAAGCGGTGCTCTCTTTGTAGGAGATTGGTTGGGCCGGTACTCTTATGAATGGCAGGACTTGTGGCACGAGCCTCCCAACAAAGAGTACTTCATGGACTACCGGATCTCCTATATACACTCTGAAGAAGAACGTGATGATGCTGACGTGGTAGTTTTCCCTCTACGCCTAGTCACGCAAGATGAAATCATGGCCGTCATAGAGGAAGCAGAAAAGGCCTCTGAGGGGAGCATTCAACCTCTCAGCTTTCACGACCGCTCGGTCCTGATTGGAAGGCACATGGATACACGGGATTACAATAAGAATTGTCCAAAGCTCCGAGCCGCTGTGAACTCGCTTTTTGAAGGTTACCTCCGCACAGATTTGGAAAGCCTCTTAGTGGACTTTGTGCCCAGGGAAGGGTTTGATCATCTCAACAATTTTTTTGAAATGTTGTTCATGTCTTGTAACATGTTGGTCACCCATACAATCTCACTGCTTAGTGAATACAATTCTGAAACGGGAACATCACAGCCAACAAATGACACATTGCCATTCTATCCGGAACCCTTGAAGGAAGCCATGAAATCCATGCAACGTGTCATCGAAGGTGTAGGGTGGCTGAAATGGGGAGATGTGAGGGCCAATGTTATTGAACCACAACTTGGGTATACCTTGCGAAAGCTGGAGATGGACCTACAGCCCGGAAAAGGGATGGGCCACGGTCTTGTGGGAATATTTGAGATTCGGAAATAATGAATAGCAGACGGAGATGATTCTGATGTGCGGTATTGCCGGCATTTGGGGAAAGGTCAAGGAAAAAGAACTCAAACATATGATAGACTCTCTGATCCATCGCGGGCCGGACGAAGAGGGGATGTACATATCCGAAGAATCGGGCATCCTTGGGCACCGTAGGCTCAGCATCATGGATCCCGCAGGAGGAGATCAGCCTATATTTTCCGAGGATGGGTCAAAGGCCGTTATTGCTAATGGTGAGATCTACAATTTTCCGCAGCTTCTTCCCGAACTTTCTCAACGGCACTTTTTCAGGACAAACAGCGATAGCGAAGCCATCGTGCATCTTTACGAAGACAGCAGTTCTGCCGTGGTGGAGCAACTCGATGGCATGTATGCCTTTGCCATCGCAGACGGTGGAGAGCTGTTTGCAGCCCGAGATCCTATCGGTATCAAGCCCCTCTATTATGCGCAAGAGGACGACGCCTTTCTTTTTGCCTCAGAGCTGAAAGCTCTCTCTTTTTGCCAAGATATTCGAGAGTTTCCGCCAGGAACCGTCTTTCATTCCGAGACGGGTTTTCGAACGTTTTACCGCTTACCAGAAAACCTTCCTCGGGAAGCCCCCATTGACGATCACGTCCGAAGACTGAAAAAGACTTTGGAACAGGCGGTCGGCAAACGTTTGATGAGCGACGTCCCTTTGGGTTGCTTTCTTTCCGGTGGTCTTGACAGCAGTATCATTGCGGCATTGGCCAGAAAACACATGGATGAATTGCACACCTTTTCGGTTGGCATTGAGGGCAGCCGCGATCTGGAGGCGGCTCGTTTGGTAGCTCGCCATCTGGACACGATCCACCACGAGCACATAATCACTGCCAAGGAAGTCGTTAAGAACCTTTCACGCATCATCTATTTCTTGGAGTCATTTGACCAGGATTTGGTACGAAGTGCTATTCCCTGCTATTTCACATCCCGCTTGGCATCAGACTATGTGAAGGTAATACTTACCGGTGAGGGAGCGGACGAGCTTTTTGCCGGTTACACTTACTATAAAGATATTACTGACAGTCAGGCTCTCCATAGTGAACTTCACCGGTCGGTTGGCTCGTTGCACAATATTAATCTGCAAAGGGTCGACCGGATGACGATGGCGCATTCTGTCGAAGGAAGAGTTCCTTTCCTCGATCTACGAATGATCCAAGTCGCCCTCTTGATTCCGACCAAACTGAAACTGGCTGGTTCACCTCCAATCGAAAAATGGATACTCAGGAAAACCTTTGAAGGTCTCCTTCCTGATGAGGTTGTCTGGCGTGACAAAGAACAGTTTGACGAGGGGAGTGGTACGGTGGACCTTCTCACCGGAGTCATGGCGAAAGAGTTGGACGAAACAGAGGCCTTGGCATACCGGCGGCGGTTCCCCGGTATTATGCTCAGAGCGCCAGAAGAGTGTCACTATCACCGGCTCTTCTCCGACGTCTTTGAAAACCCCGAACAACTCCTTTCTAACGTTGGGAGGTGGGCAAATCGTCCTTCTTTCCGGAGGAATTGATAAGCGGATGCGTTGTTGGTTGCGGACGGGTTGGCCGAAAAGATTTTGATGCAGCATTCGAGAAGATCAAGCATCGCGGACCCCATGTCTCAGCAAGAGCAGATAGGCTTCACATGCAGGAGTGACAAGATGGCGTCGGCACTTTTGCGATGACCGGCGAGACAGGTGACAATTTTAAGTTTGTTGTCTAGCGTTGGGATGAAATTGAGGCTTAGGTTAAACCCGCTTAGGTATCAGCAAGCTGAAGCTGCGACGGTAAGCGCGGCAAGGGAGTCAGCAAGGCAACTCCCGAGTCCCGCTGCGGTCGTAAAACCCAACTTGGAAATCCCGGTTCGATTAGGCGGAAGAGTCTTTCGCTGATTGGTACGTCTAACGAAGAGAGATCACTGTAAGAATTTAGCATCATGGGTACGATTTTCTATGAAGATTCGCGTGCAGAGCTGATCCTCGTTTTGAAATTGTATTTGGGTCCCGCTTGTTTGATTATCCGTTCAGAATTGACAATGTGCCTCAAGGCCGTGCCATACAGATATCACATCGCTTGGCCCACTGTGCCAAAATGAGACTCTCTTTGGTAGATCCTCATCGGTAGGTTGGATTCCCAAAATACGATACCTGGCTTGTGTCTTGGAGAAATTGACGTATCCAGCAATAAACAGTTCTGCTATGTATACGTAACAAATAACTATTTGAGATTGCGTATTTTTTCGGTTTGCAAAAGGTATCTTTGAAAAGTGCCATTCTTCTGGCCGCTGTTGACATTCCTTACGATCTCCAATAGAAACCTGTCAGCTAACCCACTGATTTCTAAACTAACGAACTTGGCAAG
>CAZCXI010000080.1:0-13756 GCA_964502635.1 uncultured Desulfobacterales bacterium
GGGTCCAGAGTTGTCGATCATAGGGTGAAAAGAGCCGGTTTTTCTTGTAATTATTCAGCAATAGCCATACCAAGTAGACCACAACGCTGCAATCACACCGCAATAGTTTGACATTACATATGATTTGGCTTGTTGATAACAGATATCCGGGCCTGCTAAGTCACAATAAAGGGAACAATATGAGCCGAATCCAACACAATCGGCAACAATCTGGACCAAGCCTTGCCCCGGCGATAAAATGCTTTCTGAAGCCGGAAAGAAACCAACCTGTCATAGCAAAATGTTGAAAGGCGTTCTGGGCGGTTGAGGTGGGAACACTCAATGGAGAGAGTGGAATAACATTTGGATTGGTATTGTTGGATCGAGTGCAGCCTTTCGTGGGTTGCCAGGGACCCATTGTCCAGGAGCTTTATTATGATTGACTTGACCAGGACCCAATGTTAGAAAATCCAGGATCGTCATGGATACCCAAACCTTAAGACAACTGTTGGAATCCGTCTCTGCCGGTGGCGTGAGTGTGGATGAGGCCGTTACGAGGTTAAAGCGCCTCCCCTTTGAAGACCTCACTTACGCTCGCGTGGACCACCACCGCCCTTTAAGAAAGGGCTTTCCGGAAGTGATTTTCGGACAAGGTAAATCACCGGAGCATATCCTGGGCATCATGAAGGCCATGGTGGAGCAGCAAGACACGGTCATGATCACGCGCCTATCCCGGGAAAAGGCCGGGGTCATCACGGCCCGATACCCTGATGCCACCTATCATCGTAAGGCCCGGGTCCTGGTCCATACGTCCCGGCCCACAAGGCCCGCCGGCGAGGGACTGATCTTGGTGATTGCGGCAGGAACCTCGGATATGGGGGTAGCCGAGGAGGCCGCAGTCACGGCAACGACCATGGGCCACCGGGTGAAAAGCCTTTATGATGTCGGGGTGTCCGGCATTCATCGTCTCTTCGATCATGACGAGATTTGGGACGAGGCGTCCGTCTTTGTCGTGGTGGCTGGCATGGAAGGCGCCCTTCCGAGTGTCGTCGGCGGCCTGGTGGATAAACCGGTCATTGCTGTTCCCACCAGCGTCGGTTACGGGGCGAGCTTCGGTGGGGTCACGGCCCTGCTGGCCATGCTCAACAGCTGTGCCTCCAACGTAAGCGTGGTGAACATAGACAATGGGTTCGGGGCCGGTTATATAGCGGCGCTGATCAGCCGTTTGGCACACCCGCTGGGAGGGGAAAGCCTTTAACTCTCAATTTTGATGGTTTCGTAAAAAGTCGATTTTACTCACTCCGTGAACATTTTGGGGGCCCTTAAGATGTTCAGCTAAAATGCTAACACGCAGTGAAGCTTTGCGCTAAACTCGGGCTAGGGCCCTCAAACAGTTAGCATTTTTTAACGCCAAACATCTTAAGTGCCTTTCTCCCAAAATGCTCAATATCGTTCGCAAAATACTTTTTACGAGTCTGTCAATTTTGGGGCCCCGGGCTTTCGCCAAGAAGCCACTGGACCGCGGCCATAAGGTCATCGGCCACATGATCCGGGGCTATGCCGCGTGCCCGGCACAGACCCTCGGCCTCCTCGCCGTGGCCCGTGCGCACCAGGATGGCCTTCCCACAACCGGCCCGCCTGGCGCACTCAATATCCTTTAGGCTGTCGCCGACCATGCAGGTCTCGGGCAGCCGCAGTCCATAGTCGGCTTGTGCCTGATAAATCAGCCCGGGTTCCGGCTTTCGGCAACTGCAGCCATCTTCGGGAACATGAGGACAGTAATAGACGGCCTCTATGGCGCCGCCGTGGGAGAGCACAGCCTTTGTCATCTTCTTATGGAGTTCTTTGAGTACCTGCTTTGTGGTCATGTTTCGATTGATCACGGATTGATTCGTAATCACGATCACATGATACCTATGAATGCCCAGAAGCTGTAAGGCTTCAAGACTGCCCGGCAGGAATTCGAATTCAGACCAACGCTTAACATAATCGGGGCGATTTCTATTGATGACGCCGTCTCTGTCCAGAAAAACAACTTTCAATTTTTTCGTCCCCTTACGAATAAATGCTTGACACCCTTCTGAATTTGTTGCACATTTACGATCCAAGCATTCATCTCACGCGGAATTGAATGAAATGCGGCGTGAAAGGAGAGGATCTGATGGCCCTGACCAAAGATAACATCATCAACGAAGTCTACCTGAAGCTCGGTTTGAAGAAAAACCACGCCAGGGAAGTCGTCGAGCAACTCCTGGAAATCATGAAGCGCACCCTGGCCAGTGGTGAAGACCTTCTCATAAGCGGTTTTGGTAAGTTTGTAGTCAAGGAAAAGAGAGCCAGGCGCGGCCGCAACCCGCAGACACGGGAAGACTTGCAGCTACGCGCCCGCAGGGTCGTCGTCTTTAAGACCTCCGGCATCTTGAGAAAAAAGATCAACTCTTCTTAACGAGCCACGACCATAGCGTCCGGGTACCCGTCTCCTTCCAGCATCTTTTCATACCGCCTGGCCTGCTCCAGGGTCGTACACCTTGCTACGCGAACCTTGTAAAGGGTGCCGTCACTGCCTTCCTGCACCATAATGTGAACATCCTTGTAGGTACGCGCCAACTTGTCCTTGAGCCTGAAGGCGTTCTCCTTATCCCTGAAGGCGCCCACCTGGACAGTGAAATCCCCGATATCGTAATGACCAGGTACTAACGTGCGCTGAATCCCGCCCTGGACCCTGGTCTCTGTCGGCACGCCCAATGCGACTATCTCCACGGGCGCAGTCCCCGGGCCGACCAACCCTATTTCTTTGGCAGCGCCATATGACAGGTCGATGATCCTGCCACGGACAAAAGGCCCTCTGTCGTTTATCCTGACAACCACCTTTTTTCCATTCCTCAGGTTACGAACGCTCACGTACGTTCCCAAGGGCAAGGTCTTGTGGGCCCCGGTCATGGCATGCATATCATAGGCCTGCCCGCTGGATGTTTTTTGCCCGTGAAACGCCTTTCCGTACCAGGAGGCGATCCCACGCTCGCGGAAATCCCTGGCAGTCTTCGTGGGCTGATACCATTTCCCGTTGATCTGGTATGGAGGAGGATAACCGGGAGGAGGGGTCGGCGCCCTTCCCGGCCCCGCACAGCCCAACAGGGCAAACAACACACTCATGCGCAGCGCCATGGGCAAATGGCAAGGCTCAAGAAGCTTCATCATTGGGCCACACTTTCCTTCCAGTCGGTCAACCATGATGGACTCGCAAAAAGTGTTTTGCGAATGACATTGGGAGTGAGTAAAATCGACTTTTTACGAAGCCGTCAACCATGCTGTGCGCTATGACAAGGTGGGAGAAGACAACAGACGCGCTATCGGTGGACGTTTTCCCGGATGAAACGAACAGTCTCGCTGGTGGGAGTGCCGGGCCCGAATATCGCCTTGATGCCGGCGTCCTTTAATTGAGGGATATCTTCTTCCGGAATGATGCCACCACCGATAACCAGAACATCGCGAGCCCCGGCCTCCCTCAAGAGTTCCATCACCCTGGGAAAAAGGTAGTCATGGGCACCTGACAGCACGCTCATGGCGATGACATCCACATCCTCTTGAATGGCTGCCTGCACAATCTGTTCCGGCGTCTGGCGCAGGCCCGTATATATGACTTCCATGCCGGCATCACGCAGGGCGTAGCAGATCACTTTAATGCCTCGATCATGACCGTCGAGGCCCGGTTTTGCTGCCAACACGCGTATCTTCTTCTTGGTCATTCGTTGATAGCCATTCCTTTACAGTGTGGATACGGCCGCGTACTCTCCAAACACCGCCCTGAGGGTATCACAGATCTCTCCCAGGGTCGCATAACACGTCACGGCCTCCATGATGGGCGGCATCAGATTGTCCGCCCCTTGCGCACAGCCCTTGAGCCTCTCAAGGGCCACCATGACCGCCGTGTTGTCCCGCCGGCCTTTCAGTTGCTTCAGCTTCGCCTCCTGAGACTCCCGGAGAGCAGGGTCGACGCGGAGAAAATTTCTCAGGGGCGCCTCTTCCTGCCGAAACTTGTTAAGGCCCACGACCACCCGCCGGCCCGACTCGACAGCCCGCTGATAGGCGTAGGCGCTTTCCTGGATCTCCTTCTGGATGAACCCTTGTTCAATGGCTGCTACGGCCCCGCCATTTTCGTCGATCTGGTCAAGGTACGCCTGGGCCCGCTCCTCAATGTCATCAGTCAGGCGTTCCACATAAAACGATCCCCCCAAGGGATCCACGGTATTGGGCACCCCGGACTCAAAGGCGATGATCTGCTGCGTTCTGAGCGCTGTTTTCACCGCGTCTTCAGAAGGCAGCGAAAAAGCCTCGTCCATGGAGTTCGTGTGCAGGGATTGGGTGCCTCCCAACACGGCGGAAAGGGCCTGGAGGGTAACCCTCATCACATTATTCTGCGGCTGCTGGGCCGTGAGCGTACACCCGGCCGTCTGGGTATGAAAACGGAGCATCAAGGACTTGGGGGACTTGGCTCCGAATCGTTTTTTCATGATCCGTGCCCACAATCGCCGGGCCGCCCTGAACTTGGCAATCTCTTCAAAAAAATCCATGTGCGCATTAAAGAAGAAAGAAAGGCGTGGTGCAAAGTCGTCCACCTTCAGGCCCGCCCGGAGGGCGGCCTCCACATAGGCAATCCCATTGGCCAGGGTAAAGGCCACCTCTTGCACTGCCGTCGATCCCGCCTCCCTGATATGGTATCCGCTGATGCTAATCATGTTCCATCTGGGAATATGCCGGGAGCAGAAGGCAAAGATATCCGTGATAATCCGCATGGAAGGTGCCGGCGGAAAGATGTAGGTGCCTCGAGCAGCGTACTCTTTCAAGATGTCATTCTGGATGGTGCCCTTCAATGTCTCTGGTGACACCCCTTGCTTGGCCGCCGTCTCAACATACATGGCAAGCAAAACGGCGGCCGGTGCATTAATGGTCATGGAAGTGCTGACCCGCTCCAGAGGAATACCGTCGAACAGGGCCTCCATGTCCATCAAGGAATCAATGGCCACGCCCACTTTACCCACTTCACCCTGGGCCAAGGGGTGATCCGAATCATATCCAATCTGCGTTGGCAGATCAAAGGCCACGCTGAGTCCCGTCTGCCCCTGTTCCAGAAGGTATTTGTAGCGTTTGTTGGATTCTTCCGCACTGGCAAATCCGGCATACTGGCGCATGGTCCAGAATCGCCCGCGGTACATGGTGGGTTGAACCCCCCTGGTATAAGGATGAGTTCCCGGAAACCCAAGATCCTTTAGGTAGTCTAACGTGGATTCGGCAAGGGGTGTATAGACACGTTCAACGGGAATTTCAGAGAGGCTTTTAAAGGTCTTGTCGCGCTCGGGACGTTTCTCAAGCAAGTCGGCCGTCTTTTCAGCCCATGCGGCCGCCGCCTGCTCAATCTCCTTCAGCTTCTTGGCATCATACATGGAAACGCTCCTGATCGAGAGGCGCAAGCTCAAAGCGCAGTTTTTTCTTTTGCTTTCAGCTTTGACAGACTCGTAAAAAGTGTTTTGCGAAGGACATTGAGCATTTTGGGAGAAAGGCACTTAAGATGTTTAGCGTTAAAAAATGCTAACTGTTTGAGGGCATTAGCCCGAGTTTAGCGCAAAGCTTCACTGCGTGTTAGCATTTTAGCTGAACATCTTAAGTGCCCCCAAAATGCTCATGGAGTGAGTAAAATCAAGTTTTTACGAGTCTGTCACCTTTGAGCTTTCAGCTTCTATATTTTCAAGTTATAAAGGCAAATTGTCGTGCTTTCTGGCAGGCATCCGGTCTTGTTTGTTTTTCAGGGATTCGAGGGCCTTGATCAATTTTGGACGTGTTTGCTCCGGGAGGATAATTTCATCGATAAAGCCCCTTTCCGCAGCGCGGTACGGACTGGCAAAGGTCCTGCGGTATTCTTCGATCAGCTCGGCTTCTTTCTTTGCGGGGTCCTCGGCTGCGTTGATTTCCTTTTTAAACACGATATTCACCGCCCCATCCGGTCCCATCACGGCGATCTCTGCTGAGGGATAAGCAAAATTGATGTCCCCCCACAGGTGTTTACTCGACATCACGATGTATGCCCCACCATAGGCCTTGCGGGTGATAACCGTTATCTTTGGAACTACGGCCTCACAATAGGCATAGATGAGCTTGGCTCCGTGTTTGATGATCCCCCCAAATTCCTGAGCCGTACCAGGGAGGAATCCGGGCACGTCGCAGAAGGTCAGCAGCGGTATATTGAAACAATCGCAGAATCGAACAAAACGGGCCCCCTTGATGGACGCATTGACATCCAGACACCCCGCAAAGAAAGAGGGTTGGTTTGCCACCACCCCCACGGTCATGCCGTTTAATCTGGCAAAACCCACGATGATATTGGGCGCATACCGGGCCTGGACCTCAAAAAAATACTGGTTGTCAATAACAGAGTTGATGATTTTTCGCATGTCATAAGGGTGCCTGGGATTATCCGGCACGACCTCCCGCAGCGCCATATCAATCCGGTTCGGGTCGTCCGTGGCCTCAACAGCAGGAGGGGCCTGCCGGTAATTCTGAGGCAGGAAGCTCAAAAGCTCACGAATCATGGCAAGGACTTGCTGGTCGTCTCCGCCCGAAAAATGGGCGACCCCGCTTGTGGCGTTGTGCGTCAGGGCTCCCCCCAGCTTCTCGGCAGTGACCTCCTCGTGGGTCACCGTCTTGATCACCTGGGGTCCTGTGATAAACATATAGCTGCTCTTTTCAACCATGAAAATAAAATCGGTCAGGGCCGGCGAATACACGGCGCCGCCGGCACACGGACCCATGATGGCTGAAATCTGCGGGATCACGCCGCTCGACAGGACGTTTCGCATGAATATGTTTCCGTATCCAGCCAGACTCGATATGCCTTCCTGGATGCGGGCGCCCCCTGAATCGTTCATGCCGATCAGGGGCGCACCGTTCTTTCGGGCAAGGTCCATGACCTTGCAGATCTTTTCACTCACTGCAAAGCTCAGAGAGCCTCCCAATATGGTAAAGTCCTGGGCAAAGACATAGACCAACCGACCGTTGATGCGACCGTACCCCGTCACAACGCCGTCGCCTGGAAACCTTTTCTTGTCCATACCAAAATCCGTGGACTGGTGGAGGACGAATTTGTCCATCTCTTCAAAGCTGTCCTGGTCCAAGAGCTGATGAATGCGCTCCCGGGCAGTCCATTTGCCTTTTTTGTGTTGGACATCAATCCGATCCTGGCCGCCACCGAGTTCAGCCTCTTTATTCTTTGAAATCAGTCTTTGAATCTTCTCTTCGTTCGATTTCACATCATATCTCCACGGCCAACCACCCGTAACTTCTCAATAACCTACGGCGACAGGTAGTTAAATTTGGAAATGTCTGACTGTCTGAGCACATTAGTGAGCCTTAAGAAAAAAGGGGCTTTCTGATCCTTTTTTCAAGGCTCATGAATTTCAAGTCCAAGGACCGGTTCTTAACGTCATCAATATCCTTTTTTCTTTAGGCTCACTTATAGCGAGTTTTAGACGTTTTCAAATCTAATTGCCTGTCGGCGGGCCAATCTCAGCAGATTCCCCCGAACTTATTGAGAAGTTACGACCACCCGTCCGATCACGTAACTCCAACAAAAAAACCGGCTTTAAGCTGCCATGTTTTGAAAAAGCTAAGCTGTTACGCTTCATCTATCACCAGGAGAATCTCGTCTGTGGACACACGGTCGCCCACCTTGACCCGGATTTCCTTCACGACCCCATTCACGGCTGCCGGAATCTCATTTTCCATCTTCATGGCCTCCATTTTCACCACAGGCATTCCAGCCACCACGCTATCCCCAACAGCAACCATGATCTCCAATACCATGCCAGGCATTGGCGCAACGACCTGCCCCCCGGAAGGGACCGCCGCGATGGGCGGCAAGGGGGGCTCCGGGACTGCCGGCGATACCCTTTGCGTGTCACCAGCAGGTGGCGATGCTGGACGACCTGGGGAATGGCCCTCCGTCGTCTTTTTCACATCGATCTCATAGGGCCTGCCGTCCACCTTCACCACAGCCTGCTTGCCGTCAAATTTCTCAATATCTATCTTATAGTCCTTTCCCCCAACGGTCAGCTCAAATCTCTTCATATGCCTTTACGCTCTCCATTTTTCTGATCATGGCCAGGTTTCTGAAACCCACTTGAAGCGCCCGGCCCTCAAAGGCGGGCCGACCCGGTTCCCGTTGTCAACTGCTTAAGGATGATGGTTTCTTAAAAAGTCTTTTGTGAGCGAAATTGAGCATTTTGGGAAGAAAGCACTTGAGATATTCAGCGTTAAAAAATGCTAACTGTTTGAGGGTGTTAGCCCGAGTTGATCGCAAAACTTCACTGCGTGTTAGCATTTTAGCTGAGCACCTCAAGGGCGCCCAAAATGTTCACGGAGCGAGCAAAATCGACTTTTTACGAAACCATCAAGGATGAGTGATGTGTTGATCGAAGTTCGCCTTTTTCTGATTCGCTCACCCACCCCGCAGTCCCGGTGCTTTGGGGCAGCCAAGGCACTCGGTTTCGCGGTTCAGCTGGTGGGGAATTACACCTTCAGCCATGGCGACGAAGCGATTCGGCTGTGAAAGCCGAGTCACAAGCACTCTCCTATTGCAAAAGATATCAGTTGGTTCGCAGCCGACGGTTGGAATTATTCTGCATCATTTACCATAACCGAAAGATTTTGCAAGGCCAAAGTATCGCAGGTCTTCATTGACCTGGGGCGAGTCATCTGTTAGTTTCGTGACCGTAAAAATCCCAATCTTTTCCGGCGGTCCGCCTGAGAAGGAAATCAATTTAGAACCTTCGGCTTACGGCATCCAATCTCGTGGTTGCCGGTTGCTCAGCTGGAATCATCATGAGCAAGGTCATTGATCTTGAAGCCTATCGAGCCAAGTCGGTTGAGCAGAGAAGCTTCCGGCTCTGGTGTGAACGCTTTGGCGAACCATACGGGATACAGACCAGACTTGCTGATCTTTCAGACAGGGCTCTCTATTTCCTGGCCTTGCCCGGAGAGCAAACCGCCGTCGCCTTTTATGAATTGATCATGGGTATCCTCGGGTTTGGGGAGGCGCCAAGGTTCTATTATCTTCCGAATACTGATCAAATGATGATCGTCGATATCCATATGTTTGTGGCAGACCAAGTCCGCTTTGAGATGATGCGCCGTTTGGGATGGCTCACCAGCTTTGCCGGCGAAAGATATACCCTCCTTGAGATAGTTCAGGGCTTCGAGAAGATCAAGGCCCGATGCCAAGAAAAACCCCCGACACTCTCGGAGGCCCAGCCTGATTTCGACCTGTACAACACGCTGATGCATGGCGACAAAGAGGTATTCCTACGGCGCAGACTCCGGGAAGCCTTAGAGGCCTTTCGCGCCAGGCTTGCAACCTGAAGGCGGCCGCCCGGGGGGAGGCCTTCAAGCGCTTTTTCAGGGCACGGCCGGCTGAATTCAGCCTTGGAAGGGCTCTTTCGCATAGGTCCAGCTGTTGATGCCGCCTGTCAGGGCCTTCACGTTTTTGAAGTCCTTCATGGAAAGCACACGGTTCCCCACATAAGATCGCAATCCCACGGCACAATAGAGGATGGTTTCCTTCTCAGGGTCCAGGTCGCGGATGCGATCCCGCAGGTCATCAATGGGGATGTGTATGGCCCCGGGGATAATGCCTGTTTTTTTCAACTCCCGCACAGTGCGTGTATCCACGAGGAGAAAATCATCTCCCCTTTTCACCTTCTGGTGCAGCTCGGCAGGGGTTATGGGAACCCAGTCTCCCACATAAAAATTCTGACCAACGGCCCCGGCGACAATCACCGGATCTCTGGCCGCAGAATAGGGTGGGGCATAGGCAAGATCCAGTTGCAGCAGATCGTCCAAGGCCATACCATTGTAAATGGCCGTTGCCATAACGTCGATCCTCTTGTCAACGCCCTTTTCTCCAACGACTTGCGCCCCCAGTAAGCGTCCGGTGGCTCGATCGGCAACTGTCTTGATCTGAAGCTCTTTGGCGTCGGGATAATAGCCCGCATGGTCTCCGGCAAGGACGTATGTGACGAGCGGGGAAAAGCCTTCCTTGACAGACTCGGCTTCGGAGAGACCGGTTTTAGCCACAGCCAAGTCAAAAACTTTGACAATGACCGTGCCGGTGAAACCCTTGACAGCGACACTTCGTCCCATGGCGTTTGCCCCTGCTGCCCGTCCTTGCTTGTTGGCAGCTGATCCCATGGGGATCAGCGTGGGCTTGCCTGTCACCAGATTCAGGCTTTCCACGCAGTCTCCGGCAGCGAAAATACAGGGGTCGTCCGTTTGCATGAGTTGGTTGACCGCGACGCCGCCACTCGGCCCGATGCTCAGGCCGGCCTCCTTTGCCAGTTTTGTGTTGGGTCTGATCCCTACCGACACAATCACAAGGTCGGCAGGCAGTTGACGGCCTGTGTTGGTGCGTATCCACCCCCGGCCATCTCGTTCTTCAATGCCGGCGACCTTCTCCGAGACATAGATGTTGACGCCCTTTTGCCGCAAGTGCCGGTCAACCACCTCGGCCATTTCCCTGTCCAGAAAGGAAAGTATTTGGGGCATGAATTCCACTACGGAGACCTTCGTCTTCTTCCGCACCAGGTTTTCCACGGTTTCAATGCCGACGAGACCGCCGCCGACCACCACCGCATTCTCTAGTTCCTTGTTCTTCAGGTGGGCGTAAATACGGTCGGTGTCCTCCAGGGTCTTCAAGGTAAAAACAAAGGAAAGATCCACCCCGGGGATGGGGGGAAGGATGGCAGTGGCGCCGGTCGCCAAGATGAGTCGGTTGTAGGCTTCTTCTGAAATGTCGCCCGTGGCGAGATTTCTGACAACGACTTTCTGCTTTTCGCGATCAATGCTGAGGACCTCGTGGCGGGTCTTCACCTCCACATTGAAGCGCTTTTTGAAAAACTGGGCCGTAGTGATGAGCAGTTGCTTTCTTTCGGGTATGATGCCGGAAAGATAGTAGGGCAGGCCGCAAGTGGCGTAAGAGATATCCGGGCCCATCTCAAACATGACAATCTCCGCATCTTCATTGCACCGCCGAGCCTTGGCTGCGGCAGAGGCCCCTGCGGCAACACCCCCAACGATGACGAGCTTCGTCTTGTTCATCATGTAATAACCTCTATTTCCCGAGCCATGATCTAAACGCGTTAGTAACGTTCAAAAATTGAGGCAAACCCCTCTAGCAGGCAGTCAAAGGGATAGGGAGGATCGCTGAACGTAGGCATACAGCCATTTCTATCTACACGAATGGCATACCTACTTAAAGGCATTGGATGCCGAAGAGAAGCGATTATCCCTATCCCGAGGTTGCTTATTCAAGAATAGACGATGCCACAACTTTTGAACGTTGCTAACAGGTTGTGGCGAGACCATGGGCGCATCCTCAACCGACATAGTCTGTCGGGTCCGGGACACCCGCCTCCCTGAACCCTTTTCTTCTGAGGAGGCAACTATCGCAGTACCCACACGCCTTCCCCTCGGCCGAAGGATCGTAGCAACTATGGGTCATGCGGTAATCAACGCCCAATTCCATACCTTTTCGAATAATCTCCGCCTTTGTCATCTGGATGAGAGGCGTCCTGATCCTCGTTGGCGTCTGACCCTCCACACCCGCCTTTGTAGCCAGCTTGGCCAAGTGCTCAAATGCCTCAATGTATTCAGGGCGACAATCCGGGTAACCGCTGTAATCAATGGCGTTCACGCCGATGAAGATATCCGATGCGCCGATCACCTCGGCCCACGCCAGGGCACAGGAAAGAAAGATCGTATTCCGCCCCGGGACATAGGTAACCGGGATCCCTTGCTTCATTTGCTGATCGGTCCTGGCCTTCGGCACGTCAATAGCATCGGTGAGCGCGGAGCCGCCCATCCTTGCCAGGTCAATATCGATGACCAGATGTTCCTTGGCACCCAGCGCCCTTGCCACCTTCTCGGCCGCCTCCAACTCCAGGCCGTGGCGCTGTCCATATCGAAAGCTGAGGCTATGGATCTCGTAGCCCTCCTGCCTGGCCATGGCCATGGCTGTCGTGGAATCAATACCACCGCTGGAAAGCACAATGGCTTTGTTCTTCTTGCTCATGGGCTTTTATTGTCTCAGACCCCTCTTTGGCCAAGAGGCCAGATGATCTTGTGGACTTGCAGGTGGAGCCTCACGTCGAGATGATCTTCCAGGATCCATGCCGCCAACGTCTCGGGCGCCATCCTGCCGAAGGCCGGTGAGAAGTGAACCGGATTTTTTCTGCAAAGGTCCGGATCGGTGAGACTGAGGATTTGTTTGGCATACTCATAGTCGTCCCTGTCTGAAATGACAAATTTCACCTCGTCGCGGCCCGTCAACCTGAGCAGGTTCGTCAAATCGTTGTGTCTGGTCTGGCCGCTGAAGGGACATTTGATGTCTACAATCTTGACGCAGCGGTCATCCACCCGGCTGATGTCCTGGCTCCCGTTGGTCTCCATCAGGGTCTCAAAGCCTTTTGCAAGCAAGCGATGTATCAGATCAGGCGTCTCCGTTTGCATCAAGGGTTCACCGCCCGTAACTTCGACAAGACGACACTGGTAAGCTGTGACCCGGCCGACAATATCGTCAATCTCCAGTGTTTCACCTTCCGTGTATGCATACGGCGTATCACAGTAAGAGCACCTGAGGTTGCATCCGGTCAGCCTGACAAAAACGCAGGGCTGGCCACTGTAGGAGGATTCCCCCTGGATGCTGTAAAAGATTTCGTTAACTTTGAGAGCCAACTATTCCTCCCAATAAGAAGCCCCGGCATCCGGCCAAGCCAACCCCTGATTATCGCAGAAAGTTGGAGCAAAGCAAGGAAGCTTTATTTCAGAAGTTACGCTCTTTTCTGATTTCTTCGTAGGCTTGCCGGATCTCTCGAAAGCGTTTTGTGGCAAATTCCGTAAACTCTTCCGGCAGACCCTTGGAGACAATGGTATCAGGATGAAAGTCCTTCACAAGTTTCTTGTAGTTGGCCCTGATCTCCTCGTCTGAGCTCTCGGGTGCACAGTTTAAGACCTTGTAGAACCTGTCAACATCTTTGAAATGCGCGCCCTTCATGCTGGTGAACTGCTGGTCGCTGATGTGAAAAATATCTTTCATCCTCTTCAGTGCGGATTCTTCAGCAGGATGAAATCGATGGTCTGCCGCGGCTATCTGGAAGAGCAGGTCCATGAAAGAAACGAGCACCGCGGGCTGTGCCCGGCTGATTTGGTAAAACTGGACGGCAAAATCATCAATGGAGTACCGGGAGTCCTTGGCCTGATTAAAGATCTGTTTGGCGAACTGCTTCTCCCTGTCACCCATGTTCAGATTGCTAATAAATCCTTCTACAACGGCGATTTCATCTCCAGTGACCACGCCGTCTATTTTTGCAAGCTTGCCTAGAATTGAAAACATACTGACAAAATAGGCGGCCTGAGTCTGCTCTGCGTAGACGAGTCTCGGTTGCCCGGTGGCATAGTCTTGCCTTTTGTCAACCAGATGATGCCCCAGAGCTGCGCCGGCAATGGCACCCAGAGGGCCGCCGATAAACATCCCCATAGACCCGAACATGAGTTTTCCAAACCATCCCATGGCGTACACTCTCCCTCCTGCGATAGTGAACCCGGGAACCGCCTTTCCCACGGTGATTGAACGCCCAGCAGGCGTTTCTTAAGCAACGGCCCGTTAGGATATGAGCCTTGGCCTCCTCCCATTTTGTGAAAGGATTGAAGCCTCCCCGCGGCAAGCCACGGGGAA
>CAZCXI010000081.1:0-13566 GCA_964502635.1 uncultured Desulfobacterales bacterium
CAGCGTTCCTTACGGTCGAAGATTCCCTGTAGCTTGCTACAGGGAGCTTCAATTGACGCTTTCCGCTTTATATCAAGGCCCCGAGGGAGAGTGAACAAGGGAGGACGTATTCCGCAGCGACTTCTCCGAACCATCAACTCAGCTATTGACAAGCCCTGCGCTTAGGCGCATGAACCAGCCGATGAAGTCCCCCAATCGAAGACCCGCCGAGGGGGAGATCGTGAGACTTCCGGGAAAGCAAGGAGAGGAGGACGGACGAATGAACGAACATCAATGCCCTTATGGGGGAGAGTTCGGCATGGATTTCTTGGAACTGGAGGAATGTAAAGATTGCGAGTGGACGTATGAGTGCGGCGACGCCTGCTTCGGTGGACTGGATGAGGAGGCGGAGGCAGACTGAAGGCTGCTTCAGCTGATCAGAACATGCCTGCCTAACTAAACCATTCATCCTGCCCATATGTTTAAGGCAAGAGGTTGCATAACCCTTTCTCACCTATTTGCAATAGAGTTCTCAAGGCAAGACCAATTCTCTGTCCTTACCTCAGCTTTTTGGCGCTGAAAGCAAAATTTTAAAAAAATAGTTGACTTTTTCGCCAACCAAGACGATATGGTCAAAACTGACCATTTGGTCGAAGATAAACGATCGGTCAGGAAGAGTCTTTGCAAGAAACAAGGATTTTCAGGACCATATGCAACCCAATAACAAGAAAACCAAGAAAAAGGGCACGTCCCGTCAGAAGCGGCGAGTGAAGGCCACGCGCCGGAAGATCCTGGACGCAGCTCGCGACATGTTTGCCGAAAAGGGATTGGACCCGACCACCATCGATGACATCACCGAGCGGGCGGATCTAGGCAAGGGGACCTTCTATTATCACTTTTCGGATAAGAGCGACGTTATCGCAAATGTGGTCGACCAAATGATGAAGGAACTTGTGCTGGCTATCCAGCAGCGGTGTGAGGACATCACCGATCTGCCAACCCTGCTGGATAGTATTGTGCGGGTCCACATCGATTTTTTCAGCAACCGCTGGGAAGATTTCGTGCTCTACTTCCAGGGCTTGGCAGATTTGAAGCTCAAAGCGGGCTACTCGGGTCTTGAGCCGCCGTTCGCGAAATACCTCCGGAGCCTTGAGCGTCTCGTCGACTCGGTGATCAACTACCGTTTGCCCAAGCCCCTACTCCGTCGGTTCGCCTGCGCAGTTGCCGGGTTCGTCCCAGGCTACTACTCCTTTGCCGTCATCTCTGCAGAAGGAGAGGACTTGGACAGTTACTTCAATGACTTGAGGGGCGCATTTGTGGCTAGCCTTGCGAAGTTCATCAACGAAGCCATGTCCGCTTCACAATCGACTGAATGCCAATCAGACTAGAAAGATAGAACCAAAAGGCTCAGAATTTGACCGGGCTGAACGAACCCAGAAAGGAGAAAAATAAAGATGCAAAGCCCTCAACCGCAAGCCAAGACGATTATGGACCAGGCAATTGAGGAGAATGCCTGGGGAATTGCATCAAGTATCGACATTTATCAATGCAAACCCGAGACCATCCGCAGTGCCGAAAGGATAACGCAGTTTGTCGTCGAACTCTGCGACCTGATCGACATGAAACGTTTTCAGGACGCGATCGTCGTAAACTTCGGGGAGGATGAGAGGGTTGCGGGATTCTCCATGGTGCAGCTGATTGAAACCTCTTTAATCTCGGGGCATTTTGCAAATCTCACTAACACGGTCTACCTCGATGTATTCAGCTGCAAGCCCTATGATCCCGATGTGGTGGGCCAGTTCGCCAGAACCTTCTTCGGCGGCGAAAGGTGCATCACCCACGTCACCTTGAGGCTATAATCATGATCCCCACTCATATTGTCTCTGATCTTGATCAGTGCAGGGCGATCTGGGAACAGGTCGTGCCCATAGACTCTGTTACGGACCTGTGGGAAGTGCGTCATTGCTTCCAAAGGCATTTTCGCAATCGGCCCCATTTTATCCTCGCTGAGGATGGCGGCAGCCGATGGGGTCTCCTGCCCCTGAGCTGGATCGGGGAATATGGATGCTACGGATTCTTTCCTGGAGAAACTTGGCAGGGCAAAACATGGCTGGAACAGAACAAGATCGCTTCGAGCGGGAATGGCATGCTGGGGGATCTTCTTGCCGCCTGCCCTTCTGACTATCATCTGCGCTACCTCTCATCGGTTCCTGACGTCTTTTCTGGAGACGAGGTCGTGGACGAAATCGGGTATCTCTTCCTGCCCCCGAAGTATGAATATGACATGTCGAATTACCTCGGAGAGTATTCCCGCAAGTCAGCCAAAAAGATCCTGCGGGAACTGGCTGCCATCGAGAACTTGGGGGTTGCTTACAGATACGATGAGATGGCGGATTTCGATGTCATGGTCAAAATGAACATGGCGCGGTTTGGCAACCGCTCCTATTTTTTTGATCCTCGGTTCAGGGAGAGTTTCAGGGCACTGGCCCGCTTTCTTGAGGAAAAAGGGTGGCTCAGATTCACCACCGTTCTCATCAACGGCGAGCCAGCAGCCACGGATATGGGATGCCTCTATAGAGGGATCTATACCCTGCTTGCCGGCGGAACGGACAGCCACTATCCGGGAGTGGCCAAACTGATAAACTTTCACCATATGGAGCGGGCGTGTCGAGAGCGGCTGAAGCAGGTCGACTTCCTCTGCGGGAGCTTCCACTGGAAGGATCTCTTCCACCTCACCCCAAGGCCGCTGTATCTTCTGACGAACATTGTGGCAAAAGCTGCATAGACCGCGCCATTTCCCCGTTCAGAGGCTTTTGATGCCGTCACGACGTGTGGTGGTTGTCGGGACCACCTCAGACTACATTGATCTTATCCGGCGCCGCCATCCTGGCCGAGTGCTGTTCGTCACCGATCCTTCCGATAGGGCAAGGGCCCTGGAGGAAAACCCCGGGGAGGGTGAGGAAATCCTCAGCGATCTTGCCAATACCGTGATGGTTGTGAATGCGCTGAGGGATCGTATGGGTCGTTACAGCATCGTGGCAAACGGCGTGGCCTGTTTCGACTGTGAGTCCCTGGGGCTCGCTGCACGCGTGGCCGAGGAACTGGGGTTGCCGTTTCCCTCTGCCTCAGCAGTGGCCCTAAGCCGGAACAAGTTTCTCTCGAAGATCACGTGGCAGAGTGCGAACGTAGCCTGTCCAGAGGCGGCCATCGCCCGGAGCCCGTCAGACGCTGCGCGGTTTCTGGACCGGCTAGGGGGACCGGTCATCCTGAAGCCGCTCATCGGCTCCGGCAGCGAGCTCGTGTTCAAGTGTGCTCGACCCAGCGACTGCCTAACAGCTCATGAGACGATCGCGAAACAATTGTCAGAGTCCAAAAACAGCCGCATGTACATGCCGGAGCAAGAAGGATGCGGGAGGTTCGATCCCCTTCGAGACATCGTGGTTGAGGAATTCATCCCTGGCGAGGAGTACAGCTGCGACTTTTACATCGATGGCAGACACCTTGAGTTGATCCGAACGGCGAAAAAGATCCCGGCTACCGGCTACCAGGTGGGTACCACGGCAGCATACGCTGTTCCGGCCATACTGCCATCGGAAATATCTCTCGGGGCTTTCCAGGAACAGCTTTACCGTGCAGCGAGTGCTCTTGGCTTGCAAAGGGCCCTTTGCATGGTTGACTTCATCATCCGAAAGGAGAGGCCATATCTGCTCGAACTCACACCCCGGGCTGGCGGGGACTGTCTCCCGTGGTTGATCCGCCAAAGCAGTGGGCTCGACATCCTGGGGCTGGCGCTCGATTTCGCTCAGGGCTTGGAGATCTCCCTTCCTGCAGCAGAAGACTGGGACGCCCTGGTCGGGTTGCGCCTCTTTGCCCCTGATGCCGGGGTCGTAAGAGAACTCGACAGCCGGCTGCTCCACCAGGATCCAAGGGTTCGGGAGGTTCTCATCAAGTGTCGGCCAGGTCACAGGGTGCTGCTTCCCCCGAAGGACTATGATTCCCAGCTGCTCGGCCATCTCATCTTCAGACCCTCGGAAACGATTCCCTTAGAAGAAGAGTGTGCTGCACTGGCGTCGAAATTGATTGTGGAAATGGCGCCCCAGCCATGATCGATACCACCGCTATCCTGCAGAAAGCAAAGAAGATCCTGGCAAAAGCGACCCCATTGCTGGAGGATGAGGTCCTTTGCGCATATGTCCGTTCTTTCCAGGAGCAAAGGGGGGACTTTCTGGAGTGCTCCCAGAGGCAGGGGACTCCTGTCTATGCTTTCGACGAAAAGACCCTGCGGGAACGGGCCGGGCAGTTCACGGCGGCTTTTTCGGAACAGATAGAAGGCTTCCGCCCCTTCTTTGCCGTGAAAAGCAACAACCATCCGGCAGTGGCCTGCAGTCTGGTGGAATTGGGGCTCGGCCTTGACGTCTCAAGCGGCCTGGAACTCGAGGCCGCCTTTCACACCGGCTGCCGGGATATCCTCTTCACCGGGCCGGGCAAAACAAACGCTGAGCTGGAGATGGCACTCAACGGAAGAGACCGGGTGACAGTACTCATAGACAGCTTCGGCGAACTCGACCGACTCGAGCATGTTGCCATGGGGCATGGTGTGAGCGTCCGAGCGGGGGTCCGTCTGACAGCGGATGAAAAGGGATTGTGGCGGAAGTTCGGTATTCCACTGACCAGCTTGGAGCAATTCATGGAACGGGCCGAGGGTTCGAAGCATGTGAATCTGTGTGGGCTCCAGTTCCACACGAGCTGGAATCTTGCACCCCCCGCCCAGGTCTCCTTTTTGCGCCGACTTGGCAAATGCATGGGAGCCATGAGGCGAAAGCGGCGGGACACGATCGAGTTTCTGGACATCGGCGGCGGGTATTGGCCCCCTCTGGGGGAATGGCTCCATTTCTCGGCCGTTCCCGAAGGGCGCCTGGCCCAAACGGTTCTTTCCCATATCAGATCGCAGGGACATTACAGGTTCCGGTCGGAGCCGATAGAGGTTTTTGCCCGCGAGATCGGCAAATGTCTGCGGGAATGTATCTTCCCCCATGCTAGGTGTCGGGTTTTGGCCGAACCGGGTCGCTGGCTGGTCCACGACTGCATGCATATCCTGCTGACCGTCATCGACAAGAAGGCGGATGACCTCGTCATCACCGACGGAGGAACAAACATCATCGGATGGGAGCGGTTCGAAACCGACTATTTCCCGGTCATCAACCTCTCCCGCCCCTCTCTGACAGAGCACAGATGCATGATCCTCGGCTCTCTTTGCACGCCTCACGATGTTTGGGGGTACGGATACTTCGGGGATGGTATCGAGCCCGGGGATGTTTTGCTGGTCCCCAGCCAGGGTGCCTACACATACAGCCTCAGGCGATTATTCATCAAACCACTGGCAAAAGTGGCACCGCTGCGAACCCCGGAGCCTCAGATCGACTTGGGGGGTTAGTGGCCGTGAGTCATTAAGCGATTCTTCTCGGTCACACAGCAGTGCCCATCCACGAACCGAAGAGGGCACTGGACAGTGTCCAATTCAGGAATGAGCAATTTTTTTGATGAGCAAGGCCGCACAAGGGTTTGCGGCGAGGCGTACTGTTCTCAAGCCGCAGGCGCTAAACCCGCGGAGAACGCCGCTCATCGGGAAAAGGGGCATTTATGGATGGACACTAGCTGACAGGGGAGAACAAATGGTCAGGCGTGGAACTCTCAGGCAAGGTGCCGCCGCCCTTTTTCCTGTCAAGTCGAGTCCAAATCAGGGCGCATCACGAAGACCTCTGGTTGCGTTCACCCATTACTGCTCTTCCGTCAGGAATCTCTCCACTTTTGCTTTCTCTTTCAGTTTTTCAGCGTAGAGCCTCACTTCCTTCTGAATCTTCTCCTGCTTTAGATATTGCTTCAGCCTGTCCTTAATGTCCTTGTAAGGAATCGTTGTTGCAGGTTTCTTGTCCATAACTTTAATCAAGTGATATCCGAACCTGGTCTCCACGATGTCACTGACTTCACCTGGCTTTAACCCAAAAGCCGCCGCTTCAAAAGGTTTCACCATCTGTCCCCGCCCAAAAGAGCCCAGGTCGCCGCCGTTAGCAGCACTGGGGCACTGGGAAAACTCTTTGGCAAGAGCCTCAAAGTCCTCACCTTTTTGCAGTTTCTGCTGTATGTTTTCAATCTTTTTATGCGCTTTAGCCTTCTCCTTCGGGTCCGCCTTGGGATCCACCTTGATCAGAATGTGCCTGGCCCGCACCTGCTCAGGTTTTTTAAAAAAGCTCGGATACTTATCATAGTAAGCTTTGACTTCCTTGTCGGCAACGCTGACTGTCTTGCCGAATTCCTTGTCGATCAACTGTTGAATAGCCCTTTCCTGCTTGAGCTGAGACCTCATGGCCGCCTCAGAGAGCTTCATTTTGGCTAACGATTTTTCTAACTCAGCTTCACTGGGAAACCTCTTTTTCAGTGCTGCCATTTGTTCGTTGATGACCGAATCGTCAACCTTGATTCCCTGCTTTTGGCTTTCCTGATAGAGCAACTCCCGGTCAATCAGGTTCTCAAGGGCTTGCTTCTTGATCTCTGTTAAGTGAGGCCCCCTGACAGACTTGCCCCGGCCGGAAAGCTGTCGCCGGGCACCAGCCATCTCCCTGTCAAAATCCATCCGGGTAATCACCGATCCGTTAACCACTGCAACCTTTTCCTTCGAAACCTCTTTTTCTGCTGCGGCCAACAGCGATGCAACGGATACCAAGGCCAAAGCCGTCAATACGACCCAGAACCATTTTCTGCATTTTACCTCCATTCAAGCCTCCCTTTCCCCATATTGTTAGTTCGGATAAATCGGTCCTTCAGTTAACGAGTATGGAAGAAATGAAGTGTCGTGTCAAGCCAACTGTGCCTGCTTCGGGGGCCTTACCGCTCCCATGTGATGGTCTGGAGAAAAAAGGGCCGGGATATGTTAGAAGTGCGTTGGAGGTTGATTTGATGAACAAAAGGGGATATACGTTGCGTGCTTGCTATTGGAGGAAGAGCCATGAAAGATGAAAAGGGCTTATATTATTATCCTTTTCCACAAAACAAACGCGTGCGTATGTATGTGCGTGAACTAGAAGGCACCATCTGGTTCAGACTCTGGAATGCCGATGATCCAGAGCTTTGGGTCGAACACGGCTGGGTACCCTACGGCGCAATCAAACAGGCTGCGGCCATGTCCAAACCCAAGAGCCATGCCTTTAACCCTAACCAAGCTTATGACATGGAAGTCGCAAAGATGCTGCTTGAACAACACAACTAACTGGCGGCCTATTCCAAGCCGATCACCTACACGAGAAAAGGTTTTAGAAAACCTCCGTAAGAGGCTATTGTCGTGACTATGTTGCGGCTCCTCCAAGAATGATGGTTTCGTAAAAAGTCAATTTTGATGAACCCGTAAAAAGTCTTTTGTGAGCGAAATTGAGCATTTTGGAGGAAAAGCACTTGAGGGGTTCAGCGTTAAAAAATGCTAACTGTTTGAGGGCGTTAGCCCGAGTTTAGCGCAAAGCTTCACTACGTGTTCGCATTTTAGCTGAACACTGCAAGTGCACCCAAAATGTTCACGGAGGGAGCAAAATTGACTTTTTACGAGTCCATCAATTTTACTCACTCGGTGAATATTTTAGGCGCCCTTAAGATGTCGGCGGCCTTTCAGAACGTAAGAACCTTATCAGCCTCCATGGCCAGTTCGTACAGATCATCCATCCAGGCAACAGGGCACGTGCTTGATCCCTCCAGACCGTGGGATTTCATACACACCCCTCAGACGTAAAAATCCCCTTCAAATTGGCCGACCTCCCCCATGACGTCAAATGCCTCGGTGCCGGACTTCTCAAACAATACACCTTTGCCGAGCATAAAGACACTGATTTCATCGCCCTTCTTGACCCCCACATTGGCCAACCTCATGGCGTTGTAAATGGATTCGCCATCATCCGTGGTGATGATCAACAAGACTCGGATGTTGTATCCCTCCCCTTACCTGCCCCTGAACCCGGCGAGGGCCCTCTCCAGTACAGCCCTCGTCTTGGCAAGCTGCTCACGCTGATAACTGCTCGAAGCATAGGAAGCAGCTCGGTCAAGGTAGCCCTTTGCCGCCTGGAGGTCCGGCAGAGCCCCCTTGATAAGCGCGATATCAACTCTATGCAAAAGGACCAGAAAATCGATATCCTTCAAACGAACCTGTACCCTGTTGCGCAATGCCCCTGTTGGGGCATAGAATGCCGCCTGATGCAAGTAGGCTTTGATCCTCGAAAAATCCGGCCCTCCTGGTTCGTTCAAGAGCGCATCCGCCTTATCCAGAAAATAGCGAAACGCCATGGGATAGACCTCTTCCTTCGAGTAGACGTCCCGGACGGGTCGGGGCATTTCCATGGCCTCCAGATGAAGTACCAATTCCTTGCCGATCGGCGCGAACTTTCCCCTCCACACTTGAACCCCGCCATTGGCATCCTTGAGGTAAAACACGCCCCTGTTCGAAAAGCTCGTTCCAATAATGATCAGAACCAGAACGGCCAATGCACCCAGACCCGCCTTGATGGCCATACTCGTTCCGCCGCCTCTTGGCGACACAAGTGGAGGCGGAGGCTCGAACCCCGCCAAGACCTCCGGACCACGCGACGGCAAGGCAGCACCTTCAGCCGGAGCGGCTGCCCTCGCCGTCTCTGGCGGCGCTTCAACCTTGAGATCAAATTGCTTGAAGAGCAAGCCCCTGATCCGCTTTGTCTCCTCCTCGTCGTATCCTGTCACAAACGGCGGCGCCTCAGGAAGCTTCAACGGCGCCTTTGGCTCGCGGGCACGCTTATCTCCCGGCCCTTTGGCTGCCATGGTACCAAAATCTCTAAAAAGCACGTCCTTCTTCGACACCTTCGGTTTTCTCGGTGCTGCCGCCTTTTTCCCCTTTGTCTTGGCCGGGGTTTTGGCCTTTGCCTTTGATCCCGCTGCCACGGCCGCCTTTTCCTTGACCTTGGGAACTGACTTCGCTGCTGCCTTTTTGGCCGGAGCGGCTGCCCTCGCCGTCTCTGGCGGCGCTTCAACCTTGAGATCAAATTGCTTGAAGAGCAAGCCCCTGATCCGCTTTGTCTCCTCCTCGTCGTATCCTGTCACAAACGGCGGCGCCTCAGGAAGCTTCAACGGCGCCTTTGGCTCGCGGGCACGCTTATCTCCCGGCCCTTTGGCTGCCATGGTACCAAAATCTCTAAAAAGCACGTCCTTCTTCGACACCTTCGGTTTTCTCGGTGCTGCCGCCTTTTTCCCCTTTGTCTTGGCCGGGGTTTTGGCCTTTGCCTTTGATCCCGCTGCCACGGCCGCCTTTTCCTTGACCTTGGGAACTGACTTCGCTGCCAGCTTTGACTTCGCTGCTGCCTTTTTGGCCGGAGCAGCCCTTTGTCCTGCCTTCCCCTGCTGTTTCGTAGCTTTCTTCTTCGGAGCCGCTGCCCGGGCGGTTTTTTTAGATGCGACCTTGCTCTTAGAGGTTGACCCCTTTTTCTCAGTCGATTCCAGCAAATCCTTTCTTGCCATGAGAACCCCCCTGCGCAAATTAATGTGTTCAGAAAGACATTCTTCTATACAAAATTGTATCTATCTTGTAAAGACACATTATGCAGAAAGGCAAACGGGACACGGGACAAGAAGTCATCGTACGCTTTCCACCAAGCCCCACCGGCTACCTTCATATTGGCGGTGCCAGGACAGCGATATTCAACTGGCTCTTTGCTCAAAAGACAGGCGGCAAGCTGATCCTGAGGATCGAAGATACGGACCAGGAGAGGTCTTCCGAAGAATCGATTCAAGGCATCATTGAAAGCCTGAAATGGCTGGGCATTAGCTGGGACGCAGGCCCTTATTTCCAGTCTCAGTTCATCTCGGATCATTTGGCGGCCGCACAGAAGCTCCTCAAATCGGGGCACGCCTACAAGTGTTTTTGTACAAAAGAGGCGCTTGATCGAAAACGCGACCTGGCGCGCAAGAGAAAGGCCGCGTTGCAGTACGACGGCACCTGTCGCAATTTGACGCCTCAGGAGATTGCGAAAAAGGAAGCGGCCGGAATGCCATACACCATCCGCCTGAAGGTGCCTCGTGGGGAAGGGTTTGTTAGTTTTGAGGATATCGTTTACGGCATTATTGAGAAAAAATATGCAGACATAGAGGACTTTGTCATCGTCCGTTCCAATGGGCAGCCTTTATACGTCCTCTCCAATGCTGTTGATGACATCCGTGACCGAGTGACCCACGTCCTTCGCGGACAAGATGGACTGGCAAACACACCAAAACAGATCTTGATCTACAAGGCCCTTGATGCACCGGTTCCAAGGTTCGCGCACATGTCCCTGACTTTGGATCCCAAAAAGGCCAAGATCTCCAAACGCACCCACGGCGAACTGGTTGCGGTCCATTTTTACAAGGAGCGCGGGTTCCTGCCATGGGCATTTGTCAACTATCTGGCCCTTCTGGGATGGTCCACCTCCAACTCCAGAGAAATCTTTTCCAAGGATGAATTGATCGAAGCATTTTCCTTGGAAGGCATCAGTCGCGCCAATGCGATCTTTGACGTGAGGAAGAACGATCCAAAATTCTTTACCGACCCAAAAGCCATCAGTATCAATACCCACTACCTGAGAACGCTTCCCGTTGAAGAAATCGAGCCGTACGTCAGAGAACAGTTGGAAAAAGCCGGCATCTGGGATCCTGAATTTGAGGGGACAAAGCGCGATTGGTTCCTTCAGACAATCGACCTCGTTCGAACCAGGTATCATGTGACCACGGATTTTGCGACCCTTGGTCGTGCCTATTTTTCCGACGATTATCCGATCGAACCCAAGGCGTTGAAAAAGAACGTCCTCAAGCACGAAGGACTGAAAGTATGGTTCCCTATCCTGGCGGATCGCCTGCAAGCCATAGAAACGTTCAACGCCGAAACGGCCGAAAAGGTAATCCGTGAGATGGCTGACGAGGTCGGCATCAAGGCAGGGATATTGATCAACGCCATTCGCACAGCTGTGACCGGTCAACCGAAGGGGCCCGGACTCTTTGATGTCCTCATCACAGTGGGACAGCGTCGTGTGGTAGAGCGGCTGCGCAAAGCCGTGGCGTTCTTCGCGGTCCATTGAGCGGATTCGCTCATTGAAGCTCCCTGTGGCTACAGGGAATCTTCGACCGTAAGGAACGCTGACCGGCTTGCTCCCCGCTAGCCCCGTCCTTTAGGACGGGGTCGAGGGGAGCTATGGAAAAAAACTGTTTTTCTTCCTCACCGGGAAGCCCCGCCCTTTAGGGTGGGAGAAGCTTCACTTTTTTGGATACGCTCGCTAACCCCGCAGCAATCTACGGGGAATGCGCTCGCTTTTGCGGTTCAACAGGCCTGCGCGATCCTTGGCCGTTGAGCCGTCCCCTGACATGAGAACAATACGGAGGGTGTCGCTGGTGGTCTGCAACGAGGACAAAGACATGAAAACCGAAAGCGCACCCGAGAAAGTCTATATGACCCTTGCCAATAAGGTGACAGCGTTGCGGATTGTCCTCGTCCCCGTTTTCATCGTATTCACCATTCCGGATCCCGTTTGGACCAGGTTTGTCGCCGCCTCAATCTTCGTGCTTGCCTGTGCCACAGACCCTTTGGACGGATACTTTGCTCGAAGCCGTCGCGAGGTCAGTGTCCTGGGGACCTTCCTTGACCCTTTGGCCGATAAGCTGCTCACCATGAGCGCTTTTATCGTCATGGTCAAGTACCAGATCGTAGCTGCATGGATGGCGATTATTATCGTCGGAAGAGAGGTGACCATCACCGGGCTCAGGGCTATCGTCTCTCAGCAGATGGGGGTCGTTATCCCGGCCAACCGCTGGGGAAAAATAAAGACATTGGTGCAGATGGTAGGTGGCAGTATCCTGCTCTTTATGATCCCTTCCGGCCAGTACAGCCCAGAAGTAAGCCTCAGGCTGCCCCCGGTTGCCAATCTCATCATGTCTGTCATACTCGCCGCCACGGTTTGGTCTGGATGGGTCTATGTCAAGGAGTACAAGGACTACTTCACGAACACGCAGCGCTCCTCAAATCCTCGTCCGTGACTTCAGGTAATCCATTTCACCGAGCATATGGACCCATGGCGAAAGGCGGTAGACTCTTCACCATGCGGCCTGACTGTCAACACATCTCTCTGAGAGCTTTTTCTATGATGATTCCAACAAAATGCCCATATGAAGAGAATTGCCCATTTCAAAGGCATTGAATTCGGCAGCTAAAAGGCCCTTCCCGCTGTGCCCTTCTCACTTTTGTACTTGTATCAGATACTTAAAAAGGGCAGTAAATATTCCTACGCCTCCCATGTACTGGCATAATTAGTGCATACCATCCATTTGACTCATCCGAATCATTAGCGGCACGAAGGGGGCCGACCAATTGAGGTTCCCTGTAGCAAGCTACAGGGAATGCGGTCGCTCTTGCGGTTCACAAGAGCCCCTGGGGGGCTGACACGCCGCTTTTGGTGTCCGCCCCTGCTTCCTCGATCAAGGCTGATGAGACACTGGCTAATGATTCACTGATACTGTGCCGATATGTTAGATCAACAGCGAATTTCAAACCAACAGGAGCACATCATGGAAAAGGCGTTTTTTTCAACCCCCGAGTTGGCCCAGTGGCTTGGCGTGTTTCACACGACGATCAGGCGATGGGTCGAGCAGGGTAAGATTAAAGGCATCAGGGTCGGAAGGAACTACAAGATTCCCGCAGAGGAGGCGGCCCGAGTATTGGACGATCATGAAATACCCCTGCCTGAAATACTGAAAACATATAAGCTCAACCGTAAGAGTGTGGTTCAGCCTCTGTCCCGCCGGCTGGACGGAACCGGTTCAATACTGAAAAGGCTTTTGATTGTCGAGGAGATAGAAGATCCGGCCGTCATCAGCCGCGGGGACGCTATTCTCGTTGCCAACCAAGCTTTTGCTGATCTGGCAGGGTATGGCCAGATGGACCTGATCGGTGCGGATATTGCCGAAGTCATGGGTGAATCGTCTCGCAAGAGACTCATGTCGTTTGCCAAGACGCGCCTTCGCCACCCAGGGAAAAGCCCCTCATCCTATGTTGCCCGTTTGAAGACAGATAAGATCGGGGAACAGAAGGCAAAAATCACCGTGGCGGCCTTGAATCATATAAGAGACCTTTTTCTCCTGATCATAAAAGTCGACTAAGAACACCTCGCCTTATCCGCCGCCCCCGCACAAGCTCGCCCTGTCTCATCCAGCCGGGGTCCGTGTCCCCCTCTTTAGCTTTCTCAATACGTCAATTTAGGGCTCGCGCAAGAATAAGTTCGCGGAGTTGGCGCTCAGATTTGGTTCAGATCTGGCCGATCCAATTGAGCAAAACCCGAGGAATAGCGAGCTATTTCGAGGGGTTTTCGAATGAGGCATCGGTCAAAAATGGGCTGAAGGTGAGATGCCAAAATGTGAAATTATTCTTGCGCGAGTCCTAGACCGCACTCAATGAGCGCTGTTGCTTTTTGTGCACTCAATCGGCAGTTGTTTTCCCTTTGTGTAACCCCCGATACCCAATATCTCAGGTTTCGTTTTTCGCTGATTTGAGCTTAACTCTTTGTA
>CAZCXI010000082.1:0-13389 GCA_964502635.1 uncultured Desulfobacterales bacterium
GGGTGTTAGCCCGAGTTTAGCGCAAAGCTTCACTGCGTGTTAGCATTTTAGCTGAGCACCTCAAGGGCGCCCAAAATGTTCACGGAGCGAGCAAAATCGACTTTTTACGAAACCATCAAGACTTATCGCCCCTTTTACCTGCTTCGGTCAACAAGCCCTTGGCCCGCAGCTTTCTTCTCTTTTGCCGACGCCTCCGTCGGCGGTCGATCTCCTTTCGCCTTTCAATCTTCTTGTGACGTGACATAGGCCTTTATCCTTTTCCTCCTTTAAGACTTTCCGAGCATCTGTCTGACAGCAGCCATGACAGCCTCGGCCGTAAATCCGAATTTTTCTAAGACGACGCCTCCTGGTGCAGACGCCCCGAAGCGCTCGATGCCCAGGGTCTTGCCCCCTGGTCCTGCATACCGGTCCCATCCCAGGGACACGCCCGCCTCGACGGCCAGCCGGGCCCTCACCTTGGTCGGCAGGACTTCCTCGCGATAGCTGGCCTCCTGCGCCTCGAAGATCTCCCAGCTGGGCATGCTGACGACGCGCACGGCAACCCCTTGCTGGACGAGTGCCTCATAAGCAGCCAGGGCTATGTGGACCTCTGATCCGGTGGCCAGAATCAGGACTTCCGGTGTGCCTTGTGGGGCCTCGGCCAGGACATAGCCGCCATGCAGGAGGCCTTCAGGTGAGGCAAACCGACCCTGATCGATCACCGGGAGCTTTTGACGACTCAAGATTAGCGCCGTGGGGCCGTCCCTGCGGCTCAGGGCAAACCGCCACGCAAAGACCGTCTCGTTGGCATCGGCGGGCCGCAGCACCACCAGGTTCGGAATAGCTCGCAGGGCTGCCATGTGCTCCACGGGCTGGTGGGTCGGCCCGTCCTCTCCCACGGCCACTGAGTCGTGGGTGAATACGTAGATCACCTGCAGCCTCATGAGGGCGGCCAGGCGTATGGATGGCCGCATGTAATCGGAAAACACCAAAAACGTAGCCCCGAAAGGCACCAGGGCCTGACTTAACGCCATGCCATTCAGGATCCCGCCCATTGCGTGTTCCCTGATGCCAAAGTGGATGTTTCTCCCACAAGGATCGACCTTGAGGACGCCAAGGGCGGGGACAAAGGTCTTTGTAGAGGGGGCAAGGTCTGCCGAGCCGCCCAACAGGGCGGGCAGCCTTGGGGCCACTCCCTCAAGGACCTTGCCCGAAGCACCCCGCGTGGCTATGGGACCGTGGTCGGGCTCAAATTTCGGCAGCGCTTCTTGCCAGCCCTCAGGCCAATCTTTGTCATGGAAAGCCTTCCACTGGCTGGCCAAATCCGGGTGCTCCTGAGCGTAAGACTCGAAGAGCGACGACCACTCTGCCTCTTTTTCCCGGCCTGCCTCCACGACCTTTCGAAGGTGTGCCAGGGCTTGCTCAGGGACATGGAACTGGGCTTGAGGCCAGTCGAATCGCTTTCGGACCAATGGCACTTCTTCTGCTCCCAGGGGTTCGCCGTGAGCCGATGACCTGTCCTGTTTGTTGGGGCTTCCATAGCCCAAGTGGGTCCGGGCAATGATCAACGAGGGCCTCTTTGATTCTTTTTTTGCCGCAGCCAGGGCCGACGCGATCTTTGGAAGATCATAGCCGTCCACCTTTTGCACATGCCAACCGTAGGCGTCGAACCGCTTGCCAACGTCCTCCGTAAAAGCAAGGCTGGTACTGCCCTCAATGGTCACGTGGTTGTCCAGATATATGAAGACCAGACGACCCAGGCCGAGATGGCCGGCCACGGAGGCCGCCTCCGATGAAATGCCCTCCATCATGTCTCCATCGCTCACCATGGCATAGATGAAATAATCGACGATGGGGTATCCCGGGCGGTTGAAATACTGAGCGAGATATTCTTGGGCCATGGCCATACCCACGGCGTTCGAAAATCCCTGGCCCAAAGGCCCCGTCGTGGTTTCTACACCCGGCGTCAGGCCGTATTCGGGATGCCCCGGGGTCTTGCTATGCCATTGGCGAAACTGTCGAATATCCTCAAGAGAAACCTCATAGCCCGTGAGATGAAGAAGGGCATAGAGCAGCATGGAGCCATGGCCTGCAGACAGAACGAAGCGGTCCCTGTTGGGCCACCGGGGGTTGCCTGGATGGTGTTTCAGAAACCGGGTCCAAAGCACGTAGCCCATGTCTGCGGCCTCCATGGGCATCCCGGGATGGCCCGAACGGGCTTTTTCCACAGCATCCACGGCGAGCATCCGTATGGTATTGATGCAAAGTTGATCGAGCCTGTCGCCTTCCTTCATTCGTTCATCATCAGGGGTCATCTCTCGAGCAGATTTCACTTGCCTCCTCCATGTGGGTTACACCTTGTTGGATCACATCTTAGCCCTTTGAACCGCGAAAGCGAGCGCATTCCCAGCTGCTTGCGGCGGGGTTTGCGAGCGAATCTGAAAATGAAAAACTTCCTTACGGTGAAGATTCCCCGTGGCTTGCCGCGGGGAGGCTTCAAAATGTCATGGCATCGTTGCCCCTGACTGCCCAGGGAGCAGCCATTTAGCGTCTACATATGGCACAATCTCTCGCTCTTTTAAAGCCTTGGATGAAACTTTTTTTGACAAACACCCAGAGGGAGTGATTACCCGCAAGAACCCATTCAGGAGTTTCTAACTACTCAGAAATGCTCCGTTTCATTTGACACATCCAGGTCCCATGAGCTATAGATGGCCGAGTTATTCCCATAACCCGGTGAGGGACCACTGACACCCATGGCCATTTCAGGGCACATTGTAAAAAGGATCCAGGACAAGAAGACGGATTATACGAAGTACGGCTTTACTCGAGTCGAAAGCAATGCCTTGAAGACCTTCTTTGACCTGGCCCAAGAGTTTGAGCGCACAGAGGATGTGTACCAGGTATCGGCAGCCATACCCAAGGCCTTCTTTAACCTGGATGCGCGGCTCTATGTCATGGATCCCACGCAAAACCGCCTGGCCCTCGTTTCAAGCACCCAGGATGCGCAGGAAGGCTTGGGGGGCCCTCCCCCCTGCGAGATGAGACCCTCTGAGCAGCCTTACCTCGTGAAATCCTCCATGGTGCTCACCATAAGGGGGAACCAAGTCTTGCTGCCGCAACGCCCCCTCGCGGCTGAAGATGACGTCCTGGGAATTCTGGAGGTGTCTCCTTGTCGAGATCTCGACAGGCATCAGGCGCTGTTTTTTCAGAAATATGCCAATCGTATCGGCTTCAGTCTGCACATTCGGTTTGTCCTCCAGAAAAACATCGAACACGTCAAGTTCATCCAAAACCTCGTCAGGGACGTGGAACACAACGTGATTGTCCCCAACATGATCTACAAGCTGTTTCTGAGACGATTGGGGGGCAAGATTTCGAAAAACAAGGAGATCGAAACGCTCCTCAGACAGCTCATCTCTTCGTCTGACCCCAAACTCAAGGCAGAGGTAGAACCGCTGTTGGATGAGCTCACAGAGGTAAACCGCGGGCTCGGGGAAGAGTTCACAAATATTAAAAAGCATTACCAACACACCAGCTTGTTTCTCGAGACGCTCCTTCGCAGGAGTCACTTTGACCAGGGCCGCCTCACGCTCCGGACCAAGCCCTGCAATATGAAGAAAGCAGTCCTCCTGCCCCAGCTGGAAAGGTTTGCCGGCCGATTTGCCGAAAAAGGGATTGCGATAGACGACAAATACAGCGGGATACCTGATGAGGAGACGATATCAGTGGTAGATGTCGGGCTGATGGCCCAGGTCTACGCGAACCTTTTCTCAAACGCCCTTAAGTACGCTGAAGAGGTGCCGACCACGAACGGCCAGCCGAAAAAATACGTGGCTTACGGAAGACAGAGGCTCAAAGACTACTTCGGACCGGGCAAGGACGGGATCAAGTACAATGTATTTACCACGGGGCCGCACCTGTCTTCCGAGGACCGAGCGCACATCTTCAAAGAAGGGTATCGAGGTTCCAGTGCCTCAAAGACACCCGGAACCGGACATGGCCTAACGTTCATAAAAAACGCGGTGGAGATACACGGCGGGGTAGCCGGCTACGAACCGACCCAGTACGGGAATAACTTCTTTTTTATCGTGCCCGAGTGAAACTCCCCGACCAACTGCCGGGGCTTGTGGGAAGCAGGCCGCTGGTCT
The DNA here is from genome assembly GCA_964502635.1 of uncultured Desulfobacterales bacterium. GTDB lineage: Bacteria > Desulfobacterota > Desulfobacteria > Desulfobacterales. The sequence goes on from CAZCXI010000082.1 coordinate 4,131, forward strand.
TGACGAAATCGCAAGATGTCCTTTGTGAACCATGCTGAATGACCAAAACTCGTCAGGAGGCCATTAAACTTAATGGACTCGTAGAAAGTGTTTTGCGAACGACATTGAGCATTTTGGGAGAAAGGCACTTGAGATGTTTAGCGTTAAGAAATGCTACCTGTTTGAGGGCGTTAGCCCGAGTCTTAGCATTTTAGCTGAACATCTTAAGGGCGCCCAAAATGTTCACGGAGTGAGTAAAATCGACTTTTTTCGAGACCATCAACCTTGCATCCTTTGAAGGTGAGCCTATGCCGGCTGCGGATATTGTCCAAATGAGGGAAGACGCAAGGCACATCTTCTGGGCGGGCGTTCAGGAGGTGGAGGCTGAGGCGGCTGTTCGGCGGCATTGCAGGGTGCAGGGCAACCGTCTCACGGTGGCAAAGAGCGTCTATGATTTAACGGCATTTCAAAACATCTATGTGGTCGGTGCGGGAAAGGCCGGGGCGTCCATGGCCAAGGCCATGGAGGATATGTTAGGCGAAAAGATCACGGCCGGGCTGATCAATGTCAAATACGGTCACCTCGCCGACTTGAGACGGGTCAAACTGATCGAGGCGGGCCATCCCGTGCCGGATGAGCCGGGAGAGGCCGGGGCACGGGCTATCTTTGACATGGCTTCCGGGGCGCAGAGGCAGGACCTGGTCATCTGTTTGATTTCGGGCGGGGGCTCGGCCCTGCTTCCCCTGCCGGTTGAAGGTGTGAGCCTTTCAGATAAGCAGGACACCACGAAGGTTCTCCTGGCTTGCGGGGCCACCATTCATGAAATCAATGCGGTGCGTAAGCATGTGTCCATGGTGAAAGGAGGCGGCTTGGCGCGGGCAAGTTATCCCGCGACCCTGATCTCCTTGATGCTTTCTGATGTGATTGGAGACGATCTGGATGTGATTGCCTCAGGCCCTACAGAACCGGACTCCAGTCGATTTGAGGACTGCATGAAGATTTTTGATAAGTACAGCATCCGAGACAAGGTTCCTGAAAGGGTTTTAAGTCATATTCAAAAGGGCCTGGAGGGGAAAGTCGCCGAGAACCCGAAACCGGGAGATCCCGTGTTTGCGGCCACGCAAAGCGCCATTGTGGGAAGCAATATAGAGTGCATTCTGGCCGCTCAAAAGAAGGCGCGCGACCTGGGGTATAACACACTAGTCCTTTCCACCATGGTGGAAGGGGAGACCAGAGAAGCGGCTCGGGTGCATGCCGGTATCGCTAAAGAAATCTTGAAGAGCGGCCACCCCGTCTCACCGCCCGCCTGCCTGCTTTCAGGTGGTGAGACCACCGTCACGATCGTGGGCCAGGGTTTGGGGGGCCGCAACCAAGAATTCGTGCTGGCTGCGGCCATCAGCCTGAGTGGCTGGAAACAGGTGGTCGTCCTCAGCGGGGGGACCGACGGAACAGACGGACCGACCGATGCTGCAGGGGCCGTGGCCGACGGGATGACGGCCCAGAGGGCCGAAACATTGGGGCTGGACCCTGCCGGCTTCCTGTCCAATAACGATTCCTATCACTTCTTTGAAAAACTCGGGGATCTTGTCAAAACCGGACCGACCAACACCAATGTGATGGACCTGCGGATCATGTTGGTGGCCTAGACCTGTCAACTCTGACCAATGGTCAAAGGGATTGCGTTATGAGCGAATTTCATCAGGAAGGCTCCATTACGACCATTCACGGATTTTACGACCTTTTTGACCCCGAAGATTATCTGGTGCGGCTGGAAAGAAAACTGGAGAAATTCTCCAGACATATGTGTATCAGCCTCCTTCTCCCCTCTCTTTACGAGGAGATTCATGTGCCTGAAGTCCTGGACAACATCATCCGCCAGATCAACCAGGTGAATTATCTATGTAGCGTGGTGGTGGCCCTTGGAGGGGCCAGGGAGGAAAGCGACTTCCTGGAAGCAAAGGCGTATTTCAGCCGGCTGAAAAAGGCGAGTCGAGATGTCAAGGTGGTGTGGGTAGACGGGCCCAGGATTGGCAAAATTTTCAAGCAACTTCAGGACCAAAAAATTCCCATTGGTGTGCCGGGAAAGGGCCAGTCTGTGTGGATTACCATGGGATATCTCTTTGCCGGCGAATTGGGTGATGTGATCGCCTTGCACGACTGCGACATTGTCACCTATGACCGGTTGCTCCTCGGCCGCCTCATAGAGCCCACGGCCAACCCCAATAACGACTTTGAGTTTTGCAAGGGCTATTACGCGCGGATTTCACCTGCCGACAGGGAGATGAAGGGAAGAACCAAGAGGCTTTTTGTGGATCCCTTTCTGCAAGCCCTGGTCAACATCATGCACGACCGCGGTCAGGTCATGCTGGAGGAGTTCTTCCGTTATCATCGCACCTTTCGTTATCCCCTGGCCGGGGAGTTCAGCTGTTTGACCCGCCTTGCTCGGGCCATCAACATGGCCTATGATTGGGGTATGGAGGTGAGCACCCTGTCCGAAGTGTACACGCGACTCACCCCAAAGAAGATCGCCCAGATCGACCTTTGCAAGAACTATGAGCATAAACACCAGGCACTTTCTGAAACAGATGCCAGCGGCGGCCTTCATCGCATGGTGGTGGATATTGCAAAGTTCTATCTGAACTACATACGCTCACATGGCATGCCCATTGATAACGCATTTATCGATATGCTCCAGCACACCTATTACAGTACGGCCTTAAGCTTTGTGAAGAGTTACAGCGATGATGCCGAGTCGAACGACCTGGTCTATGACCGCCACCAGGAAGAACTCAGCGTCCGCTACTTCAGGGATTTTATCGCCACCGCCTGGGACCAGGCGGGCCAGGAAAAGGAAGGCACCCAGATTCCGTCGTGGAACCGCGTCATTTACTCTGTGCCGGATATCTATGAAGATTTGCTGGAGGCCGTGGACAAAGACAACGCGTAAAGCCCGGATGATTTCATGAGCAAATCTCTCAAAGTCTGGTTCCTGGCGCCCGAGGTCGCCCCTTTTTCCAAGACCGGTGGACTGGCCGACGTGGCGGGCTCCCTGCCCGGCGCCCTCAAGAAGCTGGGTGCGGATGTGAGGGTGGGCCTCCCGTTGTATCGCATGGTGAGGGCAGGAAACTTTGCCATGCATGAGGTCTTTTCCGGACTCGATGTGCCTGTAGGCGATGAGACCCTTCAGTGCGATGTCCTGGAAACGACAACCGACGAGGGGGTCCCTGTATACCTTTTTGACAGGCCAGACCTCTTTGACCGTCCGGATCTATACGGTACGCCGGAAGGGGATTATGATGATAACCTGGAGCGGTTCACCTTTTTCACGCGAGCCGCCCTCCTTCTTGCGAAAAGGGTCGGTTTTCATTTTGACGTGGTCCATTGCCACGACTGGCAGACCGGTTTGGTGCCAGCCTATCTCAAGACCCTTTACCGAGACGATCCCTTTTTTTCTCAAGCCGCTTCGGTTTTTACCATCCATAACATGGGCTACCAGGGGCTTTTTCCTGCTGACAAACTGTCCACATGCGGGCTGCCGGCCAGTGAGTTCCACCCGGATGGCTTCGAATATTGGGGAAAGTTCAGTCTGTTGAAGGCAGGCCTTGTGTATGCGGATGCCATCACCACGGTGAGTCCTCGATACAGCCAGGAAATTCAGACGCCTGAATTCGGGATGGGCATGGACGCCATCCTGAGAAACAGGTCGGTTGACCTTCACGGCATCATCAACGGGGTAGATTACCATACCTGGAATCCTGCCACGGACCCTCACCTTGCCGCCCACTACAGCGTTCGTCACATGGACGGCAAGGAAGCGTGCAAGGCCGCTCTCGCTCATGAGTTGGGAGTGGATCACCGGTTCTTGGCCCAGCCATTGTTGGCTGTGATCTCACGGCTCACCGTGCAGAAAGGCCATGATTTGTTGCTGGAGATCGTACCGGATGTGGTCAGACTGGATGTCGGGCTGGTCATTCTGGGCGCAGGAGAAAAGAAGTATCAGCAAGCCTTGGGTTTCTTGGGACAACAGCATGCCGAAAGGCTGGCTGTCAGGATTGGGTTTGATGAGCCCCTTGCCCACCGGATCATGGCGGGTGCAGACATGCTGCTGGCCCCTTCGCGCTATGAGCCGTGCGGACTGACCCAGATCTATGCCCTGAAGTACGGAACGGTTCCAATTGTGCGGGCCGTGGGTGGCTTTGATGACACGATCCAGCAATTTGATCCGAGTTCAGGTCAGGGGACGGGATTCAAGTTCGTCGAGCATGAGCCGGAAGCTGTTTTGGACCGCATCAAGGAAGCGATCCAAACGTATCATAACAGGGCCGTCTGGGAAGAACTGGTGAACAACGGCATGAGGGCTGACTTTTCTTGGGATAAGTCAGCCCGAAAGTATGTTGCGCTGTATAAAGAAGTGCGACAAAGGCGACAAGACCCAGGTACAGGCTTTGAACAAGACAGGGCGTCATCCAGACATGAAAAGGGGGAAAGATGAGAAAGAAATACAAAGAGGTGTCTGTAAAAGACCTCCGTCTTCACATTGATCCCGACAGCCTTAAGGTGCGTTCAACAGGCCAACTGTGCCCGGCCACGCAGGGGGTCGTCGGACAGGATCGGGCCATTGAAGCATTGAAGTTTGGCATCGGGATGCGCGATCCCGAGTACAATATCTACATGGCAGGACCTAGCAACACGGGTGCCACTTACATCGCGCGGGCCTTCCTGGAAGAAGTGGCAAGCAAAGAGCCTCCCCCGCCGGACTGGTGCTATGTATACAATTTCAAAGAGCCAGACAAGCCAATGGCGTTGAGACTGGCCAAAGGGCGAGGAAAAGAACTGAAAAAGGCCATGGATGATCTGGTTGAAGCCTTGGGCAAGGATGTCCCGACGGCCTTCAACACCGATGACTATCGGTACAAGGCGCAGGTTCTCCGGCAGGAGTTCGAAAACAAGCGCCGCAAGATCATTGATACACTGCGGGAACAGGTTGAGGCCCAGGGCTTTTTGTTACAGGTCGACCCTCAAGGGGTCTCCATTATGCCGGGCAAGGACGGCAAGATCCTTCCCCCAGAGGAGATGGCCAAGTATTCTCCGGAGGAAAAGAAGGCCTTACGGGACCGGGGCGACAGTTTGTCCGTCGGGATGAATCAGTCAATGACCGAGATCGCCGGGCTGGAGGCCGGCTACGCTCAAGGACTTAAGAAGCTGGACAAAAAGGTGGCGCTCTCGGTTGTGGGGAAAAGGATGCAACCCACGTTTGAGAGATTCAAGCATCACCCACAGGCGGTGGAATTCCTTGAGGCGGTGAAAAAGGATATTCTTGAGCATATCGATGATTTTCGAAAACGGCCGGAGGAAAAAGCGCCCCAGATGCCTGTTGCCGGGATGGCCTGGCCCCCCGCCCTGAACCAGTACAGGGTGAATGTGTTGATTGACAATTCCGAGGCAAAGGGCGCCCCGGTGGTCTACATCTCAAACCCGACGTACCCTGCCCTGTTTGGAAGGATAGAAAAGGAAGCTGTTTTCGGCACCCTGGTCACGGACTTTACCATGATCAAGTCGGGCGCGCTGCACGAGGCCAATGGCGGATACCTGGTGCTGAAGGCCACAGACATCCTGAAGTGGTACCTTTCCTGGGAGGCCCTTAAACGGGCTGTAAGGCACCAGGAAGTAAAAATTGAGGATATGAGCGAAATGTATGGTTTCGTCACCACCAGGACCCTCAAACCTGAGCCCATCCCCCTTGACGTCAAGCTCGTGGTGACAGGCCATCCGTATCTTTATGAACTACTCTACATCTATGATGACCGCTTTAAGCAGATGTTCAAGATCAAGGCCCACCTGGATGATCAGACGGAGCGGAATAAAACCAGTGTGCGCCAGAGCATGCATTGCATGGCAAGGTTTTGTGAAGAGGAAGACTTGAAGCATGTGGATCGAACGGGGATGGCCCGGCTCATTGAATACAGCATGGAACTCACGGGCAACAAAGACAAGATGACGCTTAAGTTGGGTGCCGTCGCTGATATTGTCAAGGAAGCGAATTATTGGGCCATACAGGACAAATCAAAGTACATTGACGGTTCCCACGTGGGAAAGGCCATTGAGAAGAAAAGGTACCGTGCCAATCTTGTGGAAGATCGGGTCCAGGAATTGATGAAAAAGGACATCTTCTGGGTGGAAACCGATGGCTACAAGCCGGGCCAGATCAATGGCCTGAGCATCCTGCAGACCGGTGACTACATGTTTGGAAAGCCTGGCCGCATTACGGCCAATGTGTCCATGGGCAAGGAGGGGGTCATCACTATTGATCGACAGTCACGACTCAGCGGCAAGTTCCACACCAAGGGCGTCATTATTCTGAGCAGCTACCTGCGCGAGCACTTTGCCCAGGACAAACCCCTGGCGCTGACAGCCAGCCTTTGTTTCGAGCAGACCTACGGCATGGTGGATGGCGACAGTGCCTCCAGCACAGAGCTGTTCGCCCTGCTTTCTGCCATCTCGGGCGTGCCGATCTTTCAGGGCCTGGCGGTCACCGGCTCGGTGAGTCAGAAAGGAGAAATCCAGCCCGTGGGTGGCGTGACTCGCAAGATCGAGGGGTTCTTTGACGTTTGCAGCCACAAAGGCCTGACCGGCCAGCAAGGGGCTATCATGCCCAAAAAGAGCGTCAGGGACCTCATGCTCAAAAAGGAAGTGGTGGAGGCGGTCAAAGAGGGCAAGTTTCATATCTATCCCATCCGGACCGTTGAGGAGGGGGTTGAAATCCTCACCGGGATGAGGGCAGGCAAGAGACGAAAGGACGGGACCTACTCAAAGGGGACGCTGTTCCGGTTGGTGGATGATCGCCTCAGGGAGTTTGCCGAAAAGGCCAGAGACTTTGCCAGGGAGAAACAAGAAAAGTAGGCGTTCACCAAATCGTTTCCACCTCATACCTGCCGAGTTGTGGGTCAGCGGTTACAATGGGAAATCTTTCCATTTGGACTTGCATAACTAGACATTTTTAGACTTATGTCCAAATTTGTCTTGACATTTTTGTGTATTTCATCCAAATTTGTCATATGCGGCGCTACCTTGAACATTCCATTCAATCAGATCTTCCTTCAAAGCTCGTCCTCATTTCGGGACCGAGACAGGCGGGAAAAACCACAATGGCCCGTCAGATTGCCACAGAAATATCGGGACAAAAGGATGTATATTTAAACTGGGATTATCCTGAGCATAGAAAAGCTATTCGGTCTCTCGACTGGCCTCGCTCTGCTCCCGTAGTTGTGCTGGACGAAATCCACAAATTTCCAAACTGGAAAGGCCTGCTCAAGGGCTTTTTTGATGTCGAGGGCCAGAAGCAAAGTGTACTTGTCACGGGCAGCGCCAGACTTGATGTTTATCGAAAAGGTGGTGATTCCCTGTTCGGGAGAGCCTATCATTACCGTCTTCACCCCCTTACTCTCGGAGAGATCTCAAGAGGGGGTTCCCCTCCGGATACAAGAAAACTCTTTGACCCGTCTTCCTGGATCAGCGAATCTAATGCGATTGAAGAAGAAAATCTCAAAAAACTCCTAACCTTAGGCGGGTTTCCTGAGCCCTATTTGAAGGCAAACGAAAGAGAGGCGAAACGATGGCGACTAAATCGACACGAGCGTGTATTGCACGAAGATCTCCGAGACCTGACGCTCATTCGCAGTATTGCGAAGCTGGAAAATCTGCTGGACCTCCTTCTTGACAGGGTCGGTTCACCCGTATCAATAAATGCCTTGAAAGAAGATCTCGAAGTAGACCACAAGACCATTGAATCCTGGGTTGAAATCCTGGAGCGGCTTCATTTTGTTTTCCAGGTCAGACCGTACGGGAAGAGGATACAGCGAGCAATAAGTAAGGCGAGAAAAATATATTTCTGGGACTGGTCTGAAGTTCCCGGAACTGGAATGCGCCTTGAAAATCTCTTGGGCTCCCACCTATTGAAATTATGCCATTACTTGCAGGATGTAGAAGGAATTCAAGCTGAACTAAGATATGTGAGAGACAGAAACAAACGTGAAGTTGATTTTTTGCTCCTGAAGGAACGCATCCCGTGGGTCCTGGTTGAGGCGAAAACAAGCGATACAAAGGAATCAAGGAGTCTTCTCTATTTTGCCGAACGTCTGCAGGTGGAACACGCATTCCAGGTCACCCTCAAGAGATACCGCGGCATGTATGTTGTTCCCTGTTGGGATTTTCTGTCAAACTTGCCATGATGATTGGTGGATTGTCAGTGGGGGGCTGGTAGCGTCCCGCTTTATATACCCGACGGAGATCTTTACGGTCCCTTTCTGGTTCCCAAAAGGGGGCTTGGCGTGGTATCCTTCACCGCCCCTGGCGATCGGCTAAGTATCTCTAGTGGTAAGGACGTTTTACTCAGACAACTCGTGTCTGAGGCGTGCCGATTGGTCAGATATCTTTTATAAAATCAGTTGATAAGAATCGCAAATTCTGGCAAGCGAGTTGTGTTTCGTCAGAATCAAAGATCTTGGGAAGGAATCTCGAAAATTCTAGGCTTCAAATATCCAAAGGTTTGGCAAGCCATGATGGGTTATCACTCTGAACCGGGTAGTCTTGTTCTACCCATATGTGGTATTGAATATTGTCATATGTGGTATTTATATTCAGTGTACAAGAATACCATGTAATGCATGTTATGAAAAAATGAAAAACATAAAGATCGCTTTTATTGCGATCAATAGTTGCTAGCACTTCTTTTTCTAATGTATGTTGCTGGCACATTCATTTTCCTTTTGTGGGAGTTGTTTTTTCAATAATTGCCACTGTCATTTTAAATATAACAGATGGGAACAACTTTTTTCAAAATATAACTTCGCTTTATTCGTGCTAAAGAATTTATAAACGAGAATGCATTGTGAAAATGAAAAAGGTGATTAAACGTATCTATTCTCAAGGCTATCGGTTTTTGCAGCATTGGCACGCTAAGCTCGGTTGCAAACCGCTTCCCAGAAAGAGGCTGTTTGTAAGAGGCCTTGAAAGTCGTGCCTATAGTTTACGCGAGGAACTTGAGCGCTTAAGGAAAGTTCCCCGAGTCATTAAGGCAGCCGATATCAAGCTAAAGTGGGGGCCACAGTACTATAATGCCAATATCCTTACACCAAAAGAGGGAACTTCACAGGTTTTGTTTGCACACTATGTTGTGATTGCTCCAGGTGGTAAGTCACAAAAGCATGGCCATATGAATGAAGCCATGTCACTGCTGTCCGGAATAATTTTTCAAAAGATGGCATAACTAGCTATAATTATA
>CAZCXI010000083.1:0-13374 GCA_964502635.1 uncultured Desulfobacterales bacterium
CAGAGCTGCCAGACCGGCCGAACCGATGGCATACCCCTTGGTAACGGCCTTGGTGGTGTTACCCACCGCATCCAGTGGATCGGTGACTGCACGGACACTTTCATCCATCCCCGCCATCTCTGCAATACCACCAGCATTGTCGGTGATGGGGCCGTAGGCGTCGATGGCAATGACCATACCGGTCATGGACAGCATGCTCATGGCTGCCAAGGCGATGCCGAAAAGGTCTGCCAAGTGGTAAGAGACATAGATGGAGGCACAAATCAGAAGAACCGGGATGGCTGTGGACTGCATGCTCACGGCAAGACCGGCAATGATGTTCGTGCCATGGCCCGTGGTAGAGGCCTGGGCGATACCCTTCACCGGACCTCGTACCCCGGTATAGTATTCGGTCACGATGACGATGCCCACGGTCAGTACCAGACCGATCAGCGTGCAGAGATAAAGGTTCATGAAGGGAATCTCCGATCCCGCCATCATCTTCTTGGTTAAAGGGTAAAATGCGGCACCAGCGAGAATAGCTGAACCAAACATCCCCTTGTAAAGGGCGCCCATGATATACGTGCTGTCAGAACCCATCCTCACAAAGAAGCTTGCAATGATGGAGGCTACAATGGAGACAGCGCCCAGCGCCAGCGGGAAGGTCACGGCATTATGGTAGATCTCTGGCCCGACCTTGGCCTCCGGAAAAAGGAGGCTGGCCAGCAGCATGGCAGCCACGGCCGTCACGGCATAGGTCTCAAAGAGGTCTGCGGCCATGCCCGCGCAGTCGCCCACATTGTCCCCCACGTTGTCGGCAATGGTTGCGGGGTTTCTGGGATCATCTTCAGGGATACCAGCCTCGACCTTGCCCACCAGGTCCGCGCCAACATCCGCGCCCTTGGTGAAAATGCCGCCGCCCAGCCGGGCAAAGATGGAGATCAGGCTCCCGCCAAAACCGAGCGCTACCAGGGCCTTGATGTCATGGGTCAGGGTATAATAGCCGGCCACGCATGTCAGGGCCAGGCCTGCCACGATCATCCCTGTGACCGTTCCGCCCCTAAACGCCAGGGAGAGCCCGGCTCCCAGCCCCTTCTTGGCGGCCTCCGCCGTGCGCACGTTTGCAATGACCGATACGCGCATGCCGATATAGCCTGCACAGTAAGAAGCCGTGGCCCCGATAATGAAGCCGATCGCGGTCGTAATCCCGAGGGTCGCCCCGATGATGACGACGATCACGACAGCCGCAATAAACACCGTCTTTAACTGACGGTTCAGGTAGGCTATGGCCCCTTGCTTGATCGCGTCAGCGATTTCGTTCATTTTCTCGTCCCCCGCAGGGGCGCCTTTTACAGCGGCTGCCATAAGCAGCGCGAAAACGACACCTACCGCGCCCACAAGTGTACAATAAAGTTCGATATTACTCATAGTTGCAGTCATAATCTCCTCCCAATGTTACCTTCTGGAATGATTTTACCATGAAATCGATTCATCGCCTCTCCTACCCCTTCAAAGAGGATGGTCTCCACCGCATCTCGTGCCGCAAAGATCACATCTTCCAGGAGTGCCTCCTGTTGGGCGTCAAATCTGCCTAGCACATACGCTCTGATGGCTTGCCGGGTTTGCGGCCGCCCGATACCGACACGGAGGCGGGTGAATGCACCACCCCCCCAGGCCTCTATCAGAGACTTCACGCCATTATGTCCTCCATCGCCTCCTTTCTCTTTAATCTTTATTTTGCCAAAGACCAGATCTATGTCATCATGGATGACCAGCACGTCTTGCGCACTCAAGCCAAAAAAGCGGGTCAAATCTCTCACCGCCGGCCCACACCGATTCATGAAGGTCATGGGCTGGGCCAGGATGATCGGCTGAGTCCCCACTTTGCCCCGCCCAAAGACGACGTCGAACTTGCGTCTATCCAGAAGGATCTGATTCGCTTCCGCGAACCGATCCACCACTACAAAGCCCATGTTGTGGCGGGTCAAACGATATTTTTCTCCCGGGTTGCCCAGTCCCACAATCAGGCCAAACCGATCCTCCGACATCTAGTTTCTACTCGTTGGCCGTTTCTTCTTCGGCCTCGGTCTCAGCTGCAATCTCTTCAGCTTCCTCCAATTCCTCTTCAACAACCTCTTCCTCCTCTACCGTGGGGGCTACCACCGTGACCACGGTAAAGTTGCTGTCATATAAAAGCCTTACCTTATCACTGACATCAATGTCTTCCACATGCAAGGAGTCCCCGACGTCCAGATCGGATGCGTCCACCTCGATCTTGCCGGGGATATTCCCGGGCAGACAGGATACATCCAGTTCATGGCGAATCAGTTGCAGGAAGCCGCCGTTCTCAACCCCTTTGCACTTTCCAGTGATTTCAACCTGGACCTTGACCGTAATCTCTTTCTCCAGGGATATTTCGTAAAAATCGATGTGAAGATACTGACTTGTCAGAGGAGAGGTCTGTATTTCTTTGACCATGGCAGTCCTGTTTTGGGTGCCGCCATTTTCAATGATCAGATTCAAAATGACGTGCTCGCTCCCGCTTTCCTCATAGACCTTCTCGAGATCTACAGCAGAGATGGTCAGGGCTAAGGACTCCGTTTTGGGACCATACAGCACGGCCGGAACGAGGCCCTGTCGCCTGAGTCCGCGTGCCGCGCCTTTACCGGTACCTTTTCGTTCACTCGCTTTAAGATCAAATGTTTGCAATGAAAACTTCCTCCCTATTTTTTTTGTCACACAAAGAGGGAACTCACAGAGCTTCCCGTATGGGAGCGGTGAATCGCCTCGGCCAGAAGCTTGGACACGGAACGCACTCGGATCTTGTCACACCTGTTGGCCTTTTCACTCAAAGGGTTGGTATTGGTCACCACCAAGGTTGTTATGTCCGATTCGGTAATACGATCCACAGCAGGACCTGACAGCACTGCGTGGGCGCAACAAGCGTGAACCTCCATGGCGCCGTGGGCTTTCAAGGCCGCGGCTCCTTCGCTGAGGGTCCCTGCCGTGTCCACCATGTCATCCACGATAATAGCCGTCTTTCCCTTGACATCGCCCACCACATGCATGGCCTCTGCCCTGTTGGGCGCAGGCCTTCGTTTGTCGATAATGGCCAGTTGCGTGTGAAGGCGCTTGGCAAAGGCCCGTGCTCTTTCCACGCCCCCTGCATCCGGGGAAACAATCACCGTATCATCGCGAAAATTCTCTTTGATATGTTCCAAGAGGACCGGGGCAGCAAAAAGGTTGTCCACGGGGATGTCAAAAAAACCCTGGATTTGGCCGGCATGAAGATCCATGGTGATAACGCGGTCGGCACCGGCCACCGTGAGCAGGTCTGCCACCAGTTTCGCACTGATGGGTACCCGGGGGGCCACCTTCTTGTCCTGCCGGGCATAACCGTAGTAGGGAATGACCGCCGTGACCCGCTTCGCCGATGAGCGCTTGAAGGCGTCTATCATCATCAGCAGCTCCACCAAATGGTCATTCACAGGGGCGCATGTAGACTGCAAGACAAACACGTCCTTGCTCCGCACGTTTTCACTGATCTCCACCTGGATTTCGCCATCACTGAATGTTTTTACCTGGGCTTCGCCCAACTTGATTCCTATGTGACGGCAAATCTCCTTGGCCAGCTGGGGATTGGAGTTGCCGGCAAACACGACAAGACTATGCATCGGTCATGGTCCACCATCGGCTGCACGTGATTATGAGAGCTGTGAAAAATTGAAGCCTCCCCGCGGCAAGCCACGGGGCATCTTCACCGTAAGGACGTTTTTCATTTTCAGATTCGCTCGCTAACCCCGCCGCAAGCAGCGGGGAATGCGCTCGCTTTCGCGGTTCACCTGAACGACTATCTCGTCACATCCACGTGCCGTTCACACGACATCGTTTCAAAGTGGCTGGGGTGGGAGGATTCGAACCTCCGAATGAGGGCTCCAAAGGCCCTTGTCTTACCGCTTGACGACACCCCAGCACGGTCATATCAAGGGAGCAACAACTTTACGAGGAACACGTCCCATCGTCGTTGTTGCTCGATCCTCTTAAAGGCCAGCGAGGCTTGTTGGGGGTCCTGAAAAAGCGCAAAGACCGTGGGTCCGCTTCCAGACATGAGCGCCCCGTCAGCACCGAGACCAAGAAGGGCCTTCTTGATAGTATTTATTTCTGGAAACTTTTTGACGGTTACGTGCTCTAAATCATTACACAAAAGGCCCTTGAGCTTGGAAAGATCCTCCAGAAGCGAAGGAACCTTATAATTTTCTTCACAATTTGTCAATCCCAAATTTAAGTGTTCGTAGACCCATGCAGTAGATATTCGGCATCTCGGGCGGACCAACACCGCCGACCATGGCGGCACCCCGTCAAAGGGCTCCAAGTATTGCCCGATCCCCCTTGCAACAGCCGTATGCCTCAAGAGAAAAAAGGGGACATCGGCACCCACCGCTAGCCCCATATCCATGAGGTCTTGTTTGTCAAAAGGGAAGCCGTAATGCTGGTTCAATCCCATGAACACGGCAGCCGCATTGCTACTTCCACCGCCCAAGCCTGCGGCTACAGGAATCTCTTTTTCGATGGAGATGGCCACGCCGTCAGGCCTTGACAAAGCCTCAAAGAAAAGCTCGGCTGCCTTGTAAGCCAGGTTGGTCGTCCCTTCAGGGACCTCGGGGTGAGCACAATCGACGGTTATGGAAGGCTGATCAAAAGACAGGGTAACGGTGTCATACAGATCAATACGGCACATGAGGGTGACAAGCTCATGGTAGCCGTTTGCAAGTTTTCCAAGCACCTTTAGAAAAAGGTTGATCTTGGCGGGTGAAGGGATGGCCAGGGGTTTCATGTTTCCCGTTCAGTCGGCCTTACCCGCCATCTACCGGTCTTGGCGTTTGACAACCAGCAGAACGGGCCCAACCAGCCAACCTAATTTGGTAACGTTCAAAAGTTGAGGCAAACCCCTTCGGCAGGCAGTGAAAGGGATAGGGAGGATCGCTGAACGTAGGCATACAGCCATTCCCATCTACACGAATGGCATACCTGCTTAAAGGCATTGGATGCCGAAGAGAAGCGATTATCCCTATCCCGAAGTGGTCTGTTCAGAAATACACGATGCCACACCTTTGAACGTTACGAACCTATTTGGTGATGTTAAGCGCAACAAAGCCTGTTCTTCTCCTCACCAGCAGGGAAACCGCCTCGCCCTTTTTCACTTCTCCTATAAGTGCCTGGTAGTCCTCAAGGGTCTTTACGGACTTGCGATCTATCTCCAGGATGAGGTCGCCTTCTTGGACCTCAGCCTGGTCTGCGGGGCCGCCTTCTTCCACACCCACCACCACGACGCCTTCGGTCTCGGAAATATTGAATTGCCTAGCCAGTTGTGGCGTCAGCGGAGCAACGGTCATACCCAGCTCGGTCTCTGCCATGGGTCCTTTCATGGCTAGCGTTTCTTTCTCATCCGTGCGTTTGACGATCTCGACACGAAAGGTGCGCTCTTTGCCTTTTCTGAGCACTTTGATCGTCACCTTCTTGCCCACGGGGACCTCTGCAACGATACGGGACAGCTCCCTGCTGTCTTCAACCTTTTTGCCGTCGACTTCAATAATGACATCTTTTGCCTTGATGCCTGCCTTGTCCGCCGGATCCCCTTCAAAGACTTCACCGACAAGGGCACCCTTTCTATCCTTCAAACCGTAATAGTCGGCAAGCTCCGGGGTAAGGTCCTGAATGCTGACGCCAAGCCAGCCCCTTGTGACGGACCCCGATGTTTGAAGTTGCTCAATGATCCCCCTGGCCAGGTTGGCAGGGATGGCAAAGCCGATTCCCACATTGCCGCCACTTCTGGAAACAATGGCCGTATTGATGCCCACCACTTCTCCTTTCATGTTCACAAGGGGCCCCCCACTGTTTCCGGGATTAATGGATGCATCGGTTTGAATGAAATCATCGTAGGGTCCGGAACCGATCACACGGCCCTTGGCACTGACGATCCCTGCGGTGACCGTGTGTTCCAGTCCAAAGGGGCTTCCGATAGCCACCACCCATTCCCCGACCTTCAGGGCATCCGAGTCACCCAGCTTGATGGTGTGAAACCCCGGCAATCCTTTCGCCTTCACCAAGGCAATGTCGGTTTTAGGATCGCGTCCAACAACCTCAGCGTCGTACTCTTTACCGTCTTTCAACTTTACCTTGATCTTGTCAGCGTTCTCTATCACATGATTGTTGGTGACGATGAGCCCCCCCTTGTCAATGATAAAACCTGAACCGAGGCTTCGCTCTTTAAACTCTCGCTCGGGTCTGTCCCCGAAAAACTTTTCAAAAAAATCGTGGAAGGGATCGTCCCTGCCGAAAGGACTTTGAAAGTGCCTGAAGGACGGCCCGGCCCTCTTGACCACCTTTTCCGTTCGGATATTCACCACGGCCGGACTAACTGCTCCTGCCACGTCCGAAAAACTGCTTGGCACCATGACCGATAGTGACGGGCTCGAAGCCGCACTGCCCTGGGTAAGATCAAGGCCCGCGGCCAAGAAAAAGCCTGCCAGGATCAAAGCCACAACCAGGGCTGCAAAGCCCATGCGCCATGTGTTCGTATTACTTGGCTTGATTGGGTTCATCCATGTTTCTCCTTTCATCATGAACTCGGAGACCTAAACTGAAAGACCTACGCCGTCTCCCTGACATAACGCATCCTGAGGTCGTACAGGACGTTCTTAAGAAACTCGCTCTCATCATCGGTAAGATTACCTTTGGTTTTTTCTTCCAGCATGCCCAGGATATCAATGGTTTGCTTGGCCATTGGAAGGTTTGTTTCCTTTTTCCCGGTAGTCGGGTCCGGTATTTCACCAAAATGGAAAATAGCTGACGAGCTGAGCGAAAAGACAAACGTGGAAAAGTTCACCTCGGGAAGCGGGACTTGCTCTTCGGTAGCCGATTCGGATTCGGAAGCCGCCGGGGCTTCCTGTTGCCCGGCCTCCCCTTCCGTGGCTTCTGCGGACCCTTCCGGCCTGGGTTCTCCTGTTTCCGATGAAAACATTCGCTTATCCTTTATGACAAACCCCTTTTCTTCTTCTGCCATGCTTGCCTCCTTGCTTCCGTTGCCATATATGGCCGTATGGGTATGGATTCGGGTGGGCTACCGGATGTTACATCTATACGTACTGTCGGTTGGGTTGTCAAGACACGGAAAGACCCTTGAAAAACACGTTCCCATCTTATTCGTATGGTCGTTCAAGTGAGTTCTTAAAGGCTTTCACTGACCACTTGCCGGTGAGCCGATCTTCTCTCCGGCGATGCTCATGGGCGGGGGATTGACCGAACACGTCATCACGCTGAAGAGAAAGAGGCATCAAGAGCACGACAATTCCAGCGGCGTGACCGATTTTACCAGGGGAAGCGCTCGGAGCTCCTTGAGCGCCTCGGGTGGCGCAAGGGTATCTGTATGCAGGAGGATGACATTCCGGCCTCCATTCCTTTCCTGGCCCACATGCATCCGGGCAATGTTGATGTTGTGTTGTCCGAGCACGGTTCCGATGCTGCCGATCACGCCCGGCTTGTCCATATTGTGGATGAGAAGAAGGTGGCCCTCGGGCACGACATCTACCCGAGAGGTGTTCACCCGGACAATGCGCGGTTCGTGCTTGCCGAACAGGGTGCCGGAAACCGAGTTGGACCCTGTAGCGGTGGTGGCGTCGATCGTAATGAGATTCGTAAAATCCTCGGCTTCCACGCTGCGGGACTCTGTGACTCTAATGCCTCGTTCCTTGGCAATGACAGGGGCATTGATGAAGTTCACATCATCTTTGACAAACATGGCGAGCAGCCCCTTCAAGGCGGCTGTGGTCACAGGGGTCATGTCAAGGCCCAGGAAGTCTCCTGAATACTTGATAGTGACGGACTGCAGGGCCCCTTCAGCCAGCTGGCCCTGGAGACAACCCATGCGTTCGGCCAGGGTTAAATAAGGCTGAAGTTTGGCCAACAATTCACCGGTCACAGATGGAACGTTGACGGCATTGATGATCGTTCCGGTCCGGAGGTAACGGATGATCTGATCTGCCACAGCGGCCGCCACGTTGGTCTGGGCCTCGACCGTGGATGCCCCAAGGTGAGGGGTGCAAATGACATTGTCGAATTCGAAGAGGGGGGAGGTGCCCGGAGGCTCGCTCTCAAAGACATCCAGGGCGGCGCCGCCCACTTGTCCGGATCGAAGGGCATCGGCCAGGTCTCCTTCATTCACGATACCTCCCCGGGCGCAGTGGATAAGCATCACACCGGGTTTCATCTGGTCGAAGGCTTCTTTGTCGATGAGATTGATGGTCTCTTTCATTTTGGGCACATGAATGGTGATGTAATCGGAACGCCTGTAAAACTCTTCCAAGGAAACCAGGCCAAAACCGGCTTGTTCTACCAGGTCCTTGTTCGCATAGGGGTCGTGCACGATGACCTGCATCTTGAGTCCCCGGGCCCGGTCTGCCACAATACGGCCGATGCGGCCATAGCCGAGGACCCCCAGGGTCTTGTTAAAGACCTCTTTGCCCTGCAAATTCTTCTTTTCCCAGCGCCCGGCCTTCAAGGATGACGTACCTTGGGGGACATTCCGAGAAAGGGCGAGCATCATGGCCACCGTATGTTCTGCGGTAGTCACCACATTTCCCTCTGGTGTGTTCATGACCGCGATGCCTTGCTTGGTGGCTTGGAGGATATCCACATTATCGAGCCCGATGCCGGCTCTTCCTATGACCCTTAGTCGAGAAGCTGCCTTCAGGAGGTCCGCGGTGACCTTCGTGGCACTCCTGATGACCAATGCATCGTAGTCTTTGATGATGCCCTTTAACTCCTCAGGCGAGAGACCGACCTTGACGTGGACATCAATATCCTCGGCCTCTTCGAACATCTTGATGCCAATATCTGCCAATTTGTCGCTCACTAAGACTTTCAATGTTGTTTCTCCTTCAACGAATTTTTGGGTGCTCCAAGGGTGCTTTCTTACTGCCAACACAGACGGTTTGTCAAGAGGCTTGGGGGCAAATCGCCGGTTTTCCCCTTGACACCCGGGGCCTTTCTCTGTAGCGTCGCCACAAAATCCAGGAGGTTGAAATGAAAGGGAGAATCTATAATTTCAACGCGGGGCCGGCAGCACTTCCTCTGCCGGTGTTGGAGGAAATTCAGTCAGGATTTCTGAACTTCAGGGGCTCCGGGATGTCTATCACGGAGGTGAGCCATCGGTCCAAATGGTTTGACGAGGTCATTGAAGACGCCGTGACCCGCGTGAGACGTCTTATGAAGCTTCCAGAGGGCTTTCACGTGGTTTTCCTCCAGGGTGGCGCCAGCCTGCAGTTTTGCATGATCCCCATGAACCTGTTGCCGGAAGGCCGGTCAGCCGATTACGTCGACACCGGCACCTGGGCCACCAAGGCGATTAGAGAAGCGCAGATCCAGGGGAAGACGGTCAAGGTCATTGCCTCCTCGGAAGACAAGAAATTTTCCTATATTCCGAAAAACATCGCTTTCAGCAAAGACGCAGCCTACGTCCACTTCACTTCAAACAACACCATCAAAGGAACTCAATGGGCCTCTTTTCCTGACACTGGAGGGAGCCCCCTGATCAGTGACATGTCTTCAGACATCATGAGTAAACCCTTTGACCCAATCCCTTTTGGCTTGATTTACGCGGGAGCCCAGAAGAACCTGGGGCCTGCTGGCGCCACGCTGGTCATCATTCGCCAGGATATGCTGGAACGTGTGCCCGACAACCTTCCCACCATGCTCAAGTACACGACCTTCGTGGAAAAGAATTCTATGTTCAACACCCCCCCCTGTTTTGCCATCTACACCATTCAACTGGTGCTAAAATGGCTGGAAGAGACCATCGGCGGGCTTCACAACATGGAAAAACTGAACCGGCAAAAGGCAGATCTGCTGTACCAGACCATTGACAGAACAGACTTTTACGCGGGCACGGCCGAAAAGGAAAGCCGCTCTCTCATGAATGTGACCTTCCGCCTTCCCACAGAGGACCTGGAAAAGAAGTTTATCCAGAAGGCCTTGGAAAGTGGCATGGGCGGACTGAAAGGGCATCGCTCGGTGGGAGGGTGCCGGGCCTCCATCTATAATGCGACCCCCTTGGAGGCGGTCAAGGCCCTCGTGGATTTCATGGAAGAATTTGCCCGCCGGCAAGGCTGAGGTCACCTCTCTATCTGCTTCCAGGCACAAAGACCATCCACAGCCCCAGCGCAATAAAAAGTACCCCCGCACCGGTCTTTACATAACCGGTTGGAAGCACCCTGCTCAGTCCAGCGCCGACCAGGACAGCCAGCAAGGAGGTCACGACCAGGGCGGTCGCAGACCCGACGAACACAGCAAGCCGGGATTTGCTTTCGGCAGCAAAACAAAGGGTGGCCAGCTGGGTCTTGTCTCCGAGTTCAGCGAGAAAGATCATCCCAAAGGTGGTGACCAGTACCTTGAAGTCCATGGCTTAACTCCCATACGAAATAGTCATTTGATTAAACGGCGGTGCATCCTGAGAATGGCTAAGGGGAAAAAGACAAGAGAAAAAACCAATAAATAAGCAACACCCCACAACAAGTCAGGGCTAATCAAGCCAAAACTAAGAGACCGGGTGATCTTGACAAGATGGGTCAGGGGAAAAATGGCGGCCAACCTCTGGGCCCAAAGGGGCAGGTTCTCAAGGGGAAAGAAGGTGCCGCTGAAGACAAACATAGGCGTGACGAACAAGAAGACCGGCAAGTTGAACATTTCTATGGCCCGCACCATGCCGGTAAAGAACAGACCGATGGACCCAAAAGCAACGCCGCCTAGAAATGCCAATGGGATGATCAGGAACCCCTCTGGGTATTGGACGAGACCAAACAGACTGATGACGCCCTGCATGACTGCGGTAGCCATGACCGACTTGGTTGCCCCCCAGATGATTTCGCCCGCCATGATTTCTTCCAGGTTAAGGGGCGTGGCCATCATGGCGTCAAAGGTCTTCTGATAATACATCCTCACAAAAGAGGCATAGGTGTTCTCAAAAAAGGCGCTTTGCATGATGTTGATGGCGATCAGGGCCGGGGCGATAAACGCCATGTAGGACACGTCAGAGCCATGATAATGGATCGCTCCCACCAAGACGCTCAATCCCACCCCAAAGGCCACCAAATAGAAAATCGGCTCAAGGATCGGTGGAAGGAAAACCACCTTCCAGATCTTTTGGTAGACGGTCAGGTTGCGTTGCCAGACCCTGATGAAGCGTCTTGATATAGGAATTGAGAGCTTGAGGCTCATTCTCTTAGCCCCCTGCCGGTTAGTTTTAGGAAAACGTCTTCCAGGGTGGCCATTCGCAAGATGCAGCCTTCTTGACAATATTCATCGCTTATCTTGTGGAAGAGCTGGTCGCCCTCCTTGCCATAGATGTAGATGATGAGGCGATGACCCAGATCTTCATACGCCGCAGACTGGGACCCTACGTATGTGCGCAAGGCATCACTCGGTGTGGCCACTTCAATGACGTCTTGCCCCACATGTTTTCTGATAAGGTCCATGGGCCTTCCTTCAACCAGGATGCGCCCATGATCCATGATGACCACTCGGTCGCACAAACGAGACGCCTCATCCATATAGTGGGTGGTGAGAAGGATAGAGATTCCGTTGGCGCGGAGTTCTTCCAGCCGTTCCCAGACCTGGTGCCTGGACTGGGGATCGAGGCCTGTGGTTGGCTCATCCAGGATGAGGAGATCCGGCTCGTTGATGAGTGCCCGGGCCAAGACGAGACGACGCATCATGCCGCCTGACAGCTCCGTGACCTTAGCCTTCTTGCGGTGGCCTAGGCCCATGAATTCCAACAGTTTTTCTGCCCGTTCACGGGCCTGCCTCTTAGGAACGTCGAAATAGCGGGCAAAGACTTCCAGGTTTTGCTGGACAGACAAATCGGGATCCAGGGTGTTTTCCTGCTGGCACACCCCGATGCGAGCCTTAATCGCGCGCCACCCTTCCGATATGGAGAGGCCGAAGACCTTGAGGATGCCGCCCGTCATGGGAGAGAAACCATATATCATCCGGATGGTGGACGTCTTTCCGGCACCGTTGGGCCCCAAGATGCCAAAACATTCTCCACGCACAACATGAAACGAAATCCCATCAACTGCGACCAAATCACCAAAGGACTTCCTCAAGCCCTCTGCTTCAATAACATACGCCACGGGAGAAACCCTTCTTCGTACCCGCCTGCTCTTCGGGCTCGGACCTGCATGCACGGGTTCAGAGATTTTGCCAACGGCCCCCATGTCACCTGACCTTACTCTTTGATATGCGTAACAGCAGGGCGCGTCAACCGATTTGTAGCCACAGGCAACACACAGAAGATCATAGCCTCTGTCCTTGTAATCATCTCTCCAGGGTGGCGCAGCGACCACAAATATGCTAGTGAAAAGGCCTGTGATAACCACTGATGACATCAAGGCCTTTGCCATGGACTGTTTCTCCAATGCCCGTGGCAGCCACGACTGGGATCACACCCAGCGGGTGTACAACCTGTGCATGCATATCGGCCAAGTTGAAGGGGCGGATTTAGGTGTGTTGGAGATTGCCGCCTACCTGCATGATGTGGGACGGTCCCATGAAGACGCTGCAGAGGGTGGGATCTGCCACGCGCGGGAAGGGGCGGAGATGGCCCGTGAGCTGTTGGCAGCATACCCCGTTTCTGAAGAACAGAGGGCCAACATTGTCCACAGTATTCGATCCCACAGGTTCCGCGGAAACCACCGACCGGAGACCCTGGAGGCCAGGGTCCTCTTTGATGCGGACAAACTGGATGCCATCGGCGCCGTAGGCATTGGCAGGGCCTTTCTCTTTGCGGGCGAGGTCGGGGCCAAGCTGCACAACCCCTGCATCCAGCTGGAAGATACAAAGCCGTATACCGATGAGGACACGGGATACAGGGAGTACAAGCTAAAGCTTTCCAAGATCAAGGAGCGCATGCTCACAGAAGAAGGTCGACGCCTCGCTGAAGAGCGACATGCATTCATGGAGATTTTTTTTCAAAGATTTACTCAGGAACATGAGGGACACAAATAGTTAAGGAGGGATCATCTCCCGATTAGTTGTAGTTCATTAAGGCAAAATAAATGGGTTATCTCCAATTGAACAGGCGCTATCCCAGAGGGTGCAAGGGGTCAAGGATTCAAGGGTTCAGGTGACACGAAGTGAAGCATCAGCGCTCAATGCTAAAGAATTACAAGGAGTTGAAAGTCTGGCAAAAGTTATACGAACTCTGTTTAGCCGAAATCGAAAGAATGTTGAAAGCGCTGATAAAGTCTTCAGAAAACAAACCCTTGAATCCTTGGACCCTCTTCTCCAAGTAAAGATCCGGGTCCAGAGGACCCGGCTTTGGGCTAACCCCTAGAAGGGGTA
>CAZCXI010000084.1:0-13308 GCA_964502635.1 uncultured Desulfobacterales bacterium
CCCCGTGGCTTGCCGCGGGGAGGCTTCAATCTGACGACGCTTTCCTCCATTTTCCAGCGGGTACGGAGAAATATCTCCACCAGCCCGCATCTCCACTGGGCCGCCACGGCCACCATCGCCTTCTCGTTGCTCATCATAGGGACCTTTACGCTCGTCTATGTGAACGTCAATGGTCTCATCAAATCATGGCAGGCTAACATCCGTGTTGTGGCTTATCTACAGGATGGCCTTCCAGAAGGACGCAGGGCACCCCTTGAGCAGGGGTTGGCCAAGCTGTATGGCGTGGGGGAAATCCGCTACGTTTCTAAAGATGAGGCAATGAATCGACTCAAAGGGCAGGTGAAACACCGTCTATCCCTATTGGAAGGGTTGCGAGAAAACCCGTTGCCCGCCTCCTTTGAAATCCGCCTTGTTCAGGGCTGGCAAAGCCGGGAACGACTAGACCCCTTGGTGGATCAGATCAAGCAATTTGCTGGCATTGACGACGTCGAATACGGACAGGCATGGTTGCGTCGATTTTCCCAGTTTATCGCGTTTTTCAGGCTCGTCAGCCTTATTATCGGCGTGCTTATTGTTGCAGCCACGGTCTTCGTCTCTGCCAACACGATCAAGCTCACGCTTTGTACCAAACGCCAGGAGTTGGAAATCATGAGCCTGGTCGGTGCAACAGACGCCTTTATCCAAACCCCTTTCTATATCCAGAACATGATTGAAGGGCTTCTAGGTGGCGTGATCGCCGTGGGGGTCCTGTTTGGAACTTACAAGCTCTTTATTGGCGGCGTTGAATCGCCACACCTCTTGTTATCAAGTGGAGACATCGCATTCCTGTCACCTGCGGCATGCGGGGCTTTGCTTTCAGCTGGGATATTGATAGGATGGATCGGTTCCTTCTTGTCTTTGAAGCGATTTCTAAGACCTTGATGCTTTTCTTGCCGGTCTTTTTGTTGTCCGGACGCCTTGTCATGGCCGGTCCGCCCGCCGGAGAGGTTCAACAAAAACTCAAACAAGAGCGAGCCCACATGAAAACCGTTCAGAAAAGCATCTCGCGAGCTGAGCAAAGCATGGTCAAGATCAGGGCTGACGAAACCTCGGTGATCCAGAACGTGGAGCGACTCAATGTCCGGTTGAACCAATCACTAGCCCGAGGGAGAAAGCTTCGTTCTGAAATCGATCGCCTGGAAAACAGGGTGAGGACCTTACAGTCGGACAGACAAGCTTTGGTTCAAGAAATGCAAGGCCTCAAAGCCCATGCGATGCGGCGGTTGGTCGCCTATTACAAACTGAGCCGGCTAGGTGTCGCACCGGTTCTGTTTTCTGCCGAGTCCTTTTTCGACCTCCGCCAAAGACAAGGCGCATTACAACGCATCCTGGCCGGCGACGCCGACCTGTTGGACAAGTTCCAGGTTGAAAAAGAACGCCTTGCGTCCTTGTCTAAAACAGTGACAGCTCAGCAGGCACACCACGATAGCCTCCTGCTCGAATGTAAGGAAAAAGCGCGGAGCATTACTGAAGAAAGGGGCAAGCGGGCTAAACTGCTGGCAAAGATTCAGGCAGATAAGCGCTCGACCCTGGCCGCCATCGCATCCTTTAGACAGACCGCTAAAGGATTAGATGAGACCATCCGATCCTTAGAGAGTAGACCACCATTGCCTTTAGCCCTCACCCGTCCACAGCCAGGTGGGTTTCTTGCACTTAAAGGCTCGCTACCCATGCCGGTTCAGGGTAAGGTCGTGCTGCCCTTCGGGTATCACACAGACAAGGAGCATTATCGTGTCCGGAGCTTTAGAAGCGGGGTCAACATTATCGCGGACCTCGGCACCCCGGTCCGGGCCTTGTGTCAGGGTCAAGTCATCTATGCCTCCTGGTTCAAAGGGTATGGCAATATGATGATCATCGACCATGGGGACCATTATTACACCCTGTCGGCACAACTCGAACAAGTGTTCAAGGAAAAAGGCGACACAGTCGGTGCGGGAGAGATTGTCGGCACGGTTGGAGATACGGCGACACTGGGTGGGCCGGGGCTCTATTTTGAGATTCGCCACTATGGCAAACCCGTGAATCCAGTCTTATGGTTCAAAAAATAGGCCGCCTTCCCCGTTTATTATCTCTGTCAACTATGGTATAAATATCGCATACAAAGACAAAGATAAGCCACGAGATCGACGGGTCGGTCAAGACGGACCCCTGGCGCGAGTGAATTAGTCGCTCCAATCACAGGCGCCCCTGGCTGTCAATAATAAGGAGGACTCATGACACTTTGGTTAAGACATCATAGAGCAAAGATCGGGATGGTCCTGTTGGTCTCCGCGATCCTTTGGCTTGCGGCCAGCGGGATCTATGAAGAGCTGTCAGCGGGGACTGACAAGACCTATGAAGAGCTTAAAATATTTAGCGATGTGCTCGATATCGTGGAGAAAAACTACGTAGATCCTGTAGATTCGACGAAGTTGGTTCGCGGTGCGATCCAGGGCATGGTCACGGTCCTTGACCCACATTCCTCCTATCTCTCGCCCGACGCCTTCAAAGAGCTTCAGATAGACACCAGGGGAGAATTCAGTGGCATCGGTATTGTGATCACCATGCAAGATAATGTTTTGACCGTGATCTCGCCGATTGAGGGGTCTCCCGCTCACAATGCCGGCATTCAGGCCGGAGACCGGATCTTAAAGGTGAATGGCGAAGACACCAACACTATGAAGTTGTGGGAGGCCGTCAAGAAAATGCGAGGCAAGAAAGGAACCACGGTCGTCATCACGGTTTCCCGAGAAGGACTGGATGAGCCCGAGGACTTCACCATCGTGCGTGATGTGATTCCCCTGGAAAGTGTGCGCTCGTATGTTCTCAAGCCGGGATATGGCTACTTGCGTATTACCAACTTCAGGGATCATACCTTCCAGGACGTCGGCGCGGCGCTAAAAAAACTCGAAGCAGCGCCAGAACCGTTGGAAGGTCTCATCCTGGATCTTCGGGATAACCCTGGAGGCCTGCTCGACCAAGCCGTTAAGGTGGCGGATGTCTTCTTGGAAAAAGGCATCATTGTCTCCATCAAAGGACGGCTGCCCTCCCATTCAAAGACTTATTCAGCCCATCCCGACAAGGAAAAACATTCGTATCCCATCGTCCTGCTAATCAACGGAGGCAGTGCCAGCGCGTCAGAGATCGTAGCCGGGGCTTTGCAGGATCATGGTCGCGCCCTGCTCTTGGGCGCAACTTCTTTTGGCAAGGGATCGGTCCAATCTGTTGAGCCCTTGCGAGACGGCTCTGGTTTGAAACTGACCATAGCCCGGTATTACACCCCGAAAGGTCAGGTCATACAAGCCAAGGGCATCTCGCCGGATGTGGTCGTGGAGGAAAGGTTCATCCCGCAGACCGAGACCCCCAAGCGGCACTATATGCACGAGAAGGATCTCAAGAATCACATCTCAGCTCAACCCCAGGACAGGCCCGAGGCGCTGAAAGAAGAGATAAAGCAAATAAGGGGTGTCAAGGTGCCCGGGCAACAACCCTCGGAAGTGGTAGAAGAACTCTTAGCCAAGGACAACCAGGTTCGGAGGGCGCTTGAAATCCTAACCAGTTGGCAGATCTTTTCAAAAATGGCTGGTTAACAACACGATCCTATGGCGTCTCGCAAGCCGTCCAGGACAACAACACGGGGCACACCCAAGACAAAGCCCTCGTCAAGAAAACGGATCATCTATCTTGCTGTCCCGCTAGCCGGGCTATTGATCCTTTTCCTGCTCTCCGTATTCGGCTTGCAGCGCTCCATCCGCTTGCACCCTGCTTCCCGCGTTTCCTTGCCTGTCTTTGAAACCTACACCTCCCGCGGCACGGAAGCCACGGTCAACGCCCTTGACCGACGAATCTATGACGCCCTGTTGGCCTTAAACATCCCTGCCGAGGATGTGGCATTCAACCTGGTTGAGACCAGGGGGTCTCATGAGGACCGGTGGACTTACTCTGAGCTGAAAATCCGTCTCCGGGAAGCGGTGCCTGAGCGACGGATAAAAGCCGTTTTTTTGCGCCACCTTGCGGGTATTATTCCACAAGAATCCGTCGCGATCAGCTCTGCGCCTGCCCACAAAATCATCCTTGAACTCTCAATCAATGGACACCGTACGCACCGACTGACCTTTCTTCCTTTCACTCTCAAGAAGGCGCTGCCGGTACCGCTCACCAGTCTTCCACAGATAGCGATCATTATTGATGACCTGGGATACGACGATAAGATCGCCTCTCAGTTTTTGAAACTCGATGCCATCTTGTCCTTTTCTATCCTTCCTTACAGTCCCTTTGAGCGAGCAATTGCCGCTGCCGTGCATCGAAGGGGCCGGGACGTTCTGCTTCATCTTCCTATGGAACCCCTGGAGTACCCTGCCGTAGACCCGGGACCCGGGGCCTTGATGAGTGCGATGGAGCCGGACGAGCTCCTGGATCAACTCCGTAAGGACCTGGATGCGGTGCCCTTCGTGGTCGGTGTTAACAACCATATGGGATCCAAGCTCACACAGGATTCAGCCAAGATGCGTCAAGTATTCACCGTCCTGAAAACACGGAACCTGTTTTTCGTAGACAGCCTCACCAACCCCAAGTCCCGCTGCGCTCAGGCAGCCCATCTCCTGAATCTTAAGTTTGCCCGCCGCCGTGTCTTTCTGGACCACGATCAAAGCGCCCACGCCATTAGATTTCAAATCAAGCGTCTTGTAACCATTGCAAACTCGGACGGTTCCGCCATCGGGATTGGCCACCCCTACCCCATGACCTTGGAAATACTCAAAGAGGAACTTCCAAAGCTCCGGGGACGAATCAAATGGGTTCCTGTCTCAAAACTGGTCGGTTAGGTCTTGTTGGGGTAACTTCTCAATAAGTTCGGGGACGGCTGCTGAGATTAAGTCCGCCGACAGGTCGTTGAGAAGTTGGTAGTTGCGGCTGTCGCCCAAACAAGAAGGCCATTGAGCATTCGCACAGGCCGGTGTCATACTTGTTTCCACGGTGAACCGTGGTGGTGGCGGAAAAGCCTAGTTTGAGGAACTTGGTGGGGTCGCCTTTCTGGCAATAGCGTCGATCAGTTGGTCAAAAGAGTCGGCAAAGGCCTCCACGCCTTCTTTCTGGATCTCGTCACACAACATATTTAAATTTATCCCCAAGTCCTTCAGTCGTTCCAAGTATGCCTTTTCCTCTTTCAAGTCTTTTTCAATACTCAATGTGGGCGTCCCGTGGTCCAGGAATGCCTCCAGGGTTTGATGAGGCAGGGTGTTGATGCTGTCCCTGCCGATCAATTCGTCAACATATTTCACGTCGGCATAATCGGGATTTTTCGCGCTCGTGCTCCCCCACAGCACCCGCTGAACCTGTGCCCCTTGAGAGACGAAGTCTTTAAAGGTCTGGTCAAAAAACAATGCCCTGAATTTCTGATAAATCATCTTGGCATTAGCGACTGCGATCTTACCCTTAAGACCACGCTCTTTAAGCTCATCCAATCGCTTGTCAACCTTTGTGTCAACCCTGCTCACAAAAACACTGGCCACGGAATAAACATCATCCAAGGGAAGGCCGTCACCCAGCCGTTCTCTCAAACCGTCCATGTACGCCGTGGCACTTGCTTGATAGTGTTCTAAAGAGAACAGAAGCGTCACATTCACATTGATCCCCTCCCGGGTCAGAACCCGAATAGCCTCAGGACCCTCCTCGGTCCCTGGAACCTTTATCATGAGATTCGGCCTTGCCACTGCCTTGCGGATGCGCCTTGCATGATCGATGGTCCTTGCCGGGTCGTGGGCATATTCGGGAAGCACCTCAAGGCTCACGTATCCATCCATGCCACGAGACTGTTGATAGGTTTCAAACAATAGATCCGCGGCCGACTGCACATCTTGGACGGTGATCACATCATAGATTTGTTCGGGCGTGTTGCCCTGCTTGGCCAACGCTTGAATGGTCTCATCATACACGTCTGAGCCGTTGATCGCTTTCTCAAAAATGCTGGGATTAGACGTCACACCCGTGACCCCCTGGCTCAAAAGCTTCTGCAGTTGTCCGTTTAGGATC
Source organism: uncultured Desulfobacterales bacterium (assembly GCA_964502635.1). Classification (GTDB taxonomy): domain Bacteria; phylum Desulfobacterota; class Desulfobacteria; order Desulfobacterales. The sequence goes on from CAZCXI010000084.1 coordinate 6,049, forward strand.
AACCTTCTATCGATATTGTCATACCAGGGGCTCTGTCCCAGAGCCGCCAGAGCCCGAAGATTGTTTGTTCCCATGCTGGCCTCCGCGTTTGGTCCACATATTAGCGGGACAATGTCTCGCTTAAGGTCTTTGCTTTATGCTTGAGGTCATATCAACCTTAAGAATGATACGCAATTAAAAACATCCGCTCAGGGTTTTCCGTAGAGTACATGAAATCGACTTCTCACGAACCCCTCAAATTTGTCTTCTTCTATAAATTTTGTTATGCTTTGCTTCGATTGACAGTGGGTCTTCATCATGGCAGGAAAAGACTTGTGCCGGTTCGCGATCAACACCATCCTTGCTGACGACAGGACAACCCGATGACTCAGTTGGAACAGGCCCGAAAAGGGCTGATCACCGATGCGATGAAATGGGTCGCTCAGAAAGAGAAAGTCTCCCCGGAGATCCTCAGGAACAGAGTAGCCGAGGGCGCTGTTGTGATACCTGCCAATATTAACCATACCGATCTTGACCCTGTGGGAATTGGCAAGGGACTCACCATCAAGGTCAATGCCAATATCGGCACATCCCGTGACCACGTCGATCTAGCTGAAGAAATTTTAAAACTTTCAGTCGCCATAGACGCCAAAGCTGACACTGTTATGGATTTGAGCACAGGCGGTGATATTCCAAATATACGGCGGGCCATCCTCAAAGAATCAAGCCTTCCGGTTGGGACCGTTCCTATTTATCAGGCGGCTGTGGAAACCGCCAAGAAAACAGGCGGAATCATCCATTTGACCCGTGACCTCCTTTTTGAGGCGGTTGAAGCCCAAGCAGAAGAAGGCGTCGATTTTATGACGATCCACTGCGGTGTTACATTAGCTGCCCTGGAAAGGTTGCGTCTTCAAAAGCGAACTACCGATATCGTCAGTCGAGGAGGGGCTTTTCTGGCTACCTGGATGCTTCATCACCAGAAGGAAAATCCATTCTTCGACGATTTTGACAGGTTGCTCTCCATAGCCAGACAATATGATATCACTCTAAGCCTCGGTGACGGGCTTCGTCCTGGCTCATTAGCGGATGCCACCGACCGGGCACAAATCCACGAGCTTCTTACCCTTGGAGAATTGACCCAGCGGGCCTGGGAAGCCGGGGTTCAGATTATCATCGAAGGACCTGGTCATATACCTCTTCACGAAGTCGAAGCAAACGTCGTTCTGCAGAAAAAGCTCTGCCAGGGTGCTCCTTTCTATGTCTTGGGGCCGTTAGTGACCGATATCGCTGCCGGCTATGACCATATTGCATGCGCCATTGGCGGTGCTGTGGCCGGCATGGCTGGTGCTGACTTCCTGTGCTATGTCACCCCGGCGGAACACTTAAAGCTTCCTTCCCCAGAAGATGTGAGAGAAGGTGTTATTGCAAGTAGGATAGCAGCCCACGCAGCTGATATTGCAAGAGGACATCAAGGATCTATGGCGTGGGATGTTGAAATGTCAAAAGCCCGAAAGGCCTTGGATTGGAACAGACAAACATCCTTGTCCATTGATCCTTTAAAGGCCAAAACATATCGTGCGAGCAGTAAACCAAGCTCGAACGAGGTATGTACTATGTGTGGAGAGTTTTGCGCAATCAAGATTGTTCGCGATTATTTCCGGTCTTGAGGTGGGCATGATTCTTCATCACCAGACTACGAGATTGAGCCAGCCATTTCACTTCTATTAAAAGCCCGGCACCAATTAAGACGTTATATTTGTGTTGATATTTTTTCTATAATTCACTAGTTTCGTACCCAACGCGGTATGATCCCTTCTCGTTGTTTTTCTGTCCTTAACTTATAGACAAAATATAAATCTTTTTTTCTTTTTATTTCAATATATTGCAATATTTTTGATATCATAAACAGACCTTATGATTATGATCTTTTTTATATATTTAATTATAAAAGGAGTGGATAATGGAATTCACAACTGAAAAGAATACCTTTTTGCAGGGATTAAATAAAATACAGGCAATTACAGGAAGAAAGACCAATATTCCGATCACTTCCAACGTACTTATCTCTACGAAGGAAACACATGTGTCTATCTTTGCGACTGATCTTGAAATAGCCTTCCAAGGTTCTTACGCGGCTGAGATTTCAGCTGAAGGTTCCACGGCTGTCCCATCAAGAAAATTGTATGAAATAATCAGAGATTTTCCCAGCAATCTGGTCAAGGTCAAAGAATTAGAGAACAAGTGGATTCAAATCGGGGATAAGACAGTTCAATATGATATCGTCGGTATGGTACCGGATGAATTTCCTGGAGTGCCCAATGTGGAGGGCATCGAACTTTTTGAGATGGATGCCGGCGTTCTAAAGAGCATGATAGAAAAAACCATCTATGCGGTGGTTACTGATGAAGGACGTGCCCACCTGGCAGGTGTTTTTTTTGAAACCATTATCGAAGGCGATGTAAAGAAACTTCGGATGGTTTCTACCGACGGGCACAGGCTGTCGCGGGTAGATCAACCTATGGACAAAGGGCAGGATTTTGACTTGAAAGGGGGTGTTATCGTCCCTAAAAGTGGTGTTGTGGAGGTCCTAAAGCTCTTGGAGGGAGAAAAAAAGGTACAAATTGGATTCAAGGACAATAATTTTATATTGAACAGAGACCCGGAGAGGCTGATCATCAGACTGATAGAAGGCGATTTTCCTGATTATGAATTGGTCATTCCAAAAGGGAAAAAGGGTGAACTCAGGGTAAAAAGAGAAGATTTTTTAATGATGCTGAAGCGAATGTCTATCCTTTCCTCCGATAAGTATCGCAGTGTTCGCTTTAAGATAGATAAGGAGCAAATAAAGACCATCATGACCAATCCGGAGATAGGAGAATCAACAGAGGTAATCCCGGTTCGATATAATGGAGAACCGCTTGATATTGCATTTAATCCAAGATATTTTATAGATGCTCTTAGTACGATGAAAAGTGATGAAGTAGTGATGAAATTAAGTGATGAAGCAACGCCGTGTATTTTGGAAGGAGCGGATGATCCAGGGTTCTTGGGTGTGATCATGCCTATGAGGATTTGAAAGGATGACGTTGGTTGAGAAGACATATGATGCAGATAACATAAAGGTCTTAGAGGGACTGAGCGCGGTTAGGAAAAGACCTTCTATGTATGTTGGTAATGTGGATGTAGAAGGCCTTCACCATCTCGTCTATGAAGTGGTCGACAATAGTGTGGACGAGGCGTTAGCGGGATATTGCGATTTTATTAAGGTTTTGATCCTCTCAGACAATAGCGTAACGGTGGAAGACAACGGGAGAGGTATACCCGTAGGAATCCACAGAACCGAGAAGATTCCGGCGGTTGAGGTCGTTATGACAAAACTCCACGCTGGTGGAAAGTTTGACCATGACACCTATAAGGTATCGGGTGGATTACACGGTGTGGGTGTCTCTGTTGTGAATGCCCTGTCGAGTTTGCTTGAAGTGGAAATCCGTTCGGGTGGGAAGGTTTACTATCAGTCCTATGAGAGAGGGAAAAGCGTTGGAGCGCTTCAGGTTATAGGAAAGACCAGGAAAAGGGGCACGAAAGTACGCTTTTTGCCAGATGCGGACATATTCAAAGCGACCAACTTCAGTTTTGATTTGATATCTGGACGCTTGCGAGAAATGGCGTTTTTGAACAAGGGGCTCAAGATCATCCTTGAAGATGAAAGGACGGACAAGAAAAAGGAGTACTGTTATAAGGGCGGGATCGTATCCTTTGTCGATTATCTCAACAAGGGCAGAAATGTGATTCATAAAAAACCCATTTATATGGAGGCCGAAAAACAGGACGTTTCCATGGAAGTGGCCATGCAATACAATGAAACCTATGCAGAAAAAATCTTTTCCTTTGCCAACAACATTAATACCCAGGAAGGTGGTTTTCATGTCGTAGGGTTTAAATCTGCTCTAACTCGCACCCTCAATTACTACGCGTCTACGAGCAATCTTCCAAAGAACCTCCAAGAAAAATTGAGCGGCGACGATGCCCGGGAAGGGCTAACAGCTGTTATAAGCATTAAACTCAGATCGCCCCAATTTGAAGGTCAGACCAAGACAAAGCTCGGCAACAGCGAGGTCAAAGGATTGGTGGAAGCCTTGATCAATGAAAAACTCGGAGCGTTTCTCGAGGAGAATCCCACTGTTGCAAGAAAGATCATCACCAAGGTGGTAGAAGCGGCCCGGGCTAGGGATGCAGCCAGACGAGCCAGGGATATAGCCAGGAAAAAGGGTGCGCTGGGAGAAGCGTCTCTTCCAGGTAAGTTGGCAGATTGCCAGGAGACGGATCCCGCCAGAAAGGAACTCTTCATCGTGGAGGGGGACTCGGCCGGTGGCAGTGCGAAGCAGGGCCGAGACAGGCGATTCCAGGCCGTGCTTCCTTTGAAAGGAAAGATACTTAACGTCGAGAAGGCGCGGTTCGACAAGATGCTCCAAAGCGAAGAGATAAAAACCATCATCACGGCTCTTGGTACGGGTATCGGCCGTGATGAATATAGTATCGATAAGTTGAGGTATCATAAAGTTATTATTATGACAGATGCCGATGTGGATGGATCCCATATCCGAACCCTTTTGTTAACGTTCTTCTATCGCATGATGCCCGACTTGGTGGATCTCGGCTACCTTTACCTTGCCCAACCCCCGTTGTTCAGAGTGGGCAAGGGAAAGAAGGCTTCTTATGTAAAGGATGAGGCCGCGTTCAATGAATTTTTGATGAAGCGGATATGTCAAGCCAAAAAGATTAAGCCCAGTGGAGGGGCAGGTTTCCTGGAGAAGGAGAAGTTGTATGTCTTTCTGGGAAATCTCGTGGACTATGAAAGCGTCATGCAGCGCCTGGAGCGGCGTGGCTACAGCGGTCCATTGATAGAGCTCTTGAATGAAAAAGACGTCAAGGACAAGACCTTTCTTCAAGATGAGGGGCGTATGAGGGAACTTGAAAAGGTTCTTGTTTCATCAGGTTACAAGGTGGGCGGGTTGGTCAAGGACGAAGAGCACAACGTTTTTGAGTTGGTCGTACAAGTGGGAGAGAACGGACCCCGGAAGGTCAGGCTTGGATGGGACCTTGTTTCTTCTCCAGTGTTCCAGAAGGCCCTGGTGCTTTGGAAAGAGATTTGGTCCCGGAACAAACCCCCGTTTACGGTGTATGAAAACGGCCAGGAAACGGCTTCCGTGGAGACCAAAGAACAGCTCCTTGCCTTTCTCCTACAAGAAGCGAAGAAGGGTCTTTCCATCCAGCGTTACAAAGGCCTTGGCGAGATGAATCCTGACCAACTCTGGGAAACAACCATGGACTCAGATAAACGCACCCTTCTGAAAGTCAAAGTTGAGGATATGTTTGAAGCCCACGAAATCTTTACTCTCTTAATGGGCGGCGAGGTTCAACAGAGAAGACATTTCATAGAACAAAACGCCTTGGATGTTCGCCGGCTCGACATATAAGGGGTTAGTGCAATTATGATGAATCTGGTTTCCATAGAAGCCCGAGACTTGCCTGACGCCTGGTTTCAATGCGTGTATGAGATTATGGACAAGGGGCATGCATATGTGATTGACCACGGCAGCTACCAAGGACAGAAGCGCCTCGAGTTTGATTATGTGACGGTCTATATTAGGTATCCTGGTGTTCGGCCGTTGATTCCCGATATCCCTGCATCCTTGGGCATACCCAACCCAGTCGCAGAAGGATACGTGGAAGAGTACCTGCCATATTTGATGACACCGGACAAACAACCCAACGAGGACTACACGTACGGAGAGCGTCTAGCGGGTTGGTCCTATCTTGCGCCGGTGGACGGGCAGGACCTAGAAACTGCAGTTTTGAGCGGGGGCGTCGAGAGGCGCGAGGTCAACCAAATCGAAGAAGTCATCAAGATGTACAAAACAAAGGGCTACGGAACGAATCAGGCTGCCATGACCATTTCGGTGCCGTCAGACATTGTCCTTGGGGACCCACCGTGTCTGCGTCATATCGACACGCGCATCCAAGAGGGGAAGCTCCATTTTATGGTCTATTTTAGGTCTTGGGATCTGTGGAATGGTTTTCCTGCCAACCTTGGTGGCATTCAGCTTTTGAAAGAATATATGGCAAGCGAGATCGGGGTGGAAGACGGCGAGATCGTCGCGGCGAGCAAAGGCCTGCATCTGTACGACTATGTGTGGGAGTTGGCCCAACTTCGCACCATGCGTAGCGATACAAGTCTCCAGTCCGAAGGATAAACGATTGTAGGGTGTTAACCGATGATCAGGCGGGTTTGCTCGCCCCCGCGGACCACCTTGTTTCCTATGGACGTAGCACAAAAGGCACACAGGTATTCGTACTTTTCCCCTTCAGGCAGAACCAAGAGCAGACGCTTGCGAACGGGCATAGATCGGCCACACTTTGGGCAATAGAGTTCGGTGGCATCAAACTCCCTGAACGTTTCTGTCTTGTTCGTCTTCCTGGAGGCGAACGGTTGTTGATTTACAAAGTGCGTGCGTTGCATGGGTGAAAGATTTTTTGGGACCTGTTTTGTGTGGGTTGTTGTAAGAAAATATAGTGCGCTGGCCCATGGTTGTCAAGTGGGGGCCAGGGGTTGAGAGTGGCTTGGGTGTGGAGGTCGACAAGACGGACCGACGTGAGGGTGATTTTCGGGATACAGGAGGCGCGGTTTTATGGAGGTGAAAAAGATCGATCATATCGGTATTGCCGTGGGTGACCTGGGCTCGGCCAAGCGGTTCTATGAGGAGGCGCTGGGCCTTAGAGTAGAGCGCGAAGAGACCTTGGGAGAAATGAAGATCGCCTTTGTGCCCATAGGGGGCGTGAATCTGGAACTCATTGAGTCCACCACGCAAGAGGGTGTGATCTCGAAGTTTATTGCTAGAAGAGGAGAGGGAATCCACCATATTGCGTATGAAGTCCGAGATGTAGCCGCCGCCCTTGACGAACTCCACGCTCAAGGGGTGAAGCTCATAGATGAAACCCCCCGTGCCGGGGCTCATGGAACACAGGTTGCCTTTTTGCACCCCAGGACCGCTTTCGGTGTGCTCACGGAATTGGTCTCCAAGAAAGAGGATTGACAATTCACTTAGCCTTATAATATTCTTATTGTGTTTGACAGGCTCGTAAAAGGTGTTTTGCGAATGACATTGAGCATTTGGGGACCAAGGCACTTGATATGTTCATCGTCACCAAATGTTAAAGATGAAAATGGGGCTGTAGCTCAGATGGGAGAGCGCATGACTGGCAGTCATGAGGTCAGGGGTT
>CAZCXI010000085.1:0-12848 GCA_964502635.1 uncultured Desulfobacterales bacterium
CAGCGTTCCTTACGGTCGAAGATTCCCTGTAGCTTGCTACAGGGAGCTTCAATTTCCGGATGGGCACAGTTGATGAACTCATAAAAAGTGTTTGCGAACGATATTGAGCATTTTGGGAGACAGGCCCTTGACATATTTCCCGACACGTCGGGATTTGAGGGCGGTAGCCCGAGTTGAGCGCAGAGATTCCCTGCATGTTAGCATTTTAGCTGAAGGTCTCAAGGGCCCCCAAGATGTTCACGGAGTGAGTAAAATCGACTTTTTACGAAACCATCACCAGTTAGTCTGTTTTTTTGGTGGAAGACGTGATATATTTCAATAATTTCATTTTTTTAAGGCCTCAGACCTTGACACCACGAGCAACAAGGTGGTATGGATAAAATATTAATGGTTCGCCCTTGCCAGTATGGGGCCCACCCGCAGGCCATGGGGACAAGGGGTTGTTTCGTTTGAGTCATGAACAAAGTAGTAGAAGCCCCACCCTGGGGAAAGAGCCTTGATGTAAATTTTTTTCTTGTCAACGACCTCGTGCAGATGTAAGCGTGTTTTCTGACCGGTCAGCGGCCTGACATGATGTGGTACATATCATAACGAGCCAAGGCAAGCAAAGCATTTCCCCTGTTCCCATCGGCGCTTTCAAATGGGGACCCGCGCTATGTGTTTGGCGGGGCGGCCAGCAAGGCAAGCGTTCGTCGCGGTAATCATCGAAAGGAGGAAGAAATGTCCAAGAAAATATTGATTGTCGATGATGAGCGGGATGTCATTTCCTTTCTCAGTGCCATCCTTGAAGAGAACGGTTATACCAGCATCAGTGCCAAAGACGGCATGGAGGGGCTGGAGCTATTGCGTAAGGAGAGCCCCGACTTGGTCTTGCTCGATTTGATGATGCCAAAGAAGAGCGGTATTACCATGTTCCAGGAGTTGAGAAAAGACCCGGAAATGAGCAATACCCCCGTGGTTGTGGTGACAGGTGTCTCTGAGGTAACGGGCGTGGACTTCAGAAACTTCATGTACAAACAACCCGTTCGGGATGAGAAAAAATTTGTTGAAACGACTGGATTGACCCAGTATACAGTGCCGGATGGTTATGTTGAAAAACCGATCGACCCGGATGAGCTAATCAAAGTCGTCAAACATGCCCTGAAGGAATAAAATCAGATTCCTTCCCACCTTGACAACCGTTCATGGTCTCCGGGATGGGTTGCCATGAAGCAAAAAGGGCATCCCCGTTTGAGGCCTTATGACAGGCGGGTCACTGGCTGATTTCTGTCTATAGGTTGACGCACCCTTCCCAGGTCAACTTTGTCCAGGTTCGACTGAAAAATCGCACCTCGCTCTCACCAATACGCTCAGACAGTCATAGAAGCTTGAAGGATTGTCTTTCAACCCACGACAAGCACGGCGATATCATGTGAAGATTGAAACACTTTATTGGTAACACTTCCGGAAAAGAACTTCCTGACGCCCGTCAACCCCCGCCTGCCTACCACAATGGTATCGTATTTCCCCCGCCCGGCCTCTTTTAAGATGTCCCTGGCGATGCCCGCCTGCTTCTTGCGCAGCCTGATAGAAACATTCTTGGAAGGAAAGCCCGCTTTGATCAGGGGTTTTTTGGCCTCTTCCATAAACCCTTGTACGGCCGATTTCTTCGCCTGCTCTATGGTGCAAAATGCCTTTATGTTCTCTCGAAGCACGGGTGCGACAGAGGGGCCATCCAATCCGCACGCATCGGTTGCCTCCGACAACACGCTAAACATTGTGACCGTGGGTGGCATCGCGGTTCAGGTGTTTTGCCACATACCTCACCGCCTTTAAGGCATCCTTTGAACTATCCAACGCCAGCAAAATCTTGTTTCCCATCGGTCTTCTCCTTTCCTCGATCCGGCTGCAACAGACCATCTTATGACAACCCTTCTCACTGCTTTCTGCCAATGAGGCGTCACACGTGTCAAGGTCAAAGCACCTGTCTTATACAAGGTGGCGGGTGTGTGTTCCTTTGCGCGTCTCCGGTTGATTTAACCATCGTTATGTCATATGTTATTCGCAGATTCTTCTGGTAGCTACGTGTCCTTGAACCCTCACCAAGACCCAGCACAAGTGGCCGTGAAAGAAACTTCTGTGCACCGAACAATCTTTGATAGTGTACCCATGGGGATTTTTACCGTGGATACCGCCTGGAGGATTACCTTCTTTAACAGAGAAGCGGAGAAGATCACCGGATTCACACGGACGCAGGCCCTGAAGTGCAGGTGTCATGAGATCTTCCGGACAAACCTCTGTCACACCGGCTGTTATCTTAGAAAAGCCCTGGAGACCGGGAAAAATATCGTCAAGGTAAGAAACACGATCCTAACCAAGAGCAACGCAGAGGTTCCCGTCTCCATCACGGCCGCCGTATTACGAGACCATACAGGGAAGGTTTGGGGAGGTGTGGAATCGTTTCTGGACGACACTGGCCGGGTGGCCCTGGAAAAGAGGATCGAAGAATCCTACGTGCTTGGTGATATCATCGGCAAGGACGAAAAAATGGTCAAACTCTTTGATATCCTTCCCGTCGTAGCCGAGTCGGGTGCATCCATTCTCATTTTGGGTGAGACCGGTACCGGAAAGGACTTGTTGGCCAGAGCGATTCACAATATGAGCCTACACAGGGCAGGCCCTTTTATCAAGGTCAACTGTGCCGCCCTGCCCGATAACCTCCTGGAGTCGGAACTCTTTGGGTACAAGAAGGGGGCCTTTACTGACGCCAAACGAGATAAGCCCGGAAGGTTTCAGTTGGCTGAAGGGGGCACGATCTTCTTGGATGAGATCGGTGACCTGTCGCAGAGTTTGCAGGCCAAGCTCCTTCAGGTGTCGGACGAAAAGGAGTTTTACCCCTTGGGATCTAGGCACCCCGTCAAGGTTGACGTGCGGGTGGTCGCCTCTACCAACAAGAATCTGTCAAGGATGGTACGAAATGGAACCTTCCGGGAGGACCTCTATTTCCGCTTGAAGGTCATCGAACTCAGACTGCCGCCCTTGAGGGAACGGCTCTCCGATATTCCCCTGCTGATTGACCATTTTGTGTCGGAGATAGGGTACAGCCTTGGGAAAGAGATGTGTGGCATTGGCCCTGATGCCATGAACATCCTTTTAAACTATCCCTACCCTGGCAATGTCCGAGAGCTGAAAAATATCGTCGAACACGCCCTGACCCTTTGTCAAGGAGACATGATTCTCAAAAACGCCCTTCCTGGAAGCCTCCTGGGTCCCGAGACAAAGGGCGTGCTATCTTTTGTCCCACCCCTGGACTCACCCGGCGTCTCCACCGACCCCTTGTTGGCTAAAGAGAGAGCGGGCATCTTGGAAGCCCTCGCTACCCATGGGTGGAATCGCCAGATGACCGCAAAAGCCCTTCATATCAATCGGACCACGCTCTGGCGTAAGATGAAAAAACACGGCCTTGCTTCTGGCGAAAGAAGGTGAGAGCTTTCAAAGAAGTTCTTTAAGGCCTTCCGGGAAGACAGGTTCGTTGCCGTTTTGCAACATGTGTTGCGGCCTACCTCAACAGCCATTAACTGTCTGTAATCACATAATTAACTGAAACTACTTCAATGTGATTTGTTTCATATCTGCAACTCTTGGGGGCGATTGCGGTGAGCTGCCATCTTCCTTCTTGTTACATATGTTATTGTAATGATTATGTTCTTCCCTCACGAGACGAAAATGGTATGGTCTTTGCAAGCTGAAAAGAATATGAGCATCAACATCGCGCTTTGCCAGCTACATGATCGGGTCGCACCACGTTTCGACCAGTGTGCCGAGATCATATTGATCTCCATGGGTGACGATGGAACCGTCACAGACAAGAAAGTTCTCCCTATCACCCCGTTGAAACTGATGGAGGTGGGCAGGCTTCTGACACGGCTGAAAACCAGGGCATTAATCTGCGGGGGGATCAAGCAGGACTGTCAAGAAGCGTTTAGAAGGGCCAACATTGAAGTGATCGATAATGTCATCGGAAATGTTGAGCCCGTGGTGATGCGCTACATGCGCGGCCAACTGAACCGGGGAGATATTATACCGGACATGGCTTTGAACCGTGGGGAAGGAACACGGGAAGGAGGTAATTCGTCCAGCACCGGCCCCACGAAAGGCTTGGGTGGCGCAAAAAAGGAGGAGGCTTCCACTGATCATATCCGCTACGCCTGATGAGGCTCTCGCCAAGAGGGGCGGCCGCATGATCTTTCTTTCAAAAAACGATCGGATTTCCGGCACCTGGAATTCCTTGATCAGCTTTTTGAAAGCCGAGGGGAGGCTCACTGATTTAGGGGGTGAAAACCAATGAAAAAAATGGACCTTAGAATCATTCGAGATATGTGTGAAACACCATACCTATGTGTGAAATGCAACAAGCAACTGTGCGCCATGGTCGATCGGGGCAACGACTATGAGTGCATTGTTGACAAGCACCATTCCACACCTGAAGGCCTTGTATGTGAGGCCTGTTATGCCGCTGAAAAAGAAGGAAGGATCACTGAGCCCTATCGAAAAAAAATATTGTTGGCCGTTGATGGATCCGACGGGTCATTGGAGGCGGTCCGCCACGTAGCCAACGACGTGTCCGCAAGACGAGCATATGTGCTCTTGTTGCACGTGGAGACACAAGGAAAACAAACTCACAGCGATGCGGGAACCCATCCTCTCTTCCGTGAACAGGCCGCCGACATAGTCGAGTTGGACGGAATACGAAGACGTGCCATGCAAGCGTTCATGGACCGAGCGCGTCAAATCCTCCTTGATGCCGGCTTTCCCGAAGAAGCGGTCAGGGCGGAGATTCGTGAAAAGCAGGCCGGCGTTGTCGCCGATATTGTGAAGGAGTCCCGAGAAGGCTATACGACGATTGTCGTGGGGCGGAAAGGCCGTAGCAGATTAAGAGATGCGGTCCTCGGCAATGTGACCGCACGGCTTCTTCAAAGGAAGGTGGATATCCCCGTCTGGGTCGTTTGAGCCATCATGGCTCTGGAACGCCTTGACCACGCCGCAGCCATCGTAAAGGCCACGGCCTTGCAGTACTATTGGGTGGTCTTTCCGGCATCCGTATGCTCAGAGCATCAGAGATCTTTTGAGGAGTTTCAGTGCCTCTTCCCTCAATAGTAAGCACGGGCGCTATATTTGACCGGCCTGCTTGCCGCAAGCCCTGATCTTTAGCCGGGGGTAAGGGAAGCTCTATGAAAAGGGCCTAATATCTTACCGGAAATCCCCGACCTCTGAGCGGGGAGTTTCACTCTAAAGCAAGCAGGCCCTGCCCCACCATTGGCTATTGAAGCTCCCCGTAGTAAGCTACAGGGAATCTTCGACCGTAAGGAACGCTGACTTTTTTTGGATACGCTCGCTAACCCCGCAGCAAGCTACGGGGAATGCGCTCGCTTTTGCGGTTCAATCGCCTATCGATCACTCACCGTTCGGCATCCCATGTCAACGTTCATTCCGGAAACGGTCCAAGTTTGACATTTTACCCTCACGGTGATAAAATACAAACAAATGGCCAATGGGTTGAGTTGCCCCACTGCAAGGGGTTTTTTTAGGCTGTCTGCTTTATAGCTGAAAGCGTGAGGCACACCCACACCTGTCCGGGAATAACACCTTGGTACGGTCAAAAAATCCCCTTGTTCGAAAAAGCGTTTTGCTTTATATTGATCATATTATTCAAGTATAGGAATACATAGCCACACTAACATCCAGGTTTGCCAGGCTTCTCCACAAACCCAGCGATGCAAAGAAAGGGGAGATGGACTTGAGGGAGTTTAGTAGCTTAGAAGTTAAAGTCGTTGATAACGACCTTGAAAGGGCCATGAAAGTCCTGAAAAAAAAGATACAAAATGATGGCCTGTTCCGACGACTGAAGCTCAAGAAGAGCTACGAAAAACCGAGCGAATACCGCCGTCGAAAACGTCGAGAGAGCGAAAGGAGGCAGAGAATAGCTCGCTTGAAAAGTCGCAGGTACGCCCAGGGGTAGCTCATTGCTGTTTGTCACCTGAGCCCGGTCATCCGACCGGGCTTTTTTTGTATCCACGCCACGGCTTGCGTAACCATTCGTCCCTTCCAACGCGACCCGTACAAGGGATTTCTGCAGGCTTTTTCTGTACGACGTCAAACGTTTCATGCTATAGGAAGCCCCCATGGTCTCTAGGAGCCTGTCGGAGAACCCCATTTTCGGAGGCTGTTGGAAAATGTTCAGATGCAAGGCATCCGAGATTCTTAGGAATGAGGCGTACTTATCGGTACGCCGCAGTGACGAAGAATGAGGATAACGCCGCAGATGGACGTTTTCCGACAGCCTCCTAGGAGCTATTTTTGGGCCATCATCTTGGTGGTGGTGTTTCTATTATCCTCAGCCTCTGCGGGGCCCTTATCACGCCCTCGAGATTCGGACCTTCCGTATCACATCCAGGCAGATACTCTTCGTTATGATGATGCCAGAAAAACTTACCGTGCCAGAGGTCATGTCACGATCACCAGGGGTGATCAGAGCCTGAAGGCTGACGCCGTGGACTTCAACGATCAAAGCAAGGAGGCTAACGCGTGGGGGAACGTGCGGTTTTTCTCCGGCAAGGATTGGTTAACAGGCAGCCGCATTCAGGTCAACTTGGATACGGATACCGGAACGCTCTACGATGGAAGTCTTTTCATCGAGGAGAGCCACTTCTACATCCGAGGAGATGAGATTCACAAAACCGGCAAGGATTCCTATTATGTCGAAGAAGGCCGTTTGACCACCTGCGACGGAGACTCGCCGGCTTGGGAGGTCACGGGCAAAGACTTAAAGGTCAAACTGGAAGGTTACAGCACGGCCAAACACCTAGCCCTTCGGGCCAAGTCCATTCCTGTCCTTTATGTGCCCTTTCTTGTCTTTCCTGCAAAAAGAAAGCGTCAGAGCGGGTTGCTCATGCCCCAGGTCGGCGGTTCCAATCGGAATGGCTTTGAGTACACCCAGCCTGTTTTCTGGGCCATCAGCGAAAGCAGCGACGCCACTTTTTATGAGCACTACATGGCAGATCGCGGCCTGAAGCAGGGCGTTGAATATCGGTACGTGTTGGCGCCAGAAAGCAAGGGCGCTGCAATGTATGATTTCCTTTACGATCGACAAATCGATGATGGCACCTCCGGCTTTAAGGGATTCAGGGGAGATGACGAGGACCGTTTGAATAGAAAACGGTGGTGGTTCAGAACAAGAAGTGATCAGGAACTTCCAGCTGGGTTCAAGGCAAAACTCGATCTGGATATCGTCAGTGACCAGGATTACCTGCGCGAGTTTGACGGGGGCTACACGGGCTATGGACGCTCTGATCGTTATTTCCTCACAGCATTTGGCAGGGGACTGGACGATCGCACCGATACGGTTCGGCTAAATCAATTCAACGTGAACAAAACCTGGGAGCGATTCAGCCTGAATGCTGATCTTCGCTGGTATGACAATACTATCGTCCGCAAGAATGACGATCCTGACACGACCCTCCAAAGACTGCCGTTCGTCCAGTTAGAGGGATCCAAACAACCACTGTATGAGACGCCCCTCTACTTTGATGTCCAGTCCTCGTATGATTATTTCTGGAGGGATTTCGGCGCCAGGGGCCATCGGACCGACATGCACCCCCGGCTCTATTATCCATTGACCCTGGGCAACCATCTTGATTTTGAACCTTCTTTCGGCGTGCGTGAGACCTTGTGGCAGGTCGAAAAATACGAAGATGATGACCAGGAGGGAAAAGATCATTTCAAGTCCCGGACACTCTTTGATTTCAAGGGAGACCTGTCAACAGAGTTTTCCAGGGTCTTCAACGTTACAGGACACAGCCTGGACAAGATCAAACACGCTGTCAGACCCCAGGTGGTTTACGAGTATGTCCCTGTCCCGAACCAGGAGGATTATCCGTACTTTGAGGGTATTGACCGTGTCGAGGAAAAAAACCTCGTCACCTATTCGATCACGAACAATTTTACTGCAAAGATGCGAGAAGGATCCCAGCCACATGCGAAGACGTCCCTTGAGGGCGAATCGGCAGATGAATCACTCCCGTTTAAATATCGTTATTATGACTTTTGCCGCATCAAATTCACACAGAGCTATGATATCATAGAGGCCCGTCGGAGCACAGATGGATCCGGACCAAGGCAGCCCTTCTCCGACATCAAGGGGGAAGTGGAATGCACGATGTCCCCGCGCCTCGACCTGGATGGAGATGTCACGTGGTCGCCCTATGATGGTAAATTCAAGAGCTATAACACCATATTGGGCCTCGGCAACCAGCGAGGAGACAGGGCTTCGATGGATTACCGGTACACGCAGGACAGCAGCGAGAGTATTGTGGCCAAGGTCGATGTCAAGCTTCTTGACCCTCTGTCAGCCTCCTGGCAATACGAACGAAACCTCAAGGACGGGCAGGACATAGAAATGATGGTGGGATTCAAGTACGAACCCCAGTGTTGGTCTTTGAGTGTGAGCTACACGCGTGACAGCACCATAGACTCCCGGGAGTTCTTTGTTGAGATCAGTCTGCAAGGACTGGGAAAGATAGGCCTGTAACTCTTTGGTAAGGTTCAAAAGTTGAGGCAAATCCCTTTAGCAAGCGGTTAAAGGGATAGGGAGAATCGCTGAACGTAGGCATACAGCCATTTCCACCCACACGAATGGCATACCTACTTAAAGGCATTGGTTGCCGAAGAGAAGCAATTCTCCCTATCCCGAAGGTATTTGTTCAGAAATACACGATGCCACAACTTTTGTACGTTACCAAATCTTGACAGACTCGTAAAAAGTATTTTGCGAACGATATTGAGCATTTTGGGAGAAAGGCACTTAAGATGTTTGGCGTTAAAAAATGCTAACTGTTTGAGGGCCTTAGCCCGAGTTTTAGCATTTTAGCTGAACATCTTAAGGGTCCCCAAAATGTTCACAGAGTGAGTAAAATCGACTTTTTACGAAACCATCAATCTTTATACAAGTCAACATAAACCTCGTTTGTTGGGCAGGGTCTCCTATGGCACCATTTGACATGCATCCGGCCTGGTATGTGCTCCACACCCGGAGCCGCTTTGAACAAGTCGTTTTTGACGGGCTTGAGAGGAAATCGCTCGAAGCCTTTCTTCCAAAAATGACGGTCATGAGTAAGCGTCGCGATCGACGTCAAAAAATACGGGTTCCTCTCTTTCCCGGATATGTTTTTGTGAAAAGCGAACTGAATGCCCATGAGCGCCTTGAGATCGTCAAGACCGTGGGGGTCGTACGCCTGGTGGGAAACAGGGGTGGCCCTGTCCCGGTAGACGATGAGGCCATTGATTCGCTGCGCATCATGGTAACCGGAAACAACCCGGTGGCGACTGGGACGCGACTGAGAAAAGGAGATCGTGTCATGGTGGTGGAGGGACCCTTTGTGGGCGTTATCGGGACCTTTGTCCGCTACCGTGGCGCTGACCGGGTAGTAGTATCCATCGAGGCCTTGGGGCAGTATGCCGCAGTCGATGTTCCTGAAGAATACGTGGAACGGCTTCCTGGCCTTGCTTAGGGCTCGCACAAGAATAAGTTCGCAGAATTGGCGCTCAGATTTGGTTCAGATTTGGCCGATCCGATTGAGCAAAACCGGAGGAATAGCGAGCTATTTCGAGGAGTTTGCGAATGAGGCATCGGTCAAAGATGGGCTGAAAGTGAGATGCCAAAATGTGAAGTTATTGTTGCGCGAGCCCTAAGTGTGACGTGCTATCAGCTTCTGGCCGAGAGTTGTGTGGAACAAACGAGGCAACGGGACACCTGCCAGGTGGATGGGGCTTGATCGTATAACCGGAGACGAGAATGCTCACAGGGGGCTTCAGAGGGAACAAACCAAAGAAAAAAGAAAGGAGGTGAAAAACCATGTCAAGGGTCGCACGAGTCACTGAGATTATTTCAGGGTCGCCGGTCAGCTTTGACGATGCGGTAAAGATCGGCTTTGAGCGGGCCTGTAAAACCCTCCGGGGGATTACGGGGCTTCGCATCCTTGAACAGCGCATTCAGGTGGCGGATAACAAGATGGTGGAATATCGTGTGAGAATGGAAATTATCTTTGTTCTGGAAAACTGAGCGTCACTGTTCTTCGCCCCGATGTCTGACCATGCGAGTCAACACTCGAATAAGGTTTGTAGCGAGCACAATACCGCTTAATACCATGAGTACCAGGGGCACCCAACAGTGCTCCTGGTATTCTTCATGCGCCAGGGCCACTCGAAAGCCCACCCTGCTGAAACCAAAGACCAACGCCATGAAAACAGAGATTATGATGCAGAAAAGATCGGAATCATACCACGGGATAAGAATTTTTCGAAAGGAAGGGTTTTGATCCAGTTTCATGCAAGGAATACTACATGAGCTCTGTCTGGAAAATCAACACCATATTGCACACACCCCTATTCGTTGAGGCAAAGGCTTCAATCCTCGAATCCTTGAACCCTTATGATCCTACCAACGCTTTTGGAGATGATCCTTTCTTAATCATGTATGCCCCGGCCAAAGTGAACACCAGGTCCGCTGACTTTTGTTAAACCGCAACTTCGAGGCCATAACAATGGGAGAAAAAGGCCGACAGGCCTGATCATGACCGTTCGAAAAGGAGAGATCCTGGAATTGAAGATCGAAAAACTGGCCTTCGGGGGCCGTGGACTGGCCCGGGTAGATGGCTTTACGGTCTTTGCGGAACGGACGGTCCCGGGTGATGAGGTGCGAGCCAGGGTGGTTCGGAGG
Source organism: uncultured Desulfobacterales bacterium (assembly GCA_964502635.1). Lineage (GTDB taxonomy): Bacteria > Desulfobacterota > Desulfobacteria > Desulfobacterales. The sequence goes on from CAZCXI010000085.1 coordinate 10,754, forward strand.
AAAAAGAATCATGCCGAGGCGCGGGTTGTGGAGTTGATCACCCCTTCTGCCTTCAGGGTGGCGTCCCCGTGTCCTTACAGTGGGTTCTGCGGTGGCTGTCCTTGGCAGTTCCTTGATTATGAAAAACAGCTCTCAGTCAAGAGGGAGCTGGTCGTCGAAGCCTTGGAGCACATTGGCGGACTCAAGGAAGTCCCAGTGAATCCTGTCATACCTTCTGAGAAGAAATTTCAATATCGCAACAAGATGGAGTTTTCCTTTTCTGATAGAAGATGGCTCTTGCCTGAAGAACTCTCCAGGGACGATATTTCCAGGGACTTTGCCCTTGGGCTCCATGTGCCGGGAACCTTCCACAAGGTCCTCGACATCAATGCGTGCCTGCTTCAGCCAGGCTTGGGCAACAAGATCCTGGCCGACGTTCGGCGTCACGCAATACAAAGCATGATACCCCCGTACGGGCTAAAATCGCATCAGGGGTTCTGGCGTTTCTTGATGCTTCGGCATTCGTCAACGGATGACGCCTGGATGGTCAATGTTGTCACTTCGGAAGAGCAGGTGGCCTGGGTGCAGCCTCTGGCCGACCTGCTGTATGAAGAGCATCGGAATATCACTTCAGTCGTCAACAACGTGAACACAAGAAGGGCCTCTATCGCTATTGGTGAGAGGGAGATACTCCTTGCAGGCGAGCCTTTTATCCGAGACAAGATCGGTCGGTTTGAATTTGAGATCTCAGCCAATTCCTTCTTCCAAACCAACACGGCCGGCGCTGCGCGTCTGTATGAGGTCGTGAAAAGCTACGCGGAACTCACGGGGCAGGAAACGGTGGTAGACCTATACAGCGGAACAGGCACCATCCCCATATTCCTTTCTGACGGGGCGGCAAAGATTGTAGGCATCGAGATCTCGGAAAGCGCCATAAGGGATGCACAGAAGAACTGCCAAAAAAACCGGGTTAAGCATTGTCAATTCATTTTGGCAGACATCAAAGCAGGGCTCAAGCAAATTAGAGAGAAGACCGACGTGATGATCGCGGATCCGCCCAGGGCCGGCATGCACGTGGACGTGGTGAAAGCAATCCGCAGCATGGCGCCGGCCAGGATCGTCTACGTTTCGTGCAATCCAGCCACCCTTGCCAGAGACCTCGCCATGCTGACAGAAGATTATCGTGTGGTGGAGGTTCAGCCTGTTGACATGTTCCCCCACACTTATCATATAGAATCTGTGGCCAGACTTGACCTCATCCGCGCCTAGGGCTTACCTTCACCTTGGCGTCAATGAGATCTTTTTGGCTCAGGCGCAACAGCTTGGCAAGTTTGTGAACCAGATAGTCCTCGTGTTTATCGAGCCTCCCATCCGCATATACGACCTGCCAAACCATCTCAATGATCTGGATCTTTTCTTGTCTTGAATAATTCTGGTTGATCAGGTTGGTAAATTGCCACAGGTCTATGCTGCCCTCCAGTCCTTCCTCCGAGGCCTCCATCAGCTCAGCGACATGTTCGTCAGACAGGCGATACTGTCTTTTCAGCAACGAGATAATATTTTCTCGTTCTGAGTCGCTGAACTCACCGTCTATGCTGGCCATCTCCAGGAAAAGTGCACATACGGCTACACGAACGTCATGGGATTCGGGCCTTCCCTGAGCCCCAGGATTCACCCCCTTGCCTTTTGCCAAGAATCTCCTTACCAGATCGATCATTTCAAATGCCCTCTTCCGACTTCACATGTCTTGCATGACCGGCCTGCTCCCCGCAAGCCCCGTCCGGAAGGGCGGGGTCAAGGGGAGCTATACAAAAATGGCAAGCTTCCTTACCGGGAAGCCCCGCCCGGGAGGGCGGGGAGGCTTCACTGAATACCGGTCTTGTTTTAAAGCATGTTAGAATATGGAACCAAAACAGATAGTTGAGGGTGCCCCTAAAAATTAGGATACCGGCCCGAGTTCAAGGCACGCGAAACTTTTAACCGCAGGAATACTCATAGTATTTTGAAGATTACAATTTGAGCATAACGCAGAAATCGGGTTGATAGACAATTTTTGGAGGTACCCTTGAACCGAAAAAGCGAGCGCATTCCCCGTAGCTTGCTGCGGGGTTAGCGA
>CAZCXI010000086.1:0-12331 GCA_964502635.1 uncultured Desulfobacterales bacterium
TCACGGCGCTCAAAACCTCACAGTCTCGGCAAGCATTCATCTTTTGCTTCCAGTCCTTCTTAACAGTGCCTTCGCAGATGGTCCCATTGACAAACCAGCATAAATGACCGGCTTGAAATTCCCATGCCGGACATTTTTCTCTGCGTTGGCGCGAACATTTCTTGATGACCCAGCAAGGCTTCTGCCGCTGCAGCATCCCTCGCTTTCTGGAGACCAGGAACAAGACCTGCCGCTCAATGTGGCCCGACACGGATCGCCATCCCTGCTCGTAGCTGTGTACAGCCTTAACCGAGGTCCCGAGGAGTTGTGCCACCTCCTTCTGCGTTTTATTCAGTTTCCTTCGGAAGTACAAAAATTCTTTACCGTCCACTGGAGATCCCAAGAAGCTTTTGTTTACACGCTCATGAAACACACCTGACGTTTACTACCACATTGTGGTAGTCCCATCAACAAGAAGAACGACCTTGGCACACGCGAGGCCTCTGGCAATGGGCTTGCTTTACGGAGAAAATGCCGCGGCCTAAGGGCTCGCGCAAGAATAAGTTCGCAGAGTTAGCGCTCAGACTTGGTTCAGATTTGGCCGATCCGATTGAGCAAAACCGGAGGAATAGCGAGCTATTTCGAGGGGGGTGCGAACGAGGCATCGATCAAAGATGGGCTGAAGCTGAAATGCCAAAATGTGAAGTTGTCTTTGCGCAAGCCCTAAGGCAGGGGTTGACAGGTCTTTAATGCAGTGGCTCCTGAACCTTGTTCTGAATGTGAACTCGAGGAAACACTGTTCTTCGGCTTCTTCCGAAGTGCCTTTTCGAATTTGACAATCTCTTTCATCGTTATTAGGGGACAACAGTCGTATCCTTTCATCTGAAAGAACTCCCTGCCCCCCTCATCTCTATCAACAAGCGGAATCACCTTCACAACCTTACATTGGATATCTTCCACTGCTTTTACAGCCCTGTAAGCGGAGGCCCCTGTTGTCATGACATCCTCAACGATAACCACACGGTCCCCTTGCTTTATTGGACCTTCGATAAGCTTCTGGGTTCCGTGCTCCTTGGTTTCCTTTCTTACAATGAACCCTCTAAGTGGAAGGCCTTTCATGGCGCTCAGCGTGAGAACGGAACCTATGATAGGGTCAGCTCCGATTGTCAGCCCCCCTATGGCGTCGATGCGGGCGTTTATGACCTCATCAAGTAACACCTCTGCAACCAATAGAGAGCCCTCCCCAACGAGGGTTGTCTGTTTTGCATCCAGATAGAAGTCGCTTTCTCTACCGGAGGAGAGCATAAATTTGCCCCTTTTGAAGGAAGCATGGAAAAGCACCTTCAAAAGAGCATCCCTTTTTGTCTCGCTATTCACCTTTGTGACCCATGGTTGTTCTGAGGCTCGTCCATCCGCCAGCCACATCCGGGGGCTTTGCGTCCTCCAAGAATCCCTGCGTCAGGTGTCGGTTCAGCCACCCCGAAACGGGGTGGCCTGCTCGACAGTCTTGGTAACGGGCGATGGCCAGAATGGCCGGCTTGCGCCCCGCACGAAGCACTGCAAACCTTCCTGTTTGCCGGAACCGGGGGCAAAAGGTATTAAACAGCTTCCTTCAGGGCTTTGCCCGGCATGAACTTTACGGCGTTGCGGGCCTTGATCTTGATCTTTGCGCCCGTTTGAGGATTGATACCTTTTCTGGCCTTGCGTCTGACTTTGGAAAAGGTGCCGAAACCAACCAGCGTGACTTTGCCATCCTTCTTCTTCAGGGCCTTCTTCACACTGTCACTAAACGAGTCCAGGGCCTTACCAGCCGCCGCCTTTGAGATCTTCGCATCCATTGCCATCTTTTCAACCAGCTCTGCCTTTGTCATCGTGCCTTCCTCCTTTGGTGTGGGTTAATAAGGCTCTGATCAAGAACGCTTCAGTTCATAGAACACAACTTCCTGGAAGGTCAAGAGAATATCCCCACTTTTTTGGTCAAATAAGCGCTTAGGGCTCCCGAGACAATGAGTTGTATGGGGGTTGAACCGCAAAAGCGAGCGCATTCCCCGTAGCTTGCTGCGGGGTTAGCGAGCGTATCCAAAAAAAGTCAGCGTTCCTTACGGTCGAAGATTCCCTGTAGCTTGCTTGCTACAGGGAGCTTCAATAGTATCCGCAGATCGGGGCGAATCTCTGCCCAACGCTGCTCCATTATATATATTGGAACCTTTTTCGGTACTTGATCAGCAGATAGAGGAAAAACGGCCCGCCCATGAGAGATGTCAGGATGCCGACTTTAAGATCCACCTTGACAACGAGTCTGACAAAAAGATCAGCATAGATGACGAAGACCGCACCCAAGAGGCCTGCTAGAGGGATCAGCTTCCTGTTGTCCGGCCCGATAAGTCCCCTGACCATATGAGGAGCGATGAGCCCCACGAATCCGATCACCCCTGAAACGGCAATCGCCCCACCGGTCTCTAATGAGGAAAAAAAAAGCAGTGCATTCCGTGCCAACCGGATGTTGACGCCCAGGTTGGCAGCGGTTTCTTCGTCGATCATCAAGATATTCAAGTCCTTGACAAAAAATAGTGTGCCCAACAAGGCTATGAGGGTGGTGGGAAAAACGATTCGGACATGATCCCATGAGCGGTTATTCAGATCCCCCATGAGCCAAGTGACAATAATCCGGCCCACGTCGAATTCTCGCGTGCTCAGGGTAATCACAAAGGACGTTAAGGCACCAAAAATGAGATTCAGAGCAATGCCGGCGAGCAAAAGGGTTGAGATGGAGGTGTGACCCCTGGATGTGGCAATGGCAAAGACCATCATCAATGTGAGCAAAGCAGATATGACGGCCGATACGGGAAGAGCAAACAGAGATCTTGCGGCCAGACCCAAATAGATGGCCGTGACTGCTCCCAGGGCCGCCCCGGAACTGACCCCAATAACCCCGGGGCTTGCCATGGGATTCTTGAATACACCCTGCATCACGCAACCGGCAGCCGCCAGGGAAAAGCCCACCAGGGAAGCCACAATAAAACGGGGCATTCTCCCGTCCCAGACAATGGTCGATTCGACCTCGCTGACTTTGCCGGAGAACAGACCCGTCTTCATCAGAAGAACCCTGAAGACATGTTCGGTTTCAATGTGCCATGATCCGCAGGAAATCGCGAGAAAACCACCCAGAAAGAAGAGACACAATAACACTTCCCACAGTATCATCTCTCTTGCGAAGAGGAGACTAAAAAGCTTTTTCATACACCATACCGGCCAGAAGATTGGCACTCAAGATCATGTACTGGGAATCAACGCTCAAATAGACCCGTGGGATATCATGGACCTCGTGTTTCTGGATCGCGCTGGCATGAGAAAGGACCTCATTGGCCATCAATTGTTCCTTCAGATGTCTCCCCTCAGGGACAATGATCATGTCCGGGTCCCACTTTAACAATGTTTCATAGTCGATCTGAGACCACGACTTGATCCCCTGCTCGGCGCCCACATTAATGACGCCGATCATGTTACATATGGAGCTGAAATTAGATGATGCCCCCGGAATATAGCCGCCTTCATCATAATACAAGACTCTCGTTGCCTTCTTGAACGCTGGAATGCTTTGCCTGAGTTTGTGAATCTGTTCGTCCATGACCCTGACCAGCGCCTCTGCATTCCCTTCTTCCCCTATGATCTTACCAATAAGAAGCGTCTGTCTTTTTATAGACTCAATGGTTCCAAAATATCCCAGATCGAAAAAAAGGATCTTGGCCCGCTTCAGCTTTTCTTTAAAATCGGCGCCCGAATAAAATACGGCGAAAACCAGATCAGGCTGATACCCGATCATCAATTCGGTCTGTTTTGATTTAAAAACAGGAAAGCGCTTTTTCACAAGGTCCGCGATAAAGGAGAATTCAGGGTCGGCGGACAATTCATTGAAGGCTATGAGTCTTTGCCTGGGACAAATCGCCCATAAGATCTCGGCCACCCCGACGGCATGAGGAATAATGCGTAATGGTTGCTTTTCTATGGCAAAGGTCCTTTTCTCGTGATGGATAACGTCTTTTCTGAAATCGTAGACCTCGTCTTCGTACTCGATGACCCTGGGCCAGCTCTTATGTGATTTGGTTTCTCCCCGGGCATAACTCAATGTTTCCTGTAGGGCTCCCATATCCAGGGGGGTCTTGTGGCATTCACCTCCGAAACACTGGCCGGGCCATGGGGCGGGCATGAATAGACAAATTAAGATTACACTGAAGCCCAAGAGGAAAGCGTTTTTTTTCATGGTGTTTCCCTCATGGGGTCACGGCCTTTGCTGATAGAAGTAAAGGAAGCTCTCGGAGTCGCTCTTGATCTCCATCATGTTCACGCCAAAGACCTCATGGATATTCTCCTCTGAAAACGCATCGGAGGGCGAACCCACAAAGAACACCTCCCCTTCGTTAATAATGGATATGGTGTCACAGTACCTCCTGGCAATATTTAGATCATGGATATTCACCAGGATCGTCTTCCCCTCCTCCCGCAACTCACAAAGCAACCCCATGATCGTGAGGGCATGTCTGATATCAAGGTCAGACGTCGGTTCATCCAATAATATCAAAGAGGCTTCCGTGGCCAGGGCTCGGGCGATAACCGATAACTGACATTCACCCCCGGACAGCTCATTAATATTACGATCCTTCAGGTCGTATGTTTGGGTTATTTTCAAGGCCTTTTCTACGATATCCCGGTCTTTGCGCGTCAGAGATTGGAAGCGTCCGAGATGGGGATGACGTCCCATGGAGACGATCTCATAAACCGATATGGGAAACCCGATGGTTGGATTCTGGGGGACCATCGTGATGATCGTGCTTAGGGCTTTTCGGGATATGTCTCTGTAATCTCTATCGTTAATAAAAACCGTGCCGGCCTGAGGCTCCCATATTCTACAGATGTTCTTGAGCAGTGTGGACTTGCCGGCGCCATTCGGGCCAATGATACCGTGGATCTTGCAAGGCTCAAATTCAGCTGAAATGTCCCTCAAGATTTGTTTTTCACCGATCAAAAAATGAAGTCCTTCTATTCTTATCATACCGCATGCACCAGAAAAATACTCTCAAGCACACCACTACAATCTGTAGATTACGGGGAGCTTGATTGAGTTCTTGGTCACTGTCCATCCATAAATGGCATCTTTGGGCCCGATGCGGCGTTCTCCGCGGGTTTGCGCGCCTGCGGCTTGTGAAAAGGCCGTCCTCAACGCAGCGCTGCTGCGCCTGCGGCGACAACCCTTGTGCGGCCTTGCCTCGGACCAAAATCTGCCATTTCTGAATGAACACCTAGTAGTGCTCAACCGAGCTATGTTGGCTCGGGTTGCCCGCGTTCGTGGATGGGCACCAGTCATCTTGCCGAATCAACGAAGTTTTTTCAACTTGTTTTCCAGCAACACCTCAGACAACAGCGCAATTAGGGCCGGTAACCACACCCCTGTCTCGGGTTGTTTGACTTGGTTCATGCGTGCTGGTATCTTTCAGTATCAAAGGCCCTTCTTGAAGCAGCGTAACCAGGAAAAGAGGAGTTTGATTCATGATGTTTGATCTGTTCCAGAAGGGGGGAATCGTGATGTATCCCCTCCTTGCGTGTTCCGTTATCTCCATGACGTTCATTTTGGAAAGAGCGCTTTTTTGGATACGTGAAAAGAGGGATACAGACCGTCGCCTCGTGGATCAGGTGTTGGACTTGGCTCGCACCAGACAATACGAGGAAATCAAGACAAGTACACGGGGGGCCAGCGATTACGTGGTCAGGGTACTCGTCTGCGGGCTGGTTCACAGGGAATACTCCCTTTCCAAGGCCATGGAAATGGCAGCCATAGAAGAGATCAAGAGGATGAAACGGTATCTTCCCGTGCTCGACACCATGATTACCGCCGCTCCCTTGCTGGGAATACTCGGTACGGTTATTGGGATCATCCATTCCTTTGATATGCTCGGCAGGGCGGGCATCCAGGATCCGCAGGCGGTGACGGCAGGCATCGCCCAGGCCCTGATTACGACTGCGGCTGGCCTGGTCATAGCGATTTTTACACTGTTTCCGTACAACTATTTCATGTCCAAGGTAGAAAAAGCAGGCATTCGTATCGAAAAATATGCCACATCTCTGGAAATCCTCCATGGGGGAGACCACGAAAGATGAGGCTCAAGCTGGAGAACAAGAGCGCCCGCATCGAACTCATCCCCCTGATAGATATCATATTCTTGCTCCTTGTGTTCTTCATATATTCCATGCTCTCCATGGTGGTTTACCGGGGCATCCCTATCGTGTTGCCTGTGGCCCAAAGTCTTGAAACGGAAAAAGGGGAAACCTTAGTTATCACCATTGATAAAAAGGGAGAGGTCTTTGTGGATCAAGAACTCGTTCCAGGCGACGAACTCCTGTCCCGCTTGAATAAGGAACGAGCAGCTTCTCCAGGAAAAACAGCCATTATTTCAGGACACATGAGAGCGCCTTACGGGACATTCGTGGATGTCCTTGATGACGTCAGGCTGGCAGGATTCCAAAAGGTCTCCATGGAGGCAGTGCCCAGGCAGCTGGAAAAATGAAAAGGGATGTCATCGTATCGGCAACCGTTGCCGTGGCTGTGCATATATCCGTCTTGAGCGCAGCACTGCCGGAGGCCATTTATACGCACGGCAACATCAGTAAGCCGATCGCCTTGTCTATCGTTTCTCCCCCAAAGGCCGCGGTTGGTCCTTCTCCCAAAGCCGAACCCGTTGCAACCGGGTTAAGGTCTCACCTCTTGCAAGAGAACAAACCCGCGGCCAAGCCGACCCCCATTGGTCCAAGAAAGCCAAGCCGGGACAAAGCCCTGGCGGCCAGGCGGGTCATCAAGAAGAGGGCGGCGAAAGCAAGCAGGACTAAAGCGGTCACAAGACCCGAGCCAGCGTTGGGCCTGGAAGACCGGATTGGACCCGTGTTGGAGCCTTCTCTTGGCCACGCCCCGGAGAGGCTGGATAGAAAAATCGAGGGCGCGTCTTCGTTCAAAACCGCGTCGATTTCTAACCATACCAATCAAGACGAGAGAAAAAACATAGAAACAGCCCAGGCATACGGCTCCACAGAGGGTTCGATCACGTATGCCACCCCGAAATACAAAGAAAATGCTCGCCCCCGCTATCCCGATATGGCCAGGAGAAGGGGCTATGAGGGTCGGACGCTCCTGCGGGTTGAGGTCCTTGAAAGTGGCAAGGTGGGACGCATAAGAATTGCCGCCTCATCGGGGTTTGACGTGTTGGACCGGGCGGCGTTGACGTCGGTCAGGGACTGGACCTTTGTTCCCGGCACGGAAAACGGCAATAACATGAGACAATGGGTCATGGTGCCCATTAAATTTTCCTTGAGGTAGATTGCCCCAAACCCCACATCCTCCCCTTCATCTGCTGTTCTTGTCTTTCGAAAGCCCATCACGCGATCAGGGAAAGGGCAAAAATGGCCATATTGCCCAGGACGTGGATGGTGATGGGAACCATGAGGTTGCCTTCCACCTCGTAGGCCACGGCAAAGACAATGCCTCCCACAAGCTGGGTGAGAGGAATCCTGGAGGTAATGGCATGGGCGAGGACAAAGAGGGCCGTGGTGCCTGCCAGGGCCAAGAGGACGCCCCACCGTCTCAGAAACCCGTAGACGATGCCTCGGAAAAAGACCTCTTCTGCCATGGGCGCTACCAGGCCGCCGACTGCAAAAAACAAGACGATCCCCGGGGTGCTCGGCGGCATGTGGGTTTTAATCAGTTTGAAGGGGTCGATGTGTGTTGCATAAAGGACGGCAAAACCCAGGCCGGCGCAAATTCCGAAAATGCCCGACCAGATCAAACCCCGCCTCGCCCCGGCAAGGATCTGGCCCCGAGTCAGCCCTATGGATGACATGCCTCGCCCCCAGGTCGAGACAATCACCAGAAAAAACAGTACCTGTACCACGCGTGCCACACCCAGAATGAACATGGGGGAAAGCCCTGCTTCAGAGACGACGACCCTGACGGCCGCCTCCGTGGTCACCAGGGCAGCAAGGGCCAGGAACACGATCTTTGTTTCTATCGTCTTTACCGCCATTGTCGTTGCTTCATGGCTTTTCGAGCGTTACATGGTTTGCAGGGCTGATTCAGTGTCGTTCCTGATAGAACTTGTCAGGCGTCCATGAGCACGGCGCTGCGCCTACCGGCCACTCCACCTTAATTTCGCTTTTAGCACGTCGTAGTAGCTTTGGCCCGGGGTCCTGATCATCTGAATCGTGTGGGGGGCCTTATCAACAATGATGGTGTCGTGGTGGGTGACGTGAAGACCGACCTGGCCGTCAAAGGTCAGAAAGATATTCGAGTCCCCTTCTTCGATCTTGATCTTGATGGTGACTGTGTCCGGGACGATCAGGGGACGATTGATCAGGGTAAAGGGACAAATGGGGGTAAGAATGATCGTTTTTAGAGACGGGTGGACGATGGGCCCCCCTGCTGACAGGGAATAGGCCGAGGAACCCGTGGGCGTGGCCACAACAAGACCGTCCGCCTTGAACGTGGTTAGATAGTCCTCGTCAATATAAGTATGGATATGGGCAATCCGTGCAAGGGCCTCTTTGTTGATGACGACATCGTTAAGGACGGTTTGGCACGCGCGTTGCTCGCCGTCCCGAACCACTGTCGCTGACAGCAAGATCCTTTCCTGGGTTCGGAAGTCGCCTCTGATCACCTGCTCCATGACTGGAAAAAGCCGGTCCACGGGGGTCTCTGTAAGGAATCCAAAGGCGCCGAGGTTCACTCCCAGAACCGGGGTGCCGGTATCCTGGACCCATCGGATGGCGCTGAGGAAGGTCCCATCACCACCCAGGACCACAATGCAAGAAAGATCGTCAGGGGCCTTGGTGATGTTTTCTACCAGACAATGGCGCGAGGTAATGGGTGCGGGGATATTCTGCCGGGTCAGGACATCAATACCTTGCCCTTTGAGCCAGGTCTCGAGTTCGCCCGCCTTGTCTATGGCTTCTTGCTGAGCCTTGACGACAATGCCTATCCGCTTCATGGGACCTAACCCGCCGTGAGGGTTTCCAATCTGTGTGCTCTATAACAAGGTTTGAAAGAGGCGTCAAATCCAAGGGGGCCGTTGCCTGGGCCCCTTTTCCCTTGACCCGTAACTTTATATTATCTATATCTTTTTTGTCAAAGCCTGTTCCATGGGCCTGTTGACCCTAACGACACAGGAGGCCTCAGGGGGATGAAGAGAGAGCGGTGGAAGAGTCAGTTCGGCTTTCTCCTTGCAGCCGTTGGCTCTGCCATAGGGCTCGGCAACATATGGCGATTCAGTTACATGGCCTATGACAATGGTGGCGGGGCCTTTCTGATCCCTTATTTGGCGGCCCTCTTAACCGCAGGCATCCCTCTGCTCATACTTGAGTTTGCAATAGGACATGAAAGGATAGGGTCGGCCCCGTTGGCCTATGCAAAGATTAAGAAGAACTGGGAGTGGCTGGGATGGTGGGCCGTGACGTTCGTCATGTTCGGCATCGTCCTATACTACATGGTGATCATAGCATGGTGCCTCAACTTTTTTGTTCTTTCCTTCCATCTTGGCTGGGGGCATGACCCCAATACTTATTTCTTTAAGCATTTCCTTTCAGTGAGCAAGGCGCCGTCTGAGATTGGCCAGATCAGAACCCCCATATTCGCCGCGCTTGTCATCATCTGGTTCCTGAACTGGTTCATTGTTCATAGAGGGGTCCGAAAAGGAATAGAGCTTGCGAACAAGATATTCATGCCCCTGCTGTTTTTTCTTACCGCTGTCCTGGTGTTCTGGTCTCTGACCCTGGACGGGGCCATGGAAGGCGTGAGGGCATATCTGACCCCTGACTTTTCCAAACTCTCCAATCCAAAGGTCTGGATTGATGCCTATAGCCAGATCTTCTTCACCCTCAGCCTCGGCTTTGGCATCATGATCGCCTATGCCAGTTACCTTCCAGCAAAGGCGAACATCTCAAAAAATGCCATACTGACGGGTGCTATAAACAGTGGCTACTCCCTTTTTGCAGGCCTGGCCGTGTTTTCGGTGCTCGGCTTTATGGCCACCGCTCAGGGAAAGCCCCTGTCCGAGATGGTCTCTCAGAGCATAGGCCTCGCCTTTGTGGCCTATCCCAAGGCCGTAAGCCTTATTCCCAGTGGAAACCTTTTTGGCGCCATATTCTTCCTGTGTCTGGTGGTGGCCGGCTTGTCATCGTCTATATCGATCATGGAGGCATTCACGTCTGCGATGGTAGATAAGTTCAGCCTGAGAAGAAAGCCTCTCATCACCGCGGTCTCCATCCTCGGATTCCTTGGCTCCATCATTTTTACCACCCAGGCAGGGCTGCTCTGGTTAGACATCGTGGACCATTTTCTGACCCACTACGGACTGGTTGTGGTGGGTATTCTTGAATGTGTTCTCGTTGGCTGGTGCTTCAGGTTGAAGGGCTTGAGAAACCATATCAACCGGGTATCATCCATCAAACTGGGTGCCTGGTGGGATATCCTGATCAAGTACTTCATACCCCTGGTGCTCGGGGTCATCCTCTTTGGAGACCTGTACAACGAGCTGAGCAAACCCTACGGAGGCTACTCCTGGGCGTCCCTGATTCTGATAGGCAGGGACTGGGTCTTGCTCACGTTGATCGCCGCCTTTGTGATTGCCTCAAGGCCGTGGAGGACGGAACATCACAAGACAGGCGGAAGAAGTCGAGGCGAATGTTGATGGACTGAGCCTCTACCTTGACGCTGCCTCTTGAACCGCGCTGAGCCGAGGGCTTACCTTCACCGGAAAGGAAGGCGCCCCCTCGAGGGCCTTATAGGCGTCATCCAGGGCTTGAAAGCTTTCTACAAAATGCTGCCGGATTTCTTCTAAACTCGGACTGGGCCTGACCACCTTTCCATCCTCCAGCGCGGGCTCCAGTAAAGGCGTTGCCCCGGCTACGGCCTCATCGCTGGTGCCGATGACATCTTCCATGAACCGCCCTTGGCTGTCGGTTTTTCTAAAGACCTGCTTTTTGCCCGCCAGGTTGACCTTGCCCGTGCTGCGCTTCATAATGGGTCGATCGCCGTATTGGACAAGCTTGTAAACAATGTCAAAATAAGGCGCATCGGCCGACACACCCATCTTGGTCCCTACGCCAAAGGCGTCAATCCTAGCCCCGTCTTTGATCATCCTTGCGATCTTGTACTCATCAAAATTGCTGCTGGCAAATATCTCTGTCTCATGAAGACCCGCTTGATCCAGGATATTTCGAACCTCTTGACTCAACCGTGTCATGTCCCCGCTGTCCAGGCGGACGCCCAGCAACTTGCCGCCTTCCTTGGCCATCTCTTGACCTATGACGGCGGCCTTTCGGGCCCCGGCAAGGGTGTCATAGGTGTCGATGAGCAGGACGGTCTTTTTGGGAAAAGAGCGGGCAAAGGCCCTGAATGCCTCAATCTCATCCCCGAAGGAACTGATATACGAGTGGGCCATGGTCCCCGCGATGGGAATGCCGTAAAGCTTTCCGGCCAGCACATTGCTGGTGGCGACAAACCCGGCGATATAGCTGTTGCGGGCCACCTTCAGCCCGGCGTCGATCCCGTGAGTCCGACGGAGGGAAAAATCAACGAGCCTGCGGCCCGAAGCGGCATGGACGCATCGGGCCGCCTTGGTGGCAATCATGGATTGAAGATTGATCGTGTTGATCACCAAGGTCTCCAACACCTGGGCCTCGATAATGGGAGCCGTGACCTCAAGGATCGGTTCATCCGTAAAAAAAATGGCTCCCTCGGTCAGGGCGCGGATGCTCCCTGTAAAACGCATGTTCTTAAGATATTGGAGGAAGTCGTCTGAAAACGTGTCCGTGCTATCCAGATAAGCCAGATCCGCTTCTGAAAAACGAAAATTGGCTATGAAGTCCAGGGCATCCTCAAGGCCTGCTGCGACAAAATAAGCCCGGTTGGGCGGGTATTTGCGAACAAAGAGCGAGAAGGTAGCGGGGTCGGCCATCCTGTTTTCAAAGTAACTGGCCGCCATGGTCAATTCGTAGAGATCGGTCAGTAGTTCGAGCCGTTCGGGAAGACCTGTCATACGATCCGGGCTCCGTATATCTTATCCATGCGCTTGAGAGCAAATTCATGAAACTCAGCGTCAAAATCAGCCACCCCCGCCCTCGGCACCGTGATGTCATAGTCTCGATTGGCCAGGCCACCGACCGTGTCCATGACGCAGATATTGGTGCAAACACCCACCACTTCGACATCTCGAATCTGTTTTTTGGTCAACCAGTCCCCCAATTCGGTTTCAAAAAAACCGCTGTAGCGTCTTTTCTGGATCACCACGTCTCCTTGCCGGGGGGCAAGCTCCGG
>CAZCXI010000087.1:0-11854 GCA_964502635.1 uncultured Desulfobacterales bacterium
GATTACGTTTCCAAGCCGATTGAGCCCAAAAAACTTCTTGAGGTCATCAAGACATTCTTGCTCGAGGTGAGACGAAACGCCTGATGACAGGAGGTGGGACATTCACCTGAAGCCTTGCCAGGAGGTGCATAGCCCACAGGGGCCACAAAGAATCTCTGACGCGTGGAAGCAATGAGCCATTCCGGCTTCAAGATATTGTGGCATGCTTTCTGCTACAAACCAGTTGGGATAAGAAAGAGGGGTGCGGGTGGGGACCCCGCCTTGAGCGAAGTCTGTTTCCTGTTTGCTAATGCACCGTTCAACTCAGGAGGGCCGGCTATATGAAGATACATTTCAAATTTGGGGAATCGAATCCGGAAGAGACGCGCTTTGCGGTTATTGTCAACGGAACGGGTCGTGGGGAGGTGTGTATGACTACGGAGGAGGCGGTCCGGTTCCAGGAAATCGTGAAGCTGGGATGCTCCGAGACCCATGACGTGTTTGAATCCTCGGGGGATCTTTATGTCCCGGAAAACTGGGTCCTCTGGCATAAGAGAAGCGGCGCGGAGAGAAGGAAGCGCACAGAACGAAGAAAAGGTCAGGACAGGAGAAGCGGAAACGACCGACGAAATCCAAACACCTGACAACACCCCGCACGTCATTATTTCGACAAACGCTTAGAGCTTGCGGCCCTCCTTCGCCTCTGAACGATGACCCTCCACAGTACTTGAGTTGTCTGCCTTTCCCTTGAAAAAGAAACGCTCCAAAACCCTGTGGTAGGATGTCCATGGGGCATCCGGGTCCTCGGCCTCGATGAACGTTCGGACAGCCGTGACCTTGGCGTCCAGTTCGTCCAGGTAGTTTAAGATGATGGCTTCAAGGGTCTTGGGTGGCTCAGGCGATCCAAAATCACGCAGGCCGTGGTGGCTCACAATCAGGTGCTTCAAGACAAGGGCCAGTTCGTCCGGGAAGTCATGGAGTGTTGCAATCTTCTTTTCGAGCATCTCCACACCAATGACAATATGATTCAGTAGCCGGCCTGCGTCCGAGTAGTCGATGTGAGTCTCATAAGAAAACTCGTGGACCTTGCCGATGTCATGCAGGATGCCCCCTGTCAGGAGTAAATCCGTGTCAATGCCCTTGTAATGAGTCGAGATGGCCTGGATGAGCCGAACGATAGAAAGGGTATGTTCCAACAAGCCGCCGAGATAGGCATGATGCATCTTTTTGGCGGCAGGGGCCATCTTAAAGAGATCCACAAAGGCCGGGTCTTCAAAGAAGGCGGCAAGAAGTCTCGACAGATGTTCGTTTTGCACGGCTTGGCTAATCTGGATGAGGCGATCGAGCATTTGATCCACATCGCGTTCCGTGGCTGGAAGAAAATCCCTGGCATCGACCTGATCCGGATCAGCGGGTTCAAGATGTCTGACAACGAGCTGTAGCGTGCCCTTGTACTCGGTCACTTTTCCTTTTACTCTCACATAATCTCCGGCAGCAAAAGTCTTGCTGATGGCCTGAACATGCTCCCACACGACCGCCTTCATATCACCAGTGCGGTCCACGAGGCTCAGGGTGAGATAAGGGGCACCATCTTTCTTATGAGCCAGCTGCTTGCCGCGAGCAACAAAGATGTCATCCACGGACTCCCCGGCCTTAAGCATCTCCACAAAGGTCTTTTTCACCGCATTTCTCCTTCAAGCATAGGGGTCAGGTCTCAACATTCAACATTGTCTGTTGAATGTTGAGACCTGACCCCTATATCAGCTTGATATGCCAGTCCTTAAGGTGCTCCATGGCTTGGTAGTCGGTCATGTCGCATTGGACGGGTGTGACAGAGATATAGTTTTGACAAAGGGCTGCCCCGTCCGTATCGGGCTCCTGGTCGAAGGCCTGTGTTTCGACCCCCTGCCAGTAATAGGCCTGATTTCTTGGGTCCATTCTCTTGTGAAAGGCCTCCTTGAGAGGGGATATGCCTTGCCTCGTGACGCGAACCCCTGCAATCTCTTCTGGAGCGCAGGCCGGGATATTGACGTTGAGGAAGGTGCCCGAGGGCAGTCCTTTTTCCATAACCTGGGTGATCAAGATGGCAACAAAGTACGCGGCCATGCCGTATTCCTGATCAGGTGACAGGTCTTGTGAAACGGCAACCGCCGGGATGCCCATGAGGGCCGCCTCCTTGGCTGCTGACACCGTGCCGGAATAGTTGAGGTTGATTCCCACATTCGGCCCTGGGTTGATTCCTGAAATGACCACGTCGGGTCGACGATCCAGGATCTCAAGAATGGCGAGCTTGACACAGTCGGCAGGGGTGCCGCTGACCGCATAGCCCCAGCCGCCGTTTGTCTCGACCTTGTTGGCCCTTAGAGGATGGACCAACGTGATGCTGTGAGCAATGGCGCTTCGTTCCTTATCCGGAGCCACGACGGACACCCTGTGTTGGCGTGACAGAACCCTCTCCATGGTCCACAGGCCCTTGGCATGGATCCCATCATCGTTGGTCAGGAGGATGTGCATACGTATTTCCGGTTTATCCGGGTCAGGTGCAAGAATTTGCAAGGGAACAGACCGTATGATAATCTAAAAATTTTTGGTACCTCAACGCCAATTTAATGGATATCCCATGGGATTGCAACTCGAAAACAGAGATGAAAGGGCCCCTGCCGGCCTTTACATCCACGTCCCTTTTTGTAGGCGCAAGTGCCCGTATTGTGCCTTCTATTCCGTGACGGACCTTCACAGAGTGGAGGCCTTTGTGGAGGGCCTGATACAAGAGATGGATCTGGTCACACGACCCGGGGCCGCCTTTGACACCATTTATATCGGTGGCGGCACGCCCTCCCTTTTGAAACGCTGCCAAGTCCTGGACATTCTGGAAGGCGCTCATAGACGATTCGATTTCATCCAGGATCTGGAAGTCACCGTTGAAGTCAATCCTGACACATTATCACTGGATGCCTTGAGGGCTTTCCTGGGCCATGGCGTCAATCGTGTCAACATGGGTGTGCAGTCCTTTGACGATCAGCGTCTACGGTTCCTGGGGAGGGTCCATTCAGCACGGAAAGGTCACCAGGCGATTCGCCTGGTGCGAAAGGCCGGGGTTGAAAACTTGGGACTTGACCTCATGTACGGCCTTCCGAACCAGTCTCGGAAGGAGTGGCTTTTGGATCTGAGAGATGCGACTAACTATGAACCCGAGCACCTGTCCTGTTACATGCTGACCTATGAGGGGGGGACCCCGTTGGATGGGTGGCGCAAAGCCGGCAGGTTCCGCCCCTTGAATGAAGACGCGGTGAGGGATCTTTTTGAAGTTACGGTCGATTTCTTGGGCGAGAGGGGCTATGAGCAATACGAGATATCTAATTTCGCGCGAGGAAGGGCCTTCCGCGCCAGGCACAATCAAAAATACTGGTCCCACGGCCCTTATGTGGGGCTGGGTCCCTCGGCCCATTCCTTCCTTGCGCCCATGCGCTGGTGGAATCAGCGCAGCCTGGGCAAGTACCTCCAGGCCCTGGGGCGAGGGGTGCTTCCTGTGGAGGGCCGTGAGCAGTTGAATCGGGGCCAGTTGATGCTGGAATCGGTTTTCCTGGAGCTCAGGACTGCTGATGGTATAGACATGTTGGGATTCAAAAAACGATACGATGTGGATTTCCTGGATCGGTTCGGCGCGGTGCTTGAACGACTTGAGGCACAGGACCTGCTTTCCGTCTTGGCTGACCGGTGCACATTGACCATGGAGGGGATGATGGTTGCTGATACCATTTCCGGCATGTTGGCGGAATATATAAGGACATGAGATGTGTTTCAAATAATTCTTGATCCAAACAGGTTGCACCATATAGAATCTGAAGCCCTATGAAGCAAAGACGGATTTCAGACCAAGGCAAAGCAAAAGCGGGTTCGATGATATTGAGCCAGGCTAAAGAGGTCCTTCACATCGAGGCCGATGGGATCGCGGGTCTCATAGATCGTCTGGACGAGAATTTTGTCAAGATGGTCGATCTCATACTCGGCTCAAAAGGCCGCGTCATTATGACGGGCATTGGAAAGTCCGGGATCGTGGCCAGAAAGATCGTGGCAACGCTGAACAGCACCGGAACCCGCTCCCTGTTTCTGCACCCGGTGGAGGCGATGCACGGTGATCTGGGAATGGTCAGTTCGGATGATGTCATCATTGCCCTTTCGAACAGCGGAGAAACCGATGAGCTGAACATGCTGATCCCCAGCCTCAAAAGCATTGGGTGTTCCTTAATCGCCTTCACCGGGCACTTGGATTCCGCTCTGGGTAGGCAGAGCGATATTGTGATAGACGCAGGTGTTGATCGGGAAGCCTGCCCGCTGGGACTTGCCCCAACGGCAAGCACCACCGCCCTTTTGGCGGTGGGTGACGCATTGGCGGTCACGCTCATCCGGAAGAGAAACTTCAAAGCGAGCGACTTTAGACAATTCCACCCGGGCGGCAGCCTGGGCCAGCGCCTGTCGCTTAAGATTCGGGAGATCATGTTCACAGGCAAGAACATTCCGCGGGTTAACAAAGGGCAGACCATGCGCCACGCGATTCAGGAGATGAATCGCCTGCAACTGGGTGCCACACTCGTCGTGGAAAAGGGCGACCTCCTCGCGGGGATTATCACGGATGGGGACATTCGGCGGCACCTCTTGACACAGGAGAGCATCTACGAACGTCGTGTTGAAGATGTGATGACGAAGCGCCCCAAGACGCTGGGCCCTGATACCCTGGCCTCGCAGGCCTTGAGCCTCATGGAGAAGAATCAGATTACGGTCTTACCCATCGTTAATCCCATTCAAAAAGTGCGAGGGATATTGCACCTTCACGACATCCTGGGAAAGGGTGCGTTCAAATTCAATGGTGGATGACAGGAACCAACTGCCAAGGGGATTGATTTGTCCCTTGGTGACACCAATGAAGACCGGAGACATGTTGGACGCGAGGGTCCTCGATCGGCTCATTGATCATGCGGGCGTGGGTGCGGACGGCTTACTCCTCGGTGACGTGATCTGGGGCGAGGGCCTTGTACTGAGCCCAGAGACGAGGGTGGAACTGGCATGCACCGCCCTGGAGATCATCCAGGGGAAATGGCCGGTCCTGATTACTATTACCTCCCAGGGCATGAAGGCAACGCGTGATCTGTTGGCCCACATAGAGGCCTTTGTTGATCGTTCAGGTTATCCGGGAAGGCTCTTTTGGGTAGATTATCCCGTCTATTACCACAGCAACCGGGGGTTGCCCCAGTGGTACGAATCCATGGCCCGCGATACGGGGATCGGATTTATATTGGCAAACCATGCTGGACTGGTCGAGCGGCGCAGGAGGCCCATTAAGCATAACAATATTCGCACCAGTGTCTTGAAAAGGGTCTCACAGATCGAGAAAGTTCGGGGTTTGATCTTCACGGGCCCGTTTAAACGCTCAATGAATTATCACAAGGCGGTCCGCCACCGTCGGGATTTCAGGTTTTATGATGGAGACGAGGTGGCATTCATGAGACAGCCCAGCTCTAACGGTGTTGTGGCCGGCGGGGCCAATTTGCTGCCCCATGCCTGGCGTGAGGTGACATGGTCTTGCCTGAACCGATATGACGTACAGCAGCAGTACGCAAACCATACAAGCCAGATGCTGGACACGGGTGTGATGCTGGAAGAATTCTATGAACTTTACTCACGCAGCCCTGCGGCTATCTTGAAACGCATGCTTCATGTGGCGGGGGTGCTGCCCAATGCCCATACCGCTTCAGCCACTCAGCCGTCGACGGCGAGTCAAAATCGCGCGGTGGAGGCCATTTGCCATAAGTATGATCTGGTATAGACCGGCGAATTTCGGAAGTTGATATCGGAAGGTGTCATCCCATGAAAAGCAAGGAACCTCTCGAGACGTCCGTCCCGACCCTTGGCCCGGCCAAGATTACCTCCCCCATTGAGACAAGGGCCAACGAAATGGGGACCCCGTGCTTTGTCTCGGAAGAGCGTATACTGGTGAATCTTGTTGAACATCATGTGACAGAGGCTGCCAAGGGGCGTGGGCAGCTCCTGTCCTTTGAGCGGGCGGGGCCGCGCTGCAAGATATTCTTTGATCCGAGCAAACTTCGATGCGCCGTGGTGAGTTGTGGTGGCTTGTGTCCGGGGATCAATGGCATTATTCGCGGCATTGTGTTGGCCCTTCACCACAACTATGGTGTGCACAATATCTACGGCATCCGGTACGGATTTCAGGGATTCATCCCTTCATACGGTCACGAGCTGATAGAGCTTACGCCAGACTTTGTGCGCAATATCCACGAAGACGGCGGCACGGTCCTCGCCTCTTCCAGGGGGCCTCAGGACATTGAGAGCATTGTAGATGCCTTGGAGCGGATGAACATCCGTCTACTCTTTACCATTGGCGGAGACGGAACCATGGTTGCGTCGAGCAAGATTGCCGATGCCATTAGCAAGAGAAGATTAAAGATCGGTGTGATAGGTGTGCCGAAGACGATTGACAATGACATCTATTTAATAGACCGATCTTTTGGGTTCGATACAGCGGTGGATGTCGCCGTCAATGTCATCCGCTCTGCGCACAATGAAGCCACGAGTGCCCCGAATGGAATCGGGCTGGTAAAACTCATGGGGCGTCAATCAGGGTTCATCGCAGCAGCAGCCACGCTGGCCATGCCGGTCGTCAACTTTGTCCTGATCCCGGAAGCAGACCTTGACCTGGAGGGTCCCGCGGGATTCCTTGAAGCCCTGAAGGCGCGGCTGATCCACAGGAAACACGCGGTGATTGTCGTGGCCGAAGGGGCGGGGCAGAGATTTTTTGAAAACAAAGCCAGACAGCGCGATGCCTCCGGAAACATCCGTCTGCATGACATCGGCCTCTTTCTGAAGGCGGCGATTACCGATTATTTCAAGAAAGAGAAGATGGAAATCAACCTCAAGTATATTGACCCCAGCTATATGATCCGGAGCGTTTCGGCCAACACCAACGATGATCTCTTGTGCAGCCTGTTGGCCCGAAGCGCGGTTCATGCCGGCATGGCTGGAAAGACCAAGATGCTCGTGGGCCTGTGCAATAATCAATTTGTCCACATTCCCATGGAGGCGACCGCGGGAAAGCGAAAGCGGGTGGACTGTGCCGGGGATATGTGGATGAGTGTGCTGGAGACGACAGGCCAGCCGTCGATGAAGAATTAGCGCGACAAGACTACCTCTATCATTTATCACTTCTCATTGATTAATACCCAATGATCAATGAATCATGACCAATAACCCATGCCCTACCCCATAAGCTACGACCTGGTGCCCTCCGATGAAATCTCCCACAGGATTTCAAGGCTTCAGCAGGCACTGGCCGCCAGATCCCTGAACGGGATCATGATCCTGGATGGGGTCAATATGTTTTATTACACCGGTACCATCCAAAATGGCGTCCTTTTTGTTCCAACAGGGGGAGAACCTGCCTTGTTCATACGCCGGAGCCTTGAACGGGCAGAAAAAGAGACCCCTCTCAAGACGCTGGTTCGGATCAGGGGCCTTGGAGCGCTTCCGGGTTGGCTGCAGACCCATGGATACCTAACCGCCCGGCTGGGACTGAATGAGGCGACGCTTCCGGTGTCAATTTTTAAGAGGATTTCGGAAATCTTTCCCCGGGGTGCGTTTGAAGACATGAGTCTCAGTCTGTCCATGATCCGTTCGGTCAAGTCGGATTATGAAGTGGGCCTGATTCGCGAAGCCGGAAAGAGACACAAGGTCCTTTACGATCATATACCGGGCATGATCCGGGAGGGCATGACCGAATGGGAACTCGGATCCGCTATCCACGGCCGCATGCTCCAGCTCGGTTACACGGGCATGGCGAGGCTTGCCACTTACAACAGTGAACTTTTCGCG
This sequence comes from uncultured Desulfobacterales bacterium, assembly GCA_964502635.1. GTDB lineage: Bacteria > Desulfobacterota > Desulfobacteria > Desulfobacterales. The sequence goes on from CAZCXI010000087.1 coordinate 7,864, forward strand.
GGCGTCATCAGTTTTGGCGAATCAGGCAATTATCCCACCGCTTCCGTGGGTCCAGGAGGTCTGGTGGGGCTTTCTCCGGCATTCCCATTCCTTGGCGGCGCCAGAAGGCTTAAGGAGGGCGACACCATCTTTGTTGACACCGGCTTTGCCCATGAAGGGTATTTCACGGACAAGACCAGGATCTTTGCACTGGGGCGTCCCCATGAGGTCGCCGTGGATGCCCACAAGATTTGCCTGGATATCCAAGAGGCGGTTCGCAGTCGACTAAGACCGGGTGCGGTTCCATCCGAAATGTTTGAGGAGGTGTACCGGACCGAGGTCATGGAACGGAAGTTTGAGGAAAATTTCATGGGTTTTGGGGACAACCAGGTCCCATTCCTCGGTCACGGTATCGGCCTGGTGATTGATGAGTTCCCGGCTATTTCCACAAAGACAGACGTTCCCCTCAAGAAGAACATGGTGCTTGCTCTGGAGCCCAAAAAAGGCCTTAAGGACATCGGGTTGGTCGGCGTGGAAAATACCTTTCTGGTTACGGAGCAGGGTGGCGAAAAATTGACGCCTGGGTCCGATGAGATCACCGTGATTTCCTGAGTAAGCCTACGTTCAGCGATCCTTCCTATCCCTTGAACGGCCTGCCTCAGATTAACAAGGGTCAATAATCTGACACGTTGCGAAACCGCGCATCGACTTGAGCCCTTTCCCACCTTCCAAACTCAAACAAATAGGTCCTAACAACCTGCAAATATTGATAATAGGTACATACAGGATTTCGGCACGATTCCTGCTTCAAAGAGAACAAATTGTTTGCGCATTGAGGTCGTTGTGACGCTGGACTCCATGATTCCTGGCGAGAAGTTGAGTCATCGGTGCCTGTGCGTCTTTGTCACCGCGTCACATGCGTCACAGGAGGTAGTTCCATGAGCAATCCGCGATCCCGGATGACAGTCCTATCCATGGCCTTGGCCGTTGTCGGACTACTGGTCAGTGCGCCGCCATGCCCTGCCGGGCAAAGACATCCCGCTGAAGACACGGTCGTTCTAGGCATGTCAACCGCCTTGACGGGCCCAACGGCCGTCCTTGGCATAAACATGCAGACCGGCGTTTTGGCGGCCATCGAAGAAGTCAATCGAACGGGCGGGATACATGGGCCCAAGCTGAGTCTCATTGCTCTGGATGACGGTTATGAACCGGCCCGGACAGCGCCCAACATGCGCAGGCTCATCGACGAAGAACACGTGCTGGCCGTCATAGGAAACGTGGGAACCCCGACAGCTGTTGCGGCCATTCCCATCACGAACGCCGGCAAGACACCATTCGTTGGTGCTTTTACCGGCGCGGGCATTTTGCGAAAAATGCCCCCGGATCGCTATGTGATCAACTACCGTGCGAGCTACGCTGAAGAAACAGGGACCATGGTTGACGGTCTCATCGTCCATGGTGGAGTAAAACCTGAGGAGATTGCCTTTTTCACCCAACGAGATGCCTATGGCGATGCCGGGTTTGTGGGTGGGATCACGGCACTGCAGCGTCACGGACTCAAGGATGAAAACGGCGTGCTCCACAGTCGCTATGAACGTAATACGCTGGCAGTGGAAAACGGCCTAGCTGATATCATCATGTCTAATCCAAGGCCCCGTGCGGTCATCATGGTGGGCGCTTACAATCCTTGCGCCGCCTTCATACTACTTGCAAGGCAAAGCGGTCTGGACGCCGTATTCCTGAACGTCTCCTTTGTGGGTGCCGAGGCACTGGCCGAAAAACTGGGTGAACAGGGCGATGGGGTCATCATCACGGAGGTCGTACCGCATTTTGATTCCGATGTGCCCATCGTTGGTGAATACCGAAAGGCGCTCAAGGCCTCGAATCCGTCAAGCCCTCCGACCTTTGGGTCATTGGAGGGATATGTTGCCGCCCGGATTCTGTTCCGGGCGTTGAAGGGCATCCAGGGTCCCTTGACCAAAGAAGGGGTTGTCAATGCGTTGGAGGGACTTGGTGAGTTTGACATGGGGCTGGGAGCACGACTGCACCTTGGACCCAAGGAGCATCAAGCCTGCCACCGCGTCTGGCCCACGATACTGCGCGGAGGAAGAGCCGTGCCGTTTCAATGGAAAGAACTGGGGAACATACTTGGAAGGAGATGACATGACGGACCCGGTCATGAGCAAAGGCGGGCCAAATGCCAAGAAACTGGTTTGGGTGGTCACCCTGTTGGGCTTTGGTGCCGGGCTGATCTTGCTCGGCATTGTCTATTGGACCATGTCGGACATCCGTTCAGAACGGGAGAACTTTGATGCCCTGCAGGTGGATATGACCCGAATGGTGACATCCCTGGACCCCCACGTTGTTCAAGGGCGGGACCAAATGCGGGCATTGCTTCTCAGCAAGGATTCAGTGAGCGCGGATGGTACATGGATCAGCGACTTGACACGCCTCGTACACAGTTACAGCAGCCGGGACGTGGTTGCCAGCGCCGACATGTCAAAGGTTCTCGATCAGATGGATGGCCAGTTATTTGGTATCAAAGAGATCTGGGACCGGTGCTTCGACTGGCATCATCGCAGTCAAGAACTCGCCTCGGATCTTCCTTCTGCCCGACAACGGACCAAGACAGCCCTGCAAGAGATGCGTGCCACCATATCCAGCATTGAGGGCCGCCAACGGTTGCGACGTGCCATTCTGATCAGCAGCTATCGCCAGGGTGATGCCCCTAAAGCCGACCAGCTTGCCGAGCAAATCATCGCGGACATGAGCCATGTAACAGATATCCCGATCATCAAGACAGAGCTCGCCGATCTTTCTTTGCTATGCGAACGGCTTCTTGGCGAGGCTGAAATCGATAACCTGGCAGACCTGAAAGATAATAAGTTCAAATCTACACTTGACCGGTTGGAGCGTGGCATGAGCCATCTGGAAGAACGCAAAGTGCTGTCAAATGGCCTGCCCATGACCTTGCTGAAAAACTTCGAGACAGCCTTGTTCGGCGAGGGCTTCAAAGTCGACAGTGTTCACCAGACGATCGTCCCTGGCAGGGGCGGGCTATTCTCGCTCTGTCGTGATCGGTTGGCGCAGCGAATTGAGCGGGAAAGGCTGGAGGCCCAGGTAACGGAGGTTTTTGAGGGCTTTCGCGCCACCCGGCGGCAGCTGGCAAGAAACGTTGAGGTCTTCGCCAATCAAACGGCCGTGAGAGCCGAGAGGGCCCTGGGACAGGCCTGGCAAACCATGCTGTTCGTGTGGTTTATTTCGACCAGCGTGTTCCTCCTGTTTTCTGCAAGAATCGCCCAAGCGGTCAAACGCCAGGTCAGGGCCATTGAGAGCACCAACGAAAACCTGCAAAATGAGATTCTTGAACGTCGGCGGGCAGAGGCTGCGTTACGGCAGAGCGAGGAAGCGCTCCGGAGGGCCAACGACGAACTGGAAACACGTGTTGAGGCGCGCACGGCCGATTTGAAGCGATCCAACGACTTGCTGGAAGACGAAATAGCCGAGCGGAAGCAGGCCGAAGAGGCGCTGCGGCAAAGCGAAGAAAAATTCCGGGGTCTCAGCACAGAACTGGCCGACGGTTTATCCGACGTGTTCGAAGCCTTAAACGAGCTTTCCTCAGGAAACCCGGGAGTCAGGATCTCCGAAACCTCGAAACTGGAGTTGATTGCTAAGCTAAAACATACCGTCAATCTGACCGCCGAAAACCTGGCGGAAATCGTTCATCTGTCTCATGAATTTGCCATCGGGCTTGCCGAGCACTTCGACACATTGGATAGGGTTTCAAAGGGTGACCTGGATGCCCGGGTGTCGGGGACGTCCCAGGTGGAGCTGTTGGAGGCCCTGAAGAATGTGACCAACCACATGGTTGAGAGTGTGTCGAAAGAGATCGCCGAGCGAAAGCGGGCTGAAGAGGAAGTGCTGAGAGCCAAGGAGGAAGCCGATGCGGCCAATAGTGCCAAAGGGGAGTTTCTGGCCAACATGAGTCATGAGATCCGCACCCCCATGAACG
>CAZCXI010000088.1:0-11387 GCA_964502635.1 uncultured Desulfobacterales bacterium
AGCTGTAGTCATTTACCGCGAACTCTCAACAACGCAGGAGATGCGGTATCATCGGATTTCCTCAAGGGTAAACAACATGGCTGTTTTTCCAAGTTTTCTGGATATCTCTCGCAGTGAACTCGAAAATATCGCCCAAAAAGACTGGAAAGATGGGCTACTATTGCTTTTAAGGACTTCTGGCCATGTTGTTTATGCGACATTGGGGTCTATGCCCGATCTGCTTGGTCCTGGCGAGAGTCTTTTGTCTTGTTTTGGCTCTCAATGGCTTCTTGATGGCCCAGGATGAAGACCTCCCCTGCCACACACTCGATCCGGTGGTCGTCACGGGCAGCCGTATCCCTGAGCACCTCTCACGAATCGGCCAATCCGTTTCAGTGATTAGTCGAGAAGACATCAAAGCCTTGCCTGCGGACAGTGTTTCCGATCTCTTGGAAACCGTCAGCGGTGTGGATGTACGTCAGCGCGGTGTCCACGGCCTTCAGGCCGATGTGGCCATTCGAGGCGGTTCGTTTGAACAAACATTGATCTTGATCGACGGTGTCAATGTCAGTGATCCGCAAACCGGTCATCACAATCTGGATCTGCCCGTCAACCTGGAGGACATCGAGCGCATTGAGGTTTTGAAAGGACCGGGGGCGAGAATGTACGGTCAAAATGCCATGTCGGGCGTCATTAACATCATCACGCGAGACGTCGATCACCCTGCTGTCGGTGGCTATGGAAAATACGGTGATTACGATTATGACGATTTTGGGGCTCATGGAGCCTTCAAGACAGGTGACTGGGCAAACCGGGTGTCACTGTCACGACGTTCCTCCACCGGCTATATGGAAAACACCGATTTTGATATCAACACGTTCTTTTACAAGGGTATGATCAATGGCGAAAAGCACCAATGTCAACTGGTGATCGGATATACGGACAAAGACTTCGGGGCCTATCGCTTCTATAGTGACACATTTCCGAATCAGCAAGAGGCAACAAAAACGCTGTTGGCATACAGCAACGCCCATCTTAGGGTGGCGGGTGTGGAAGTGATGCCCCAAGTATTCTGGCGGCGCCATAACGATGATTTCAAAATAGAGATCGGAGATGACTGGTACCGAAATGAGCACCAAACGGATGCCTATGGGGTCCAACTGAGTTCCCGCATTCAATCTGAGTTGGGCACAACGGCTTTTGGCGGTGAAATCGCCTCGGAAGATTTGCAAAGCGCCACTTTGGGTGATCACAACCGTGAGCGCAGCGGCGTCTTTCTTGAACATAAGTTTTGTCCTGTTGAGCGGCTGAGCTTTGATCTTGGTGCGTCGGCAATGCACTATAGCGATTGGGGCTGGGAATACTGGCCAGGTGTCGAATCAAATGTTGGATTGACGGATGGATGGAATGGGTTCGCTTCCGTTGGAAGATCGTTTCGCATTCCCTCTTATACGGAATTGTATTACAGCACGCCGGCCAACCAGGGGAATCCGGATCTTAAGCCGGAAAAGGCATGGACTTACGAGACCGGTCTTCGATGGCACAAGAAGGGCATGGCCGCGAATGCCAGTCTGTTCTTGCGTGATGCAGAAAACCTCATTGATTGGTCTCGCACTTCCGACCAAGATCCATGGAAGGTGCGAAACATCGCGGAAAGTACGACTCGTGGGCTTGAATTGGGGTGGGACTTCTATCCAGCCGCCTTTTCTGACATAAAACTCCTTTCGGCTGTCAATATTGCATACACCTATCTGGACTCGGACTGGAACACAGGCAAACTCGAGTCCAAATATGTCCTAGATCACCTGCGCCACCAACTCCATGCGTCCATCATCCTCGATTGGCTTGATAATTTGAGCCAGACCGTTCTGGCCCGATACGAAAAACGCATGGTGGCAGACTCCCACATCGTTGTGGATACTCGTCTGGCCTACCAATGGCACGAGTGCGAGTTCTTCCTGGAAGCCACCAATCTCTTTGATGAAGCCTACGTGGAATCCGGCTTTGTGCCTATGCCGGGCCGATGGATCGTCGGCGGCGTAAAGATCAAGATGGATCTTGACTAGGGACTTGCGCAAAGGACTTTTTGCGAGTTCATCGAGGAATGAACAACATCAAATACAGTTCCCATTTAACAACCAAGGCCAAGGGAATCGCCACAAGGACAAATAAAACTTTCACTCGAAGCCGGGTTCTAAACAGGTAGTAATGTGTGTGTACCAGAATGACCAGGACAGAAGCACAGGTGAAAACATACTTCGCGCAGAAAAATGCCATGGGGCCATGCTTAAGGAAATACGCCATGATGGGGTTGACTTCTGTTGCTCCATGGCTGACCAGAAACAGGGTGAGCATGGCATCCAGGACGCTAAGGACGACAATCAGCAGAATGGCTATGAGAGTGCCAACACTGTGCCGGTCTATCTTATAAGATTTTTTCCTGTCTTCCTCCCTTCTGGCGGCCGTGCGCCTTCCCATAAGCCAATACCTGTTCGGGATGGTCATTTTCCCAGAGCGACGATCAAGGCGGTCTCGCCGTTCAGATTTGGATGGGTTGTTCGTCAAAGCGTTCATGGCATCTATTAACCACCTACCCCCTCTCGCTTCCCTCATGGGGATGTATATCAAGGGTCGTGCCAAGCCGGGACCGCAGAAAATATTATAACGATTATCGATAGTTATGTGATACATGTCGCGATTAGGGAAAAATACTTCACACACAATCGCCTATCATATTGGAAAAAGGTTGCTCAAAAAGTCCAAGAAAGTTCATAGTCACAGCTCGCCCGTCCGGCTCAAATCCCGCCAGGGGCAGGACATTCTGCCCGGTAAATGGTGGCACATGCCACGCCTGGAAAAACAACTTGCGTTAAGCAGTGAAGAAATAACCAACCTGGATGACCTGTTTGTCAACAGCCGTCGCAAGCTCATTGACCTCAAGAGTGCCCTGCAAAAGGAACGATTTGAGCTCGAAAATCTCCTGGAAAAGGAGTCCGTTGACGAGACGGCGGTGACGCAACAGTTCAAGAAGTTGGAAAAAGCGCGTTCCAATCTTGCCTCTGAGCGCTTCCGTTTTCTCCTGGAGGTGAGAAAGATCCTGGGCCTTGAGCGTTACCAGCGTCTCAGGAACTCGTTCAGGGAAATGAGGCAAAAAAGACCCGGCGGACCGGGACCATTCCATAGGGGGGATGACACGGACCCGACGCACTGACAAAACCTCATAGGCCATAGGGATGCTCTTACGTCAGGCTACTGTGTCAGTTTCTTGAGCTGTGAGATCCTTTCCCAGGAGAAGGGGTCCTTCTGACAGGAGAAGATGGAATTATTATGGAAAATGGGATCAGAGGCCAGGTCATAGCGTGATGCCTTCACGGCATCCTCCCAGAGCGCGGTGTGGGGAATAGGCGAGTATTGCGCCAGGACAGGCCTCACCCCACAGGTCTTCACCATCTTGATGGACGCCTCAAGCTCTCCGATATCCTGTCCCGGCAGACCAAAAAGGAGATAGGCGCCCATGGCCTCTCCAGCAAAGCCGGCTCCTTTCAAGTAACCGACCGCCCGTTCAAATTCGCCGGGCCCGACCTTGCTGTCCAGGGATTCGCGGCCTTCAAAGAAGGCTGTTTCCAGGCCGAGCCGGATCGTCTTGAACCCTGCACGAAAAAGGAGGCCTGCCACCTCTTTGGACAGAGGCCTGACGTGCAGGGCATTTGGTGTATGAAACCTCACTGAGATCCCGTGCCTGACAATGCCTTCAAGGATGGGCAGGATGTGACGATCCGCATCCATCAGGAGTGCATCATCATAGAACGCGAAGTCTCTGACAGCATATTTTTCGTGCCAGTACAAGATCTCCTCCAAGACACGTTCGGGCGACCTGCGCTTAAATCGGCGGTTTAGAAAACCCGAGGCACAGTAGGCACATCGAAAGGGACAACCGCGGCCTGTCAGGATCGGGACATAGGGGATAGCGCTTTGCAGGTCCAGGGCAGGATAGGGATAAGCATCGAGATCGTCGGGAAGAAACTGAAGCCTGCCGGCAAAGCCCGTGAGGCGCTCGAGGGCTTCAATAATCGGACCTTCGCCCTCCCCTGCGAGGACTTCGTCTGCCCTGGCGTGCGCAACGGCGTGGTCATAGCAAAGCGTGGCGTAGATGCCTCCAAGCAGGATGGGCACCTCGGGCATCACCTCCCGAATTATCTTGATGAGATGAAATACCCCCGTATACCAATAGGTCATCAGGGACGTCACAAGCACGGCATCCGGCCTGGGACATTCCTCCAGGGCTTTTCGAACCAAGGCTTCCGGCATGCCATAGCGGCTGTACGTGCGAGGCACGTCGGGCAGTGCGTCTGGTTTTGCGATCGGCTGTTTCAAATAATGCCCCTTGCCAAACCGACCCGGCTTTGGCCTGTTGGCCATTTCCGGATGAAACCGATCCAGGCAGTCGATATAGCTGATCCTGTAACCGTGCATCCGCAGGACCCCCGCAATGGACAGGAGCCCCAGCGGCCTTGCCCAAAAATCATAGGCGGCAAAATCTTCAATCCATGGGTTGATCAGAAGGATGTGGGGGGTGTCTTTGGGCATTTTCTTGATACGTCGGTTGTTATATAATCGTATGGGCTAGAACAATCAAGCGCCGCGCCATGATGATTGGTTATGCGCAATGAAGGATTTCGCATTTCTCACACGGGATTCATGACGATTGAGGGGGCAGCCATGAAGATGATCGGAGTGATCGGGGCAGGCAGTTGCAATCATGAGATCTATGAGCTGGCAAGAGAGGTCGGGGCAGGCATCGCAAAGGCGGGCGCAATACTGGTGTGCGGTGGACTGGGCGGCGTTATGGAGGGTGCCTGTCGCGGGGCCTTTGAGGCGGGAGGACAAACCATCGGCATCCTGCCCGGCCCGGACAAGGGGGAGGCTAACCCCTATGTCGCCATCCCTGTCGTGACCGACCTGGGCCACGCCCGAAATGTGTTGATCGTTCGAAGCTCGGACATCCTCGTGGCCATCTCCGGAGGCTATGGTACATTGTCTGAGATCAGTATTGCGCTGAAACTGGGAAAACCGGTCATCGGCTTGCGCACGTGGCCGCACATGGAAGGAATCCACTATGTGACAACGCCAAAAGAGGCCATCGAGTCGCTAAGGGTGGCGAAAGCTTAGCTTCTTAGCATAGTTAGCGTCCGGACAGAGTCCTGGCCCCTTGATGTTAATTTTTGCTTGAAATCGTATGAAAAAAATGGGTAGATGCAGAATCGAATGAACTTCACGTCCAGACCAAACTAAGGGGATATGCCCTCCAATCCAACACCCGCCGAGTTGTCTGAGCAGTTAGCCCGTTCTTTTGCTGATAAGTCTTGCCCCAAGAACCGAAAGGCTCGAGGCCAGTTCTTCACCCCCTTGCCAGTCGCCAGATTCATGGCAGACCTTGCTGAATATCGAAAGAGGATGTTGAGGGTCCTGGACGCCGGAGGCGGTTCGGGGACTCTCTCGTGTGCTGTGTGCGAGGCCGCTGCCAGAAGGAAGACTGTCAAGAGGATAGAGATAGACACTTATGAGGATTCTCCGTCACTGGCTCGATTCTTGAGGCATTCCCTGGCGTTTTCTAAACAGTGGTTGGCAGACCGTGGTATTGACTTGAAATACAACGTGATTGAGAAAGACTTCATTCTGAGTGTTCCACAGGGTCTGTGGGCCAACCAAGTGGTCCCTTATGATCTGGCCATAGGCAACCCTCCATATTTTAAGATAGGAAAAGATGACCCGAGGGCGGTGGCAGCCGCTCGATTTGTCCATGGTCAGCCCAATATTTACGCTCTATTTATGGGGCTGGCGGCTGAAGTGTTGAGTGACAAAGGGCTAATGGTTTTCATCACCCCTCGTAGCTATGCCTCGGGGCCGTATTTTGAACTCTTCCGGAACCGCTTCTTTGCGATGATGCAACCCGAAAGAGTGCATCTCTTTGAGTCCCGGATGGATGCCTTCAAGAAAGACGAAGTATTACAGGAAAACATAATCTTAAAGGCAAGGAAAGCTGGTAATGCCTCAAGGCTAAGGATCTCCGTGAGTCCGGGTATTGATAGCCTGAACAGGGCCGTTAGCTACGACCTGTCTGCCTCCAAAGTTCTCTATTCAACGGGAAAAGACATGGTTTTCCGACTGCCGGCAAACCAGCGTGACATTGAAGTAATTGATATCGTCGAACAATGGACGGGAGGACTGCACAGGTACGGCCTTCAGATATCTACAGGGCCAGTGGTGCCGTTTAGGGCCACAGACTTGATCCTCAACGACAGGGACGTGCACAATGACACTTCGCCACTACTCTGGATGCAGAATGTGCATCCGATGAAGGTTGAATGGCCCAACTGCAATATGAAAAATAGCAGAAAAAAACCCCAGTTCATAAGAGCTAATGAGAAGGCTTTGAGAAAAAGACTCCTTATAGCTAACCAGAACGTTGTCCTCTTGCGCAGATTCAGCGCAAAGGAAGACTCCAGGAGACTTATAGCTGCTCCATTATTGAGAGGCCAGCTTGATGCGAAGTTGATCGGGATAGAAAACCACTTGAATTATATCTACAGGCCCACAGGCGAACTGACCAAACCACAAGCTATGGGGTTATCGGCACTGCTGAACAGTTCCTTGTTAGATCGGTATTTCCGAATCTCAAATGGCAATACACAAGTAAGCGCAACAGAAATAAGGGCCATGCCTTTGCCACCACTTCAATTAATAGATCAGATGGGACAGATAGTCAGGCAGCTTGACCGTATCCCTGAACGTGACGAAATCGATGATCTCGTGGGGGATACGGTTCAATCAAGTTAGCCGGACGACGAAGCGACCCAAAAGGAACACCCGGTGGGCAAAATTGAAGAAACACAGGAAATCTTGTACGCGCTTGGGCTTCCTCCAGCACAACAAAATGAGCTCTCGGCTCTTACCTTTCTGGCACTGGCAGATCTTAGAGAAGAAGATCCATGGTCAAGTGCTGACCCTGTAAGACGCAGGATTCATGATATTCTGATCTTCGCAAAGGAAGCTTACGCACGTGAGTACGCGGACAATACTAGGGAGACCGTTCGCCGCCAAGTTATCCATCAGTTCGAGCAAGCCAGAATAGTTGACCGAAATCCTGACAATCCGTCACTGGCGACCAACAGCCCACGCACTCACTATGCCTTCACCGATCAAATCGTAGACCTCATACGGGGATACGGTGAAGAAACCTGGGATGGTAGACTTAAACGGATTCTCGGAAATCGAAAGACGCTTTGGGAGGTTTACCGCAAGGAGAGAAAGTCCAGAATGGTGCCTGTAAGGCTGCCATCTGGAAAGAAATTACGCCTCTCCCCTGGAAAACATAATGAACTCCAGGCAGCAGTCATTGAGCAGTTCGCGCCCAGATTCGCTCCTGGTTCATTACCGGTGTATGTAGGTGACACGGCAAGGAAGACGCTACATGTGAATGAAAAACTCCTGCGAAGTCTGAACATCACCGTTACAGAGCATGACAAATTGCCTGATGTTGTCCTTTACGACAAGAACAGGAACTGGCTTTTCCTGATTGAAGCAGTTACATCGCACGGCCCCGTATCTCCAAAGCGACAGTATGAGCTAGACCAGATGCTTAAAGACTGTCCTGCGAACTTGATATATGTCAGCGCATTTGCAGACTTCCGTGAGTTCAAGAGACACGCTGTAAACATAGCCTGGGAAACTGAAGTCTGGCTGTCCGAGATTCCGGATCATCTCATACATTTCAATGGTGATAAGTTCCTGGGACCGCACGGTGACAAAACGGACTAGTCTCCACGAAGGTATGAATGGCAGCTTTCTTGGAGCGTCACTGCGACGATGAACTCATGCCAGAATAGGATTCAATAGAAATGAACAGACGACCTACTACACAAGACATCAGTTGGTTTATAGACCTCAATAACAACCAACAACTTGATCTCAATCCTCCGTATCAAAGACGCAGTGTCTGGACAACGAAGGATAGACAGTTCTTCCTTGACACAGTTTTTAGGGATTACCCTTGCCCGGCCATCTTTCTGCACAAAACCATCGACGAAAATGGTAAACAAACATATCATGTGGTTGATGGCAAACAGCGTCTGGAGACAATCATCAGATTCGCGAACAACATAATTGCTATCTCCAAGACTTTCGGGGATGCCACGCTCGACGGGAAAAAGTGGGACCAACTGAAAGCTGCCCCAGAACTCCAAACGAAGTTCTGGGACTATGTCCTTACCGTGGAAATGGTCAAGACAATTGAGGGTACGGTCCTCAACAGCGTATTTGACAGACTCAACAGAAACTCAAGAAAACTGGATCGTCAGGAACTTAGACACGCAAAATATGATGGTTGGTTCATTGCCCTTGCTGAGGCAGAGTCCGAAAAGGAAGAATGGAAACGCCTGAGAGTCGTCACCACTGCAAGAGCCAAGAGAATGAAAGACGTTCAATTCCTGTCTGAACTCATTCTCGTAATACTTGATAGAAAGGTAGTTGGTTTTGACCAGGATTACCTCGACGATAAATATGGAGAGTATGACAGTCCTAACGAAACGCATCCGAATTTTTCCGAAGAGGATTTTGTAGATAGACTCGAAGCCATGAAGAGCACTATTCTTAGAATGGAGGATTTCAACGAGTGCATAACGAAATATGCAAAAACATTTGGCAATTTTTACACGTTATGGTCAGCCTTGGTATTATCATATCCTGAGCCTTTGCCCAACTCAGACGCTTTGGCGGAAAAATATGTATCATTTATGGCAAAAGTGGAAGAACTCATGGCTCAGGAACGTATAGACGTATTCCTCGACACCGTCGATAAAGAAGAATACAGGGATGCACAGAACTATATGCGGCATTCTGTGGGAGCAAGCACGGATCTCACTCAACGTGATGCGAGAGTTCAAGCACTTACGAGCGCTTTGTTTATTGCTTAATGAAGGTTCAAGGCTCTGTAAGGGAGTTATACGGCTCCCACAAGGAAGAATACGATCTTCTCAGGGCGAGAGTAGATAAGAAGATCGGTGCGCTCAAACGTGCCAGATGGCATTATGAGAGCAGGATCAAGCCTGAAGAAAGCTTCGCACTCAAAATTGAGACAGGGCGTTGTAAGAATCCAAGAATGCTGGAGGATTTTCTTGCATGTACAATTGTGGTGGAGAATCAGAAAGAAATAGAAACAGCGATAAAGTTGGTGAACGAATGCAATTTCAAGATTAAATATAGACGTCCTGCGTCAGAACAAATGACGTTTAAACGGTCTAACTCGTTCCCTTTTGACGATTTGCGCCTTTTCGTGGAGTGGGAGGACGATCCAACCGAGAGACCTCTTGGTCTCTCAGGTCTCCTTTTTGAGATTCAGATTAAGACTTACTTGCAGCATGCCTGGGCGATAGCGACGCACGACCTCGTGTATAAGACCGATAGCGTCAGTTGGCCAAAAGAGAGGATCGCGTATCAAGTAAAAGCGATGCTTGAGCATGCGGAAGTGTCAATCGCGAAGGCCGAAGAGCTTGCACGTAGCCCAGCAATAAGAAAAAAAGACAAGTACACAAAGAGACTCTCCTTGGCGATGAGTCTTCTTAGGAGCTTTTGGCAAGCAGACCGGTTACCAAAAGATCTCCTCAGGCTTGCCGAGAATGTCCATACGCTCACGTCAGCCTTGGGTATGGATCTGAAAAGGCTGAAGGAGGTTTTGGAAGAAGAATCCAAGCGTGGACAGGGTCCGGAACTCCGAAACCTGTCGCCTTATGGGGCTATTGTACAGTCCATAATCAAACACGAATCGGAGAGAGTGAAGAAATTCCTAGACGATGAAAGTGCCAAGTTCAAATTGGTTATCACAAGAGAAATAGAGGTTCCTCCTGAGATAGAAAGAATAGATGGTAGAAACATGCAAGTTATTGATTAGTCCAAGGGATAAAAATGTAATCAAAGTCCCAGAAGATGGACCAATAGATCTTGTTCAAAGCGGGAAATCTATCTATCGAACCGGTTGATTCTCGTGAGTCTTAAACGCCTTGAAGTTACCTCCCACAATTTGAACAAGTCTCAGCACCATCGCTCAGGTACGGCTCCCCACAGAATTGACACCAGCCATAGATTTCTCGAAAAGATGCCTCGAATTCCTCGACCTTCTTATCCTGAATATTGAACGTCAAGGACATTTGGATTCCAAGTTTTATGTACCCTTCCAGCCAAGCACCATGTCCATTGAATTCATCAACGGAAACGTCTAGCCCGGAATTCTCAGTAATTTCCTCATAGTTGAAACCGTACACATAAAAATACAAACTCACCATGGCCAGGAAAGAGACGTCTATAACGACGGCCTCTTCGGTCATTTGGTACACATCCTCAACAGACAGGTCAGTTATATCTTCAATCCAACTAATCGTGAAAGCACCAATATCAACTGGAAAAAAATCAAGAGGGTTACAGGCTCTCGTCTCAAAGTGGCTTATAATCTCATCAACATTATCATCAATCCAATGGCCCACCGAAAACTCATAATATACCCCTCGCTCCAACAATATCTTCGCCTCTTCCATTGGTGGCATTAGAGGTTTGACATACCCTCTGTTGAACGAATTAAGATCACGACATAATTTCACCATATCCGTTCTAAAGCCAGCCTCAGCCAAATCTCTTTGAAGATCAGGATGAAGGTCCCTTGTACCTTTTTGCCAAAAATCATAGATATTATTGGTGACAAAAACAACAAGCTCGTCTTGGGCAACGATCTTCCTGAGTACAATCTCCCAAATCAAGGTATCCCGATATCCAGTACTTTGACGTTGGTTCTTCCCAACCCCACGAAAAGGTCTCCGCCTCTCCAGGTCTCGAGCAACAATGTCAAGATGTGGAATGTCCTGATAGTCTGGTGTCTCTGCATCCAAAGCCTTCAGGCTGCGTTCGAGAAATTCGGCATAATTGCTCGCTGCCTTATCTACATCTGTGGTTGCAATTGGCATATCCAGACCTCGATCGACCAGCTTTTGTAGCTTCCTCAGCTCACTTTCAAAACTGATAAACCGCTCATCAAGCGTCTGACGATATTTATTAGTGACCTCTGCAACAACTATTTGAGGAACCACAAGCCTCCCGTGCCCGTTATTTACGAACCATTCAAGTAGTCTGAATTTGGGTCCTCTCAGATGAAAATTTTCGATAAGAACTGTAGAATCTAAGACGATTTTCATTTTTCAACCCATGGTGTTTGAGAAGCAGGCAATTCCGTCGATTCCAGCCCTATAACCACTTGCAACAATTCCCGTTCACTTCGCGAAAATCCTTCCATGTCAACCAATCCAGCCTTTTTGTCAGAACCTTTAAGTCAACACCTCCCCGGTGCTGAAGAACAAGAGTGGGAC